>CACOSS010000001.1 GCA_902629955.1 uncultured Pelagibacteraceae bacterium
TACCAAGAAAGATTTAATTTTTTTAATCATCAATTATTTATTACTATTTATAATGATGGCAAAAAAAAGACCCCGAGGAACTTTCAGTTCTGGGGTCTTTTAATTTTAATTAATTTGCTTTTACAGTTACAGATCTTCTATTTTTTGACCAAGCCAATGGGTTTGACCCAGAGTCTACAGGTCTCTCTTTACCATAGCTAATTACAGAAATTCTATTGCCAGAAATTCCATATGTCATTAAATAATCTTTCGCGGCATTAGCTCTTCTTTCACCTAGAGCCAAGTTATATTCTCTTGTACCTCTTTCATCCGCGTGTCCTTCTAATACTACATTTATTTTTGAATTCTTTCTTAACCACTCTGCTTGTTTTCTTAAAGTATCTCTTGAAGCAGTTGTTAAAACTGACTCGTTTGTAGCAAAGAATACTCTGTCTGGAACTCCTGATGCTAAATATTCTACAGTTTCTGTTCCTGTATAAACATCACCTTGCATTTGATTTTGAACTTTCTTGGTCGCACAAGCTGAAAGTACCAAACATGCTAGCATTACTAAAAATGTGTTTTTAAAAAATTTGCTTAAGTTCATCACTGCTCCTTAATTGATTATTTTAAGTTTTCCACAACTGGATAAATCTTTCAAGTCAAAAAATCAACTATTTTATAATAATTATATCTAATTACTTAATAAAGACGACCAAGATGGGTCGGAACCATCAGATTCTGTCTTTACCATACGCTCATTATAGCCTGTTAAATCTATTGACCATAATTTTGCTGAAAATCCCTTTCCCTCGGTATCTGTCTTAGTTTCCCTATAGAAGATTAATACTCTTCCATTTGGCGACCAAGATGGAGCCTCTTGATAGTAATTTTCAGTCAGTAATCTTTCGCCTGTACCATCAGTTCTCATAACTCCTATATAAAATTTTCCTTTATGAAGTTTAGTAAATGCAATTAAGTCTCCCCTTGGTGACCAAACAGGTGTTCCATATAGTCCTTTTCCAAAAGAGATTCTTTTTACATTTGTACCATCTTTTTTCATGACATAAATTTGTTGGTAACCACTTCTATCAGAGTTAAAGCAAATAAATTTTCCATCTGGAGAGTAGGAAGGCGAAGTATCGATTGATGGGTGATTTGTAATTCTTTCTACAATTCTATTTTCTAAATCCATTGTATAAATATCTGAATTTCCATCCATAGCAAAACTCATGATAATTTTTTTTCCATCAGGTGAAAACCTTGGTGCAAAAGTCATCCCAGGAAAATCTCCTACTACTTCTTGTATTCCAGTTTCAATATCTAATAAATACACTCTTGGTAAATTCCTAAAATAAGAAAGATAAGTTACCATTTGATTGGTTGGATTAAATCTTGGGGTTAAAACAAGTTCATTACCTAAAGTCAAATATTTTGTATTTGAACCATCTTGATCCATTATTGCTAATTTTTTTATTCTTTTTGTTTTGGGACCTTCTTCAGCAACATAAATAATTCTAGTATCAAAATATCCTTTTTCACCTGTTAATCTCTCATAAACTTTATCTGTTATTATATGCCCCACTCTTCGCCAATTTGAAGGAACGGTAGTAAATGCTAAAGCCATCATTTCTTTCCCAGCAAGCACATCCCATAATCTAAATTCAACTCTCAATTTTTCATCATTTAAAGTTACTTTGCCAGTGATCAAAGCTTGTGCTTTAATCAAAGACCAGTCCTCAAATCTTGGTTTAAGATGAGCAATATCTGGTTTTTGAAGAAATGCATCTTTGTTTAATGGGTTAAACAATCCAGAATTTTTCAGATTGTTTTCAACTACTTCAGATATTTTATGCCCTATTTTTTCTATTTTTAATTCTTTACTTAATTTATCATTAGTATTTTTATCAGCTGATAAAGGTGAAACTGCAACAGGAAGTGGATCTAGATTACCCCTAGTTATATCAACCTCAATTAAGGCGTGAAGTTTAGCTGTAAATAAAGCAAATAAAATTATTGATAATGTAATTTTTTTTATCATCCTTCTAACATTTCTCTCGCATCAAAATTTAATTGTAAGTTTTTCCATCTTTCATAACCCTTTGTTGGAACTCTCAAAGGTTGACATAATTTAATTGCTCTTAGAGCACTTTCTGCCAAAACTTTGTAAAATCCTTGACCTGGTTTATTCATTCTTGCATGATCTAAGATCTCAGACTTTATAACCGTACCATCAGGTTTTAACTCTAGTTTTACTCTTACTAATAAATTTTCATTATATGGTAATCCTAAAGGGATACTCCAGCAACTAAAAATTTGAGCTTTTAACGCATCCTCCTCACTTAACGTCAAACTTAAGCTATCAACATTTTTATCTTGTGATTGTGTAATTTTATTATTTTTTTTTGTAGTTTCTGCAAACTCCTCTTTAGATTTGTCAATTAAAGCAGCAATACTATCTGGGTCAAATAGCTCATCTTTTTCAAATTCAGAGACCTGTTTAATCTCATCCTCTATTTTTTCAGGATTTTGTTTTTTTTCCTTAATTTTTTTTACTTTTTCTAAGTTATCATTTGGCAGTGGAACAGCGTCGGGTTTTTCTTTCTTTACTTTCTTTGGCGGTGCTTGTTCAGATGTAACTTTTTCCTCTTTTTTTTTAACTTCTTCAATTATTTTTTTTGCCTTTGGAGCATATGGTATATTCGTTTTTTCAGCTATTTGAATTAATTCAACTGAAATAATTGGTGGTAGATCTATTGGTTTTTTTGCTAAAAAAGGTAGGCTAACTGCTGTGATAAAAATTAAAAATAAATGTAATATCGAAGAAATAAAAATATTTTTAGTCAAATATTACCTCTCTTTATAAGGCTCAGAAATTAAAGCAACTTTAGTAAATCCTGAACCTGATAACATCCCCATAACCTCTAACACTCTGCCATAATTTATGGATTGATCACCTCTTACATAGATTCTAGTATCAGTTCTATTTTTTGATACTGCTAAAATTTTTGCAATAATTTTATCAAATTCAACTTTTGACTCTTGTATAAAAATCTCACCTTTAGAATTTATTGTCAAAGTTAAGGGCTCCTGCTCTTCTGGCAATGAATCTGCAGAGCTTTCTGGTAAATCAACTTGAACACCTACTGTCAACAAGGGAGCAGTCACCATAAAAATAATAAGGAGCACCAACATTACGTCAACAAATGGCGTAACATTTATTTCACTCATTGGTTCACGTAAGGACCTTTTGAATTTAAAAGCCATTTTAAATGATAGTTAAAAATCTTTTAGAAAAATTTTCTAACTTTTGTAAATATTTTTTTGAATCGTTGCTAAATTTATTATACGCTACAACCGCAGGTATTGCAGCAAGAAGACCAAGCGCAGTAGCAAATAATGCTTCTGCAATTCCTGGAGCAACTATTGCCAAACTAGTGTTTCTTGAAATTGCAATAGATTGAAATGAATTCATAATTCCCCAAACTGTTCCGAACAGTCCAATAAATGGCGCTGTTGATCCAACAGTAGCAAGAAATGTGTAGCTCTTTTCAATTTTCTCCATTTGTTTCTCAATGTTAATTTGAAGCATATTTGAAAGTCTTTCATTCAATTGTGATTTAGATCTTGTTTTTAATGCAGCTTCCATTGAAGCTCTAAATATTTGTGCCAAAGGATCCTCAATATTTTTTGGAATGTTGTTATAAAAACTTTCAGCTGATTTTGATTTCCAAAACTTGTCTTGAAATTCTTCTGTGGAAATATTTATTTTTTTAAATAATCTTATTTTTTCTATAATTATAGCCCATGAGTAAATCGAGCATGCAATCAAAAGTATCATTACAGACTTAACAATAATATCTGCTCTTAGAAATAATTGTACTAATGAAAAGTCAGTATTTGTTGCTAAACCAACTGCTTGTGAAGATATATCAGCTTCCATTAAAAATTCTTCACACTTAATTGTGTCATCAATTTGTCTAATACTAAAAAACGCTTATTTCTTACTAAAAGTTTCATCAAAATAGCTAGCAATCAAAATTGCATCTGCTTTATTTGCATCCTTTTTTTTTGATAAATTTGTTGAAAAATATGGAAAAATCTCAATAGCCTTAGTTCTGCTTGCGTCTTTAGATGCATTTATTAAATTAAAATGCTTTTTCCACTTTGCTGGTCTAACAAAATGCATTGAGAGGTTCATTGCCGAACATATACCTTTAAGAATACCAAATGATTGACCAAAATTAAACATACTAGTAACCCCTTGGCCTGGCATTGCCGTTACATGTTCAATTATGACTTTAATTTCCTCAAGCTTTTTTTCTTTAATATGTTTCAAAATTTCATTAAAAACTTGAGAACCGTTTACTTGTTTTTTGTTTTTTTTTCCTTCTGCCATGCTGGGCATTTCAATTACATCAATAATTTTACCATTTTCCATAAAACATAAAGCTCCTGAGATTCCTGGGTCAATTCCTATTATTAACATTAATTTTTTACTAGGTTTAAATTTGTGTAAATATTTTGCACATCATCGTTATTGTCTAAATCTTCTAAAAAACTATTGGCTAATTCTATAGTATCTTTATTTACCATAATTTTGTTATTTGGTATCCATTCTATTTCAGTTGAAATAAAATTTGCTATTTTTTCCTCTAATATTTTTTTTACACTATAAATGCTCTTTTTATCACAATGGATTTCATGAAAATATTCGTAATTAAAACATTCTTCTGCACCAGCCTCTATTGCGAGTTCTAAAATTTGGTCTTCTTTTATCTCATTTTTATCTATTCTTATTACTCCTACTTGATTAAAATTATGTGATGCCGAACCACTTGAGCCTAAATTGCCCCCATTTTTATTAAAAATAGTCCTTAACTGAGAAGCTGTCCTATTTTTATTATCAGTGAGCGCTTCAACAATAACTGCTATTTTTTCAGGACCAAATCCCTCATATCTAATATTTTCTAAACTCAAACCTAAATTACCTGATGATTTATCTATGGCTCTTTCAATATTGTCTTTTGGCATATTTGCTGCTCTTGCTGCTTGAATTGCAGATCTTAATCTTGGATTCATATCAGGATCTTTATCGCCCAATTTTGCTGCCACTGTAATTTCTTTTGATAATTTTGAAAAAATTTTTGATCTTTGTTTGTCTGCTCTTCCTTTTTTATGTTTAATTCCTGCCCAATGTGAATGACCTGCCATATTTTTTAGTGAGTATTTTTTAAATCACCTCCATAAATAAAACTTTCTATATTTTTAGCTAAACCAGTTTTTTTATCACAATCAACAATAACTCCTGACAAACTTGCTATGCCTTCAGCTGGAAAATGTTTTTTTGAATCCTCTTTAAAAAATCTTTTTAGTGAATTTTCTTTATTCATTCCAATAACAGAATTATAGTCACCACACATACCTGCATCTGTTTGATAGGCGGTACCAAAGTTAAGTATTCTTGCATCATTTGTTGGGATATGTGTATGGGTTCCAACTAATAATGTTGCTTTGCCATCAAAGAAATGACCCATTGCTGTTTTTTCACTTGTTATCTCTCCATGAAAATCAACAAATAAAAAATCATAATCTTTTTTCAATTTTTTTTTCAATAAGAATTCCTTTGCAACATTGAATACGTCATCACATTTTTTCATAAAAACGTTTCCCATGAGGTTTAACACTCCAATCTTAAAACCATTTTTTGATTTATAAACTTCAAAACCATTACCAGGAGAAGGTTTAAATAAATTTAATGGTCTTAATAATCTGCTCTCAGTATTTATGTAGTCGGCTGTTTCTTTTTGGTCCCAAATATGATTTCCGGTAGTAATTACATCAACCCCAGAACTAAATAGCTTCTCTGAAATACTTTTTGTAATACCAACACCTTCATTAGCTGAATTTTCACCGTTTGCGATTACAAAAGCTATATCATTTTTTTTAATTTGATCTTTTAAGTTTTGCTCTATAGCAAGTATTCCTGCACTGCCAACTATATCACCTAAAAATAATACTTTCATTTATAAAGTTTTTTTTCTGTTAATATATAATCCATTTTTTTATCAAAACTATTTGAAGGAAGTTTTTTTATCTCTTGGCAAGCTATTGCTAAACCAATTTTAATAATATCTTTTTTTTCATATTTCTCTAAAAATCTATCGTAGTAGCCTCCTCCATATCCCAATCGATTCAATTTTTTATCAAATGCAACCATTGGAATTAGTAATATACTAGGTATTACTTTTTTTTTTGATTTTGGCTCTGGTATACCATATTTATTTACATACAGAGGATCATTTAAATTCCAAAAATAGAAATTCATATCAAACTTTGAGCCTATGACGGGTAAACTTATTTTAAAGCCTTTTTGCTGAAAAATTTTCATAATTTCAAATGTATCTGCTTCGAAATTTACAGGAAAATAACTACCGACTATTTTATTTTGTAATTTTTTTTTTTTTAATATTTCTTTAATAAATGTTATTTTTACTTGTAAATTATTTTTGTTTTTAATCTCTCTAGTTTTTATTATTTTTTTTCTAATATGACTTTTCAACACAGATTATTGCACTGAATTTTCTTGATTAACTTTTTCAATAAACTTATCAATTTCTGAAGTAGCTTCATCTAAAATTTTCTCATAATCCGATTTTGTTTTATCGATTTCAGATTTAAGATCTTGATGATTGCTTAAAAGATTTTTTATTTCCTTTTCTTTGTCATCTTTATAGGCGTATACAAGCTTTTTAATTTCTAAAAATTTTTCTTTAATCCCCTCTAACTCATTTTTTTTTTCATCTATTTTTTTTTTTGTTTCAAAATATTCATCCATAATCTTTATCGATGTAATTAAAAGAAGTTTATTTTCACCAATATTCCCAAGGTCACTTTTTAAACTTTCAAATTTTTTATTTAAATGAATGGAAAGTTCCTCTAAATGATCTTCTTGACCATCATCACAAGATAAAAGAAACTCTTTGCCATTAAATTTTATATTTACATTTGCCATTTATCAATTTCTTCTATTAAAATATCTGTTTCTTGATTTAATTCATCTATTTTTTCATTGAATATCAATTCTTTATTCTTTTGTTCCAAATCTTGCTTTTTAAGACGATCTTTCAATTTCTGATAGTTATCCATTAATGATTTATACTTAGTTTCAATCTGATTCTTTTCAATTTCTAATTGATTTTTTTGCTCTTTTAAATACTCAGTTTGTTTATTTTGGGAAGGATTTATTAAATTTAAATCCTTTAACTTTTGAAGCGATGTGTTTAATTTTTTTTCTTTTTCACTGAAAGTTTTCATATATATATTAATATAATATTAAATTGAATCTTCTTAGTCTAGATAGGATAGTAATTGAGCAAACTACATAAAGATTTGTCTAATGCGATCAGATTTTTGTCTATTGATGCGGTAGAAAAAGCAAATTCTGGACACCCTGGCATGCCTATGGGGATGGCAGACGTTGTAACAGTGCTTTTTAAAAATTTTCTTAATTTTAATCCAAGAAATCCAAATTGGATTAACAGAGACAGATTCGTCCTTTCAGCAGGACATGGATCAATGCTGCTTTACGCTTTATTATACCTAACTGGATATTCAAGTATAAATCTTAAGGATATAAAAAATTTTAGACAGCTAGATTCAATTTGCGCTGGACATCCAGAATTTCATCCAGGCACCGGAATTGAAACAACAACTGGACCATTGGGTCAGGGAATTGCAAATGCAGTAGGATTTGCAATTGGAGAGGAAATATTAAGGGAGAGGTTTGGAAAGAAAATATTTAATCACAAAACTTATGTGTTAGCTGGTGATGGATGCCTCATGGAAGGAATTAGTCATGAAGCATTAAGTCTTGCTGGCCACTTACGTCTAAAAAACTTGGTTATGTTATTTGATAATAACTCAATATCTATTGATGGACCAACAAGTTTAGCTGTTTCTGATAATTATAAGAAAAGATTTAATTCATATGGATGGGATTGTATTGAAATTGATGGACATAACGAAAAGAAAATATTTAATGCATTAAAAAAAGTTCAAAAAGCAAAAAAACCAACTGTAATATCTTGTAAAACAAAAATTGGATTTGGATCGCCTAATAAATCAGGTAGCGAAAAAGCACATGGGAGCCCACTTGGTGAAAATGAAGTTAAGCTGGTTAGAAAAAAATTAAAATGGACACATGAGCCTTTTATGATCCCCAAAAATATCATTGAAGAATGGAGAAGAATTGGGAAGACAGGCCAAGTTAAAGAAGAAAAATGGAGAAAGTTTTATAAAAAAAAAAAAGAGCAAATAGATAAATTTTTTTCATTAAATTTTTATGATATTTTTAAAAAAGAAAAACAAACTGCAATCAAAAATTTAGAAGCATTAGCAACTAGAAAATCTTCAGAAAAAATTCTTACTGCATTGAATGAGAAAAAAAATATGATAATTGGTGGATCTGCTGATCTAGCAGGATCAAATAATACAAAAACTAAAAACCATAAACCGATTAGTAGAAATAACTTTAATGGAAATTATATTCATTATGGAGTTAGAGAGCATGCAATGTGTGGTATTATGAATGGGTTATCCTTGCACAGTAAATTTATTCCTTATGGAGGAACTTTTCTAATCTTTAGTGACTACTGTAAGCCGGCGATAAGACTATCAGCACTAATGAAACTCAATGTGGTTTATGTAATGACTCATGACTCTATTGGACTTGGAGAGGATGGCCCGACACACCAGCCAATAGAACAGTTAACTGGATTAAGATCAATTCCAAATATAAATGTTTTTCGACCTGCTGATACAACAGAAACCATTGAGTGCTGGGAATTAGCTTTAAACAGTTCAAATACTCCTAGTGTTTTAGCTTTAAGTAGGCAAAATTTATCTCCAATTAGAAAATCATACGAAAATGAAAATAAATGTTCTTTTGGAGCTTATGAAGTTTACAGATCCAACGAGAAAATTGATTTGACAATATTTGCAAGTGGTTCCGAAGTAAATTTAGCATTAGAAGTAAGTCATAAATTAGCCACACAAAATACCTATTCCAAAGTTATATCAGTGCCTTGTCAAGAAATATTTTTTCAACAAAAAGAAAATTATAAAAATAAAATATTGAAAGAGACTAATTACAAAATATCAATTGAAGCAGGTAGATCAGATTCTTGGTCAAAATTTGTTGGAGATAGTGGAATGTCTTTTGGAATTGAAAACTTTGGAAAAAGTGCTCCATATAAAGATATTTTTAAAGACTTTAAATTAACAGCTAGTGAAATATCAAATAAAACAAAAAATATTATTAATAAAAATTAGAATTTTATGACTATAAAAGTGGGTATTAATGGACTTGGAAGAATTGGTAGAATGATCATTCGAACTATATTTGAAAACAAATTCAATGATATCAAAATAAAACATATAAATAATAGATCAAATACACAAGTAAGCTCAAATTTACTTCAATACGATTCTGTTCACGGAAAATTTAATCAAAATATTAAGTTTGGTGAAAAATTTATAAAATTAGGAAAAAATATAATATCTTTTTCTCAAGAAACAAATATCGAGGATATTAATTGGTCACAACATGATGTTGATTATGTTCTAGAATGCACTGGTAAGTTCAATTCTAAAGATAAACTTTACACTCACTTAAAAAATGGAGCAAAAAAAGTAATTGTGTCAGCTCCATGTAAAAATGCAGATAAAACTATTGTTTTTGGGGTTAATGAAAAATCAATTACTAACAAAGATAAAATAATATCTGCTGCTTCATGTACAACTAATTGTTTAGCTCCAGTACTAGATATTTTAAACAGAAATTTCGAAATTGAAAATGGTTTCATGACTACAATTCATGCATTTACATCAGATCAGAGAATACTAGATAACTCCCACAAAGATCCTAGAAGAGCAAGATCAGCATCTCAGTCTATAATCCCAACATCAACTGGAGCTTCAAAAGCAATTGGAGAAATTATTCCATCACTTCAAGGAAAGCTAGAAGGTGTTGCAATTAGGGTCCCTACACCCAATGTTTCTTTAATTGAATTGGTCTTTTGTACAAAAAAAAATCTATCGATTAAAGCAATAAATAATAGTTTTGAAAAAGCTTCAAAAAGTAATTTAAAAGGTGTGTTGGGTGTTACTAAAGAAAAATTAGTATCAGTTGATTTTAACCATAATTCGCATTCAGCAATTGTTGATGCATCTTTAACTAATGTAATAGGCAAAAATATGGGTAAAATTTCAGCTTGGTATGATAATGAATGGGGATTTTCAAATAGGATGTGCAATATAGCGCAATATTTACATAAAATCTCTAAATGAAAACAGTTGAAAGTATAGCTAAAAGTCTTAGTGGCAAAAAAATAATATTAAGACTAGATTTAAATGTCCCTCTTAATAAACAAAAAATCACTGATACAAATAGGATAGATAAAATAATTCCAACTTTAGATTTTTTAGTAAATAATAAAGCTAAAATTTTAATTCTATCGCATGTTGGAAGACCCAAGGGTAAAGTTGTAAAAGAGCTTTCTATGGAACCTGTTTGTGAATATCTTAAAAATAAATTGAATCAAAAAATTCGTTTAATAAAAGCAAATCTCAACAATTTGAAAGAAAAAGATTTATTTGATAACAAAAATGAGAGTATTTTAATGCTTGAAAACTTAAGATTTTATAATGAAGAAGAGGAGAATAATGAAGAATTTGCTAAAATTTTAGCTAGTTTTGGAGACTTATATGTAAACGATGCATTTTCTTGTTCCCACAGAAAACATGCCTCTGTTTTTAGCATAACTAAATATTTACCATCTTACGCTGGAATTCAATTAATGTCTGAAATTACAGCATTAAATAAAATAACAAAAGATATTACAAGACCAATTACATGTATTATTGGAGGTTCTAAAATATCTACAAAGATAAATGTTATCAAAAACCTCATATCTAGATTTGATAACTTAATATTTGTAGGAGGAATGGCAAATAATATTTTGAAAAGTAAAAAAGTTCAAATTGGAAAATCAATTTTTGAAGAAAATTGTGATCATGTAGTTGAAGAAATTTTTAATTTATCCGAAAAGAAAAATTGTAAAATAATTTATCCTGTTGATGTGTCTGTAAGTAAAAAAATAGACGGAAAAGGAAATATTAAAAAGATAAGTGGAGTTCAAAAAGATGACTTAATTCTTGATATAGGTCCAGAAACTTTAAAAATAATTTCTAAAACCATTGAAGGAAGTAAAACAGTTCTATGGAATGGGCCAGCTGGTTATTTTGAAAATGAAAATTTTAAAAAAGGAAGCTTAGAAATTGCAAAAAAAATTGTTGAAAAAAATAAAAAAAATGAAATTTATTCTGTTGCTGGAGGTGGTGATACTGTTGCGGCTCTAAATAGTTTTAATTTAACTCAACACTTTAATTTTGTTTCAACCGCGGGTGGAGCATTTTTGGAATTCCTTGAAGGTAAGGATTTACCTGGTATAAAGGCTTTATATTAAATAAATGTCAGAACTATACTCAATTGCAGAAAAAATAATTTCTCAAGGTAAAGGTATTCTAGCCGCTGATGAAAGCACAGGTACAATGACTAAAAGACTGGATGCTGTAAACGTACCATCAACTCCGGAGAATAGACTTTTATTTAGAGAAACGCTTTTATCATCTCAAAGTATGGAAGATTGTATTGGAGGTGTAATTTTATACGATGAAACAATAAAACAGATTGCGTCAAATAAAAAAACAATTCCTGAGCTTATTTCAAATTCTGGAGCTGTACCAGGAATAAAAGTTGATACTGGAGCTAAGGTTTTAGCTAATTCAAAAAATGAAAAAATTACAGAGGGACTTGATGGTTTAAGGGATAGATTAAAAAATTATTATGAACTTGGAGCTAGATTTACAAAGTGGCGAGGAGTTTATGTTATTTCTGACAAATGCCCAAGTAAACTTGCAATTCATGCAAATGCTCATGCTCTTGCTCGTTATGCTGCTTTGGTTCAGGAGAGTGGAATGGTACCGATTGTTGAGCCAGAAGTATTAATGGATGGAAATCACAATTCTGAAGATTGTTTTAAAATAACCTCAGAGGTTTTAAAAAAATGCTACGATGAATTAATTTTAAATAAAGTTGATTTAAAAGGTACAATACTTAAACCTAATATGATTTTACCCGGAGTTAGCAGTAAAGAGAAAATTGAATGTAAAAAAATTGCAGAACTTACATTAAAATGTTTACATGAATCTGTGCCATCAGAAGTTCCGGCAGTAGCATTTCTTTCTGGAGGACAAACTGAAAAAGAGGCAGCAAAAAATTTAAATGAGATTAACAAGTTGAATAAAACTGGTTTTACCATGACATATTCTTTTGGAAGAGCTTTACAACAAAGCGCATTAAAATTCTGGTCTAAAAATATTAAGGATATTTCTGGTACACAGAATACGTTTAATCATAGAGCAAAAATGTGCTCTTTAGCTGCTCAGGGAAGATGGACAGAAGAAATTGAAAATAAAAATTAATACAAAAAGATTTATTTATTTAATTTCTCCAAATAAGATTCATGATAAAAACTTATTCTATCTTGAGCTTGAAAAACTTCTAAAATCAAAAAAAATCTATTTTTTTCAGTTGAGATTAAAAAACTATAAGGAAAAACAAATTATACAAATAGGTAAAAAAGTAAGATTAATTTGTAAAAAATATAAAACTAAACTTATAATTAATGATAATCCATTTATTGCAAAAAAATTAAATGCAGATGGATGTCATTTGGGTCAAAATGATATGAAATTAGATAAAGCTAAAAAAATAATTAAAAATAAAATTTTTGGAGTTACATGCCATAATTCAAAAGAACTAGTAAAAAAAGCCATAAAAGTGAAACCTACTTATATAGCAATTGGCGCTTTTTTTAAGAGTAGAACTAAAACAGTCAAATATAAAGCCAACATAAGCCTTCTAAAATATGTAAAAAGACTAACAAACATACCTATAGTAACAATTGGTGGAATTAATAATAAAAATTATAAAAAACTATTATTGAATAATGCAAACTTTTTAGCTATTTCAGGCTACATTTGGAATAATAATAAATATAAACCACAAGAAGCAATAAAAAAATTAAAATGAAAATCTCAGCAAATGAAATAAGAGTCGGAATGCTGTTAGAGTATAAAAATGATTTATGGGAAGTGCTAAAAACTCAGCATGTGAAACCTGGTAAAGGAGGAGCATTTGCACAGGTAGAAATGAAAAGTTTAAATAAGAATACAAAATTAAACGAAAGATTTAGATCTAGTGAATACTTAGAAAAAGCATCTGTAGATGAAGTAAAATTCAATTACTCATTTAATGATGAAAACAAATATTATTTTATAGATACTAAAACATTTGAACAAATAGAAATACAAAAAGATATAGTTGGAGAAAAAGGAAAAATGCTTACAGAAAATTTAGAAGTAATGATAAGTATTTATAACGAGAGACCGATCTCAATAGAATTGCCTAATCAAATAAAATGTAAAGTTGAAACCACAGATGTGGCACTAAAAGGTCAAACTGTATCATCATCATATAAACCTGCAATATTAAGTAATGGTATAAAAATACAAGTGCCTCCTTTTATTGAAAATGGAGATGAAATTATAGTTGATACAAGAAATATTGAGTACGTAAAAAAAATATAATTTTATGAATGTATTATCATCTAATTTAAATTTAATGATTAAAGCTGGAGAAAAAGCTTCAAAAAGATTAATTAGAGATTTTGGTGAAGTAGAAAATTTACAAGTTTCAATAAAAGGTCCTACAGATTTTGTTAGTAACGCAGATATAAATGCAGAAAGAATTATTATTGAAGAATTGTCAAAATTAAAAAAAAACTATTCTATTTTAAGTGAAGAAACTGGATTTATTAAAAACAAAGATGAAAAAAATATTTGGATAATAGATCCAATAGATGGAACTTCTAATTTTTTACATGGAATACCACATTTTGCAATTTCAATAGCATTACAATCTCATGATGAAATTATTTGTGGTCTAATTTTTGATCCAATTAAAAATGAAATGTTTTATGCTGAAAAAAATAATGGCTCATTTCTTAATAACAAAAGAATAAGGGTTTCAAAAAAAAAAGATATAAATGCATGCTTATTTGCAACAAATGGAATTAAGTATAAAAATATTGATGTTCCTAACCGAAAGACAGGATGTGCTGCTTTAGATATGGCATATGTTGCAGCTGGAAGGTTTGATGGATATTTTCAAGAGAATTTAAATTTATGGGATATTGCTGCCGGTATAATTTTGGTCAAAGAAGCGGGAGGAATTCTAAATACAATTAATTTATCAAAAAAAGAAAATTTAGATATTAGAGCTACTAGTTCAAGCATAAGTGAAAAAATCCTTGAAAAATTGAATAAGTTTTAATTGTTTTATCATTTTCATTTGCTATAAGTCTCGTTATGAAAAAAGACATTCATCCAAACTACCATAAAATAAAAGTTGAAATGACTGATGGTACGCAATTTGAAACGAGATCAACTTGGGGAAAAGAAGGTGAAGTTCTTAAGTTAGAAATTGATCCTAAATCTCATTCAGCGTGGACAGGGGGTAAACAAAAGCTTTTAGATAAGGGGCGGGTGAGTAAATTTAATAAGAAATTTCAAAATTTTAGATCAGATAAAAAATAATGACAAATGGACTTTTAATGCCAATAGCAACAGCTGTTTGGTTGGTGGAAAACACGACGCTTACTTTTAAGCAAATTGCAAATTTTTGTAATTTGCATGAAGTTGAAGTTCAAGGAATTGCAGATGGAGAAGTTGCAAAGGGAATTAAACCTTATAATCCGATAATTTCTGGTCAGTTAACAAGAGAAGAAATTGATTTATCTTCAAAAGATGACAGTAGAGATCTACAAATAAAAGGAACAGATATTGAAATTGCATCAGAGGATAAAAAAATTAAAAAATATGTTCCTTTGTCAAAAAGACAAGATAAGCCAGACTCTGCGCTATGGTTGATTAAGCACCATCCTCTGTTAAAAGACTCACAAATTGCAAAGTTAGTAGGAGTAACAAAAAACTCTGTTACATCAATTAGAAATAAGAGCTATTGGAACTATAATAATTTGAACTCAAAAGATCCTGTAGCTATGAATTTATTTACACAAAAAGATTTAGTTTTAGCCATAGAAAAAGCTGAAAGAAGAATTAAAAGGGAAAAAAAAGAAAAAGAAAAGGCAAAACTCTCAGCTTCGTAAGGATCATAATGTGTAGACAAAAAAAAATTAAAGTGCTATTAAATCACTTTTTTGGAGGTAGTTATTAAAATAGAAGTCAAAGATAATAATGTTGAACAAGCTTTAAGAGTTTTAAAGAGAAAACTTCAAAGAGATGGATTCTTTAAAATCATCAAATTAAAAGACACTTACGAAAAACCTTCAGAGAAAAAAAAAAGAATTTTACAAGAAAATATTAAGAGAGTAAAAAAATTAAATAAACTCAAAAACAGATTTTAATATCGCGGGGTGGAGCAGTCTGGTAGCTCGTCAGGCTCATAACCTGAAGGTCGGCGGTTCAAATCCGTCCCCCGCAACCAATTAGATAACTTCAGGCAATTCTTTTAGCCAATTTGATATTGATCCAGCTCCCATTCCAATTACAATTTTGTTACCGTAAATATTTTGTTTTATAAATTTAGCTAAATTATTTTTATCTTTAACTAAAAATATTTGTACTTTTGAATGATGCGATATTTCTTTTGCAAAATTTTCATAATCAAATTTTAATTTTATATTTTCTCCAGCTGTAAAAATTGGACATAATATAACTTCATCAGCCTGATTAAAGCATTTGGCAAATTCTGATTTAAGATCATTTAGTCTTGAAATTCTATGAGGTTGAAATATACAAATAATTTTTTCAGAGGAGTAAGCAGTTTTAACCCCACTCAAAACTTCTTTTATTTCAGTTGGGTGATGTGCGTAATCATCAAAAAAGCTTACACCTTTATAATCAAAAATTTTATTAAATCTTCTTTGAACACCTTTAAATGTTTTCAGTCCATCTTTTATCTTATTAATTGGTATACCTAAACTTACTGCTACTGCTATAGATGCGGTAGTATTCCTTATATTATGCAATCCAATAAGAGGTACTTTGATATTATTAATTGAGAATGTTTTTTTTCCAGGTAGATTGATTATTAAATCAAATGTGGACCATTCTCTTGTTTGAACAGTTCTGCTTATACGGAAATTTGAACTTTTATGAATTCCATAAGAATTATAATTTTTAATTTTGAGTGATTTTATTAATTTTGAATTATTTTTATCATCAATACAAATAAATGACTTTCCAAAAGAAGGAACTCTGTCAATATATTCTCCAAAAAGATTTAATAATTTATCCATTGATTTGTAGTAATCCATATGCTCTCTATCAATATTTGTGATTATTGAATAAGTTGGTTGCACTTTTAAAAAACTTCCATCAGACTCATCCAGCTCTACAATACTCCAATTACTTTTACCAAGTCTTGCTGAATTATTGAAAGATTTTAATACACCACCATTTATTATTGTTGGATCTAGGTTTGTACTTGATAAAATACTTGCAACAAGTGAGGTTGTTGTTGTCTTTCCATGAGATCCAACTACTACAATATTTTTAGTAAGTGAAGTAATATGTCCAAGCATGTCTCCTCTTTTATATATTGGCAAGTTTTTTTTTTGAGCAGTAATAAATTCAATATTACTTTTTTTAACAGCTGATGAAATAACAAGTATCGTAGAGCTATATATATTTTTTTTTTTGTGCCCAATAAAAACTTTTATCCCATTTTTTTTTAGTCTTTCTATATTTTTATTAAAATTTATATCGCTTCCTTGAACTTTAAATCCCATTCTTCTCATGACCAAAGCTAATCCGCTCATACCTATACCCCCTATGCCTACAAAATGTATTACTTCAGATTTAGCTAATTTAATTTTCATTTATTGTTTTTATTATTATTTTATTGTTTTTTTCCCATGTGTTGTTTGAGCTTATTTCTTTCATAGCTTTTTTTTTAAGCTGTAAATTTTTTTTATCATCTAATATATTTGTAATTATTTCAAAAAGATTTTTTTGTGGTATCTCTTTTTGTTCAAGCATCCAACAACAATTATTCTCTTTATAGTGCTTTGCGTTAAATAATTGGTGATCATCTTTTGAATATGGGAATGGAATAGCTAAAAATGGTACCTCAAAGAATACTAATTCAGCTAAAGTTGATGCTCCTGCACGAGTGATACAAAAATCAGTTTTTAATAAAATACTTTCTAAATAACGTTCAAAGTCAAAAAGTTGAAAAGTAATACTATTCTGCTTGTAAAAAATTTCGAGATCTTTAAAATTTTCTCTATTAGTTTGGTGATATACAAATAAATTAAATCTTTTAGATAAATTGTTTAGTACATTTTTTAATTCTGTTTGAAAAAATTTTGCTCCCTGACTACCACCGATAATAAGAAAAACTTTCTGGTCTGAGAGTATTTTTTGGTCATTTTTTAAAAGGTAACTTTTTTTATTTAAAACCGGATTAATAATTTCTATTTTACCGATATATTTTAATGGAAATTTTCTTATAGAATTTGAATAACAAAAAATTTTTTTACATTGTTTCAAAAAAAATAAATTTGATCGACCTAGCACCATATTCGGTTCATATAAAAATAATTTAGATCTTGTAAATATAGAAGCTATACAAATTGGAAATGTCATATAACCACCTGTTGAAATAATTTTATCAATCTTATTTTGTTTTAAATAAAAAAATGATTTAAATATAGAAATCAAAAAAAATAATAAATTCAAAGGAATTTTAAGTATATTTTTTTTAAGGTCAGGAACATCTATTATTTTATTATTATATATTTTTGAATCAATAAATTTAAGTCCTCTTAAATCACTGGTTAAAAAAACTTCATTATTTTCTTTCAAATGTTCATAAAAATTTAATGCAGGAATTACATGACCACCTGATCCGCCTGTGCTAATTAAAATTTTTTTTTTCATGAGATGTTTTTTTTTGTAAGATTTAATATAATTCCAGCAAGGATTGAGCTTCCAACAATTGATGATCCGCCATAACTTAAAAATGGAAGTGTCATTCCTGTTGTGGGTAATATTCTAATATTCACTCCCAAATGAACCAAAAACTGGAAAAAAATTATTATACTGCATCCAAAAATTATAAATTTAATCTTGTCATTTTTAAGATATGAGATGTTTTTGAAAGTTTTATATAAAAATATCAAAAATATTAATAACAGAAAAAATATCATAATCGCTCCAAATTCTTCCGAAATTACTGAAACTATATAATCGGTATGGGCTTCCGGGACTTTATTTTTTAACACTCCTTCTCCAATTCCTTTGCCAAAGAACCCACCACTAATAATAGCTTCTGATGCTTTCTCAGACTGATAATTATTACCTGATGAAGGATTTAAAAATGCGGTAATTCTTATTAAAATATATTCGAATTTTGGAACAAAAATAACTACAGATAATACAGAAAACAAAATAAAGCTAAAAAACATAAAAAATAAATAGAGATTAATTCCAGAAATAAATATTAATGAAAGCCAAGTAAGGAAAATTAAAACTGTTTGGCCCATGTCCGGTTGAGAAATTAATAGAATAATAATTGGCAAAATTAATAAAAAACTAACAAAATATTTAAAAAATTGATAATTTTTGTTTTCAAAACTTAAAGATGTAGCAATTACCACTATTATAAAAGGTTTTAAAATTTCAATAGGTTGAAATCTAGGTAGAAAAAAAATATCTAGCCATCTTTTAGATCCTTTTACTTCAGTTCCAATGAAAGGAACTAAAATCAAAGAAATTAAGAAAATTAAAAAAAAAAGGTATGATAATAAAAATAATTTATTTTTTTCTAAAATTGAAAAAAAAAACATTGTGAATATTCCGATTGAAATAAATATACAGTGCTTAAGAAAAAAAAAATAATTATTTGTATTTAATCTATCTGAAGCCACAAGTGAAGTGGATAATAAAGAAAACAATAATCCCAAAGTAAAAAGTAATAAAAAAGTTGTTAGAATAGTTTTATCCAAATTTCTCCACCAATTAAAATAAAGATTATTTAAAAATTTATTATCTAACATTTTTAATTTTATAATGGCTTATTAAATAATTAAAATATTTACCTCTTTCCTCAAAGTTTTTAAAATTATCAAATGAAGCTGCGCATGGGCTAAATATCAGGTTTATTTTTTTATTTTTTTCTTCTTTTTTAATGTCTAGGGAAATTTGTTTGATAGCCTCATTGAGTTTATTAAATTTTGAATATTTTAATTTATTTTTAAAATGTTTTGCAAAAAATGAGCTATATCGGCCATATATGTAAACTTTAGATATATTATTTTTGTCCTTTAATTCAAGTTTGTCTCCTTTTTTGGGTAAACCTCCTAATATCCAAAAAATACTATCAAAATTATTTAATAAATTAATTGAAGATGAAAAGCTTGTTGATTTAGAATCATTAATAATTCTCAATCTTTTGGAATTATAAATTATTTGTTGCCTAAAATTTAACGCTTTAAAATCATTAACAACTTTAAAAATAATTTTTTTTTTTATGCGAAGTTTTGAACATATTTTTATAACAAAAGATAAATTTTGCTGATTATTTAAACTTTTAAAATAAGTGTTTTTTAAAAGATTGTTGTCATGTTTTGATAATTTATCTTCTACATATATAATTTTGCAATTAAATTTTTTACCTTTAATAAACTGTTTTTGAATTGTGTCTTTTTTATTTACAAATCCATAGTCGTTATTTTTGAGAGAAAATATTAATTTAAACTTTGTTTTTATATAATTATTTATTGTATTATGTCTTTCCAAATGATCAGGGGAAATATTTAATAAAATACCATAATTTGGTTTAAAGATTTTACTATATGAAATCTGATATGATGAAATTTCAACAACAAAAATAGTTTTATAAGATATTTTGCTTTCTTTGAGAATTGAATTTCCTATATTTCCTACTAATCTTGCATCAGATTTATTTTTTTTCAAAATATCATACAATAATTTAGCTGTTGTTGATTTACCATTTGTTCCAGTAATTGCTATAATAAAATTCTTTGAATGTTTGGCGTAAAAAACATCTAAGTCAGTACAAATTTTTGATTTATTTCTTTTTAAATATTTTTTTAACGAACACTTTAAACTATTGATGCCTGGGCTAATAATTATGTGATCAAATTTTGTTCTATCAATGTTTTTTTTTGAAATAATATAATTTTTAAAAACTTTGTTCTTTAAATTTCTAAGGTTGTCGTCAAAACAACTAATAATGTTATTTTTTTTTAAATAATTAAAACTAGATATACCTGAAATTCCAAGACCATATATTAGTATTTTTTTATTAAAATATAAGTCTTTTTCTAATTTCATTATCTAAATTTTAATGTTGCCAAACCAATCATCGCTAAAATAATTGCAACTATCCAAAATCTTATTACAACAGTCGACTCAGGCCATCCTTTCTTTTCGTAATGATGGTGAATTGGAGCCATCTTAAAAATTCTTTTTCCTGTAACTTTAAATGAAATAACCTGAACAATTACTGAGATTGCTTCTAAAACAAATAGGCCACCTGTGATAGCTAAAACTATTTCATGCTTTGTGATAATTCCTACCGCTCCTAACGAGCCCCCTAAAGACAACGATCCAGTATCTCCCATAAATATTTTAGCTGGTGGAGCATTAAACCATAAAAATCCTAAACAAGATCCAATTATAGCGCCGAGGAAAACAGTTACTTCGCCAACACCTGTTATATAAGGAATTTGTAAGTATTCTGAAAAAACAATATTTCCAGTTACATAACTAATAAATGCAAAACAACCAGCAACTAATATAACAGGAACTGTTGCTAAACCATCCAACCCATCAGTTAAATTAACAGCATTTGATGAACCAACTATAATAAATATACCGAAGGGAATAAAAAACCAACCTAAATTAATTATTAAATTTTTAAAAAAAGGAAAATATAAATTTTTTAAATCTTGGTTTTCTGAAAAATAAGTTAAAGCTACTACTCCGATTAAAGCTATAATAATTTGACTGGTTAATTTAAATTTAAAAGATATACCTGAGGAATTTTTGTATTTTACTTTTTTATAATCATCAAAAGCACCTAATAAACCATAGCTTCCTACTATATAAATTAGAAACCATATATATGTATTTTTAAGATCTCCCCAAAGTAGAATACCAGAAAATAATCCAATTAGTATAAGCACTCCGCCCATAGTTGGTGTACCTATTTTTTTAACAATATGTTCATCTGGCCCATCCTCTCTTATAGGGTCTAAAATTTGCCTTGATGAAAAATATTTAATAAAAGGATTTCCGATTAAGAATACAACGAATAAAGATGTAAAAACAGCTAGTCCAGTTCTTACTGTTAAATACTTAAATACGTTTAAAAATGAGTAACTCTCAATTAATTCTAATATTAATAAATATAACATTAAAGACTTCCTCTTAGTGTTTCGACTATTTTATTTAAGCCAGTAGAATTTGATGCTTTAACCATCAAATAATCATTATTATTTAAATCTCTTACAATCAAATCATAAATATCCGATATTTTTCTTAAAATTCTACCTTTTCTTTTTTTTTTTATACCTTTAAAGGTTTCAGCTACATCATTGCCATAAATATGAATTTTATTTATTTTGGAATTATTTAAAATGTTTGACATGTCCTTATGAAGTTTTTTCGAATGTTTTCCAAGTTCAAGCATATCTCCCATTAAAAAATGTTTTTTTTCATTTTTAATTTTAGTATTACTGAAATTTGATATTGCGCTAGACAATGAAAGTGGATTTGAATTATAACTTTCATCAATCAGGAAAATTTTCTTATTTTTAAATTTAATTTTTGATATATTTCCTCTCCCTTTAGGAATTAAAAAATTTTTAAAAAAATTAGAATTTAAATTTTTCGTAATTTTCAAGATATATAGAACAGCCAAAGCTGATAAAATATTTTTTATATAATTTTTATATTTATATCTTATTTCAAATTTTTTAAGTTCATCAAAAATTTTGACTTCAATTTTAAAATACTTTCTTAATTTTTTTAATTTTAAAAATTTTACGTCTGATTTATAAGAATAACCAAAAGATACAACGTTTAATTTTCTTTTTTTTGCTATTTTTTTATGAATAGAGAAAAATTTGTCATCAGCATTTAGAATGATAGAGCCATACTTTTTAATATTATTAATTATTTCCGCCTTAGCTTTTGCAATATCTGAAATGCTTTTAAAATTCTTTGCGTGTGCATATGAAATATTTGTTATTACTCCAATATTAGGTTTAACTATGCTTGATAAGAAGTCTATTTCCCCTTTTTTGTCCATTCCAATTTCAAAAACCCCATAATTGTTATTTATATTTAAGTTAAATAAACTCAATGGTACACCGTACTTGTTGTTATAGGATTTTGGAGAATAGCTTACTTTTCCAAATTTATTCAAACAATTTGCTAACAATTCTTTTAATGTAGTTTTTCCACAACTTCCTGTAATTCCAATTATCTGACCTGGATAACTATCTCTTATACTAGATGATATTTTTGTCATAAAATCTAAACTATTTTTTACTTTAATTACATTTTTACTTTTTATTTCACTTGTCAATTTATCAGTTACAACAATAGATGCTCCTTTTTTGATTGCTTCCGGAATAAACTTATTCCCATCATTTTTTTTTCCTTTAATTGCAAAAAAAATATCATTTTTTTTTATATCTTTTGAGTTAATTGAGGCTCTATTTAACTTAATTAGATTATTTACTTTTTTTGCTTCTTTGTGTTCTTTTAAAATATTTACTTTTAAATTATTCGAAAGAGATTTATTCTTAAGTCTGATTGAATTTAAAATAATATTTTTATCAGAAAAAAAAATTTTCCTTTTACCAAAATCTTGAGTATTTTCATGGCCTTTTCCAGCTACAATTAATATATCATTAGAATTTAAATTGTTTACAGCGCTAACTATAGCTTTTTTTCTATCTGAAATTTCAAAAATTTTATTTCTTTTGACATTTTTTTTTATTTCATTACGTATTTTTTTTGGATTTTCGTACCTTGGGTTGTCATCAGTTAGATAAATTCTGTCACAATAATTGTTAGCTATTTTTCCAATTATTGATCTTTTTGAACGGTCCCTATTTCCACCACAACCTAAAACAATTGATATATTTTTATTACCAAATTGTTCTTTTATATTACTCAAACATAAACTTAATGCTTCGGGAGTGTGGGCATAATCTAATATACAAATAGCATTATTTTTAAGTTTTCCTATTTTTTCTAATCTTCCATTGATTGGTTTTATTTTATTTAAGACTTTGATAATTTTTTTAAATTTAAGACTTTTATTTTCTGCAGCTAAAATTGCCATAAATAAATTTTTAATTTGTATTTTTCCTATCAAGTTTAAATAAAAAGAAAATTTTGAATTATTATATTCAATCTTTAAAAATTGTTTTTCGCCAATAAATTTATGTTCTAAAATTTTAATTTTTCCATTTTGTTTTGATATTGAACTTAATTTAATTTTTTTTTCTTTAGATATTTTTAAAATTTTTTTATACTCTGGAATATCCCTATCAGTTATGACTGTTGCTTTCTTGGATAATAAATATTTGAAAAGATAGAGTTTAGCATTTAAATAATCATTATAATTTTTATGATAATCCAAGTGATCATGTGATAAGTTGGTAAATATTCCCTTATTAAACTTTAAACCATCTAACCTATGCTGTTTTAGTCCATGGCTAGATGCTTCAAGAATTATATTATCTATTTTTTTATTGGATAAATATTCTAAATATTTCGAAAGTTGCAAAGGATCCAGGGTAGTATTAGTTACTGTAAAATTTTCTGATTGAGTTTTAACACCCAGGGTTCCTAAAGATGCAACTTTTTTTTTATTTAAGTTTAAAATTTGAAAATAAAAATCACAAATCGAAGATTTTCCATTCGTACCAGTAACCGCTATTAAATTAGGTATTTTTATTTTTGATATTTTATATGATATTTCTGCAAGTGTTTTTCTTACATTTGTAAATTTTAAGTATAATATTCCATTTTTAAATCCCTCAAATTTTTTGTCATGAATAATGGTTTTTGCACCTTTTGTGATTGCATCTTTAATAAATTTATTTCCATCAGTTTGATTTCCTTTTATAACAAAAAAAATGTTATCTTTTTTACATAGACGGCTATTAAAATTTATTCCTGAAAAATAATGTTTCTTGTATTCAGGTTTTAATTTTCTAAAATAATTTCCGATGAGCATTTATATTAATAAAAATCTCCATATTTTGTGGCTAAAATAGGCCCAATTTTTTCTATTATTTTGCCTGCAACTTCAACTGTAGTCCAGCCTGCAGTATTAAATGGAGTTCCTTTATACTTAATTCCACTACCATCTCTATAACTATAAATATATTCACTATTTGTCTTGGGTTCGTCTAATAATACTAAAAATACATATTTAGGTTTGTTTGTTGGAAAAACTGATACAAAGGTATTTATTTTATTTTTTGTGTATATGCCATTTTCTATTTTTTGTGCAGTTCCAGTTTTTCCACCAACACTATAACCTTCTACATTAGCCAAATTTGCTGTACCCTCTTTTGTGGAAACAATTTTTCGCAAAATGGAATTTATATTGTGTGAAACATCTTTATTTAAGATTTGCTCCTTTTTAATTTTTATTTCTTTTTTTAATAAAGTTGGTTTTATTTTATATCCTCCATTAGAAATAATTGCGTATGCAGTGGCAACTTGCAAAGGTGTTGTTGATATTCCATGACCAAATGAGACTGTTGCTAACTTGCACTTACCCCATTTTAAAGGCAATGGTTTACCTATTTCATCCAAATCAAAATCGATTGTACTTAAAAGATTTAAGGAATTTAAAAAACTCTTAGTTTTTTCAATCCCCATTTTTTGAGCAATTCTAACTGATCCAATATTACCAGATCTAATTAAAATTTGCTCTGCTGTTAATGTAGATGGAATATCCATATCATATTCAGATATTTTTCTTCCTGCACATTTGATAGATTTTGGTAAATTTTTAAAGTTTGTATTGGTCTTAATTATTTTTTCATTTAAAGCTCCTGCAATCGTAAAGGTTTTAAATATTGATCCTAACTCATAAACACCTTTTGTTATTCTATTGATAAATTTTTTATCAATAATTTCCTTACGCTTATTAATGTTAAAGTCTGGTAGTGAAACCAAAGATAGAATTTCTCCACTATTTATATTCATCAATATAGCAGCACTACCTTTAGATTGAAAAATTTTTTCAAATTTAATTAACTCTTTTCTAACTAAAAATTGTATATTTGTATCCAAGGTCAACTGGATTTTTTTTTTCATTTTTTTGAGCTCTTCATCTAAAGATTTTTCTAAACCCGAAATACCATTGTTATCATCATCGATTTGACCAAGTACATGACTAAATAAGTTTTCATGTGGATATATTCTTGTAATTTTTTTTTCAGTAATGACTGATTTTTCTCCCAATAATCGAACTTGATTATATTTTTCTGGTGTTAATTTTTTTTTAATATAAAAAAATTTTTCTTCCTCAAATTTATCATTAAAAGTTTCAATATCTAGTTCAGGAAATAAAAGTTTCAACTTTAAAAATAGCATTTTTTTATCCTTCTCATGCTTGGGATTTATTCCAACATTTTTTGTAAAAACTGTTTTTGCTAAAAAATTTCCATCAATATCAATTATGTCAGATCTTATATTATTTTCTTGGTTGATTTCTGTTTGTGATAATTTTTTTTCAGAAATAGAACCATAATAAAAAATTTTAACCGAAAATATTAGTGAAATGAATATAAAAAAGAAGAAAATAAAAGCTATCCTGTTAAATGAAATATTTTTTTTATATATTTTTTTAGAAAAAGAAAACTCATCATCATAATCGACGAGGTAAATTTTTTTTTCTTTATTGTCTGTCATTTTTTTTCAATATGGTTTTTAATTTTGAGGCATCAAGATGAATATATTCCTCATTTTTATCATTTTTCATAATGTCTACTAATCTTGATGGATTGCTTAAATACGTATATTCGAGATAAACTAAATTATATTTATCTTTTAATGTTCTAATACTCTCATTTATGATAAATATTTTTTCCTCAATTTTTTTTGATGAAGTTTTAGTAATTGCTGTCAATAAAATTAAAAAAATAAGACAAAATATTATTATAAAATTTTTCATAATTTTTCAGATAATTTTTCAATTTCAAGAAGTTTCGAAAACTTATTAATAAAATCTCTTTCAAAGTTAATTATATTTTTTTTTTTTATTGCATATCTTAATTTTGCAGATCTAGAGGGTTTATTAATTTTTATTTCCTGATGACTTGGGTAAATAGGTTTTCTTGATCTTAATTCAAATAACTTATTTTGATTTTTTTCCTCTGGATAGTATCTTGAAATTTTTTTGTCTTCAGACAAACTCTTAAAAAAATATTTAATTATTTTATCTTCCAGAGAATGAAATGAAACAACTAAAAGGATACCGTTAACATCTAAGATTTTTGCTGAATTGATTAGGCCGTAAATTAGTTCGCTTATCTCTTTATTAACAAATATTCTAATAGCTTGAAAAATTTTTGTTGCATTGTGTATTCTGCCACTCTTTTTTTTTACAGAGTTAATAATACTTACAAGTCTTTCGGTATTTATATTATTTTTAAGTCTTTGATCTACAATTCTTTTTGAGATAATTCTGCTGTCTTTGTCTTCACCAAAATATTTAAATATAAGTTCAAGATCTTTTTGACCTAATTTATTTACAACGTCATTGGCTGAAAAATTATTTAAACCTAGCCTCATATTTAATTTACCTTTATTTTCAAAACTTAAGCCCTTTTTTGGATCTTTAATTTGAGTGTACGAATATCCAAGATCAAATATGATTGCTTTAATTTTAGAATTTATGTTTTCAATTTTATTTATCTCACTAAATTTTTTATTAAAAAAGGAAAATCGTTCTTTATAAATTTCTTTAGTTTTTTGAGCAATAATTTTGCATTCAGGATCTCTATCAATTGCAATAATATTTATTTTTTGAAATTTCAAAAATTCCTTGGAATAACCTCCCTGACCAAAAGTACAATCAATTAGTGTGCCACCATTTTGAGGGGAAATAATGCTAAGAATTTCTTTTAGCAGTACCGGATAATGTTTTTCACTATTCGGTAAAATGGTGGCATTCATCTATTTTTATGAAGACCATTAATTTTTTTGTCTTCTTAAAAATGCCGGTATTTCGAATTCATCCTCCTCAGAATTTTCATCCTCAGTAATCATGGTATGATCTGAATTATCTTCGTTAGGATTATTCGCAAACAAATCTGGTGTATCATGTTCTAATCCAAAATTTTCCAGACCATTTGTTTCAGTTTTAGTTTCTTCAATTTCGTTTTTTAAAATTAAACTTTCTTCTTGATTATCCATTAATGTTTCTGCAGCTCCAACGTCAGAATTAATATTAATACTTTCATCAATTTCTTGCTCTGAGATATTTTCTTTTAATGTATCTGTCTCAGATTTAAGCGCTGTTGCACCATCAGTTATATGAGTGGATGTATTGTGCTGAATATTGAAAGATTGAGATGTTCCTATTGTTGAAAAATCAGAGTACCCTGGATTTCTATTTTGAATTCTGTGTACCATATTTATTACGGATTTAGACTCTGGTTGTTGTCCATCTAAAGCTGTTGCTACAATTGAAACTCTAACTTTACCATCTAAAGATGAGTCTGTAATTGAGCCAATTATTATTTCTGCAATATGATCAACTTCAGATCTAATTCTATTTACTATTTCGTCTACTTCAAACAAAGTTAAGTCTTCGCCACCAGTTATATTTATAAGAAGACCTTTTGCACCTTTAAGAGAATAATCGTCAATTAGAGGATTGTTTAAAGCCATTTCAGTTGCCTTCTGTGCTCTGCCTTCTCCTTCTGCTTCTCCTGTTCCCATCATTGCTTTACCCATTGAACTCATAACTGTCTCGACATCTGCAAAGTCTAAATTAACTAGACCCTCTTTAACCATTAAATCTGTTATACTTTGAACTCCATATCGCAAAACATTATTTGATAGTTTAAATGACTCTTTAAAAGTAGTTTTTTCATTTGCAATTTTAAATAGATTTTGATTAGGAATTACAATTATAGTATCAACATGTTTTCTTAATTCCTCCAAACCTTGTTGTCCTCTTCTCATCCTTGAGGGTGCCTCGTAAAGAAAAGGTAAAGTAACTACTCCAACTGTTAGAATGTTTAACTCTTTTGCAGCTCGGGCTATTACGTGGGCGGCACCAGTACCTGTCCCTCCACCCATACCAGCAGTAATGAAAACCATATTTGCACCTTTTAATAAATCAATTATCTCATTTAAAGATTCATCTGCAGCTGCTTGTCCAATTTCTAGTTTGGCACCAGCTCCAAGGCCTTTAGTTAAATTTAAACCAATTTGAATTTTCTGTTTTGCCTTACTGGCTTTTAAATCTTGAGCATCAGTGTTTACAGCAATAAATTCAACTCCCTCTACACCACTTTCTATCATTTCATTAATTGCGTTTCCACCTGCGCCGCCTACACCTAATACTAGAATTCTTGGCTTAAGTTCTTTTATGTCTGGTGCTCTAAAATTTATTGTCATTTATCCCCTCTCCATTTTTTATTGATTTATAGTTTTTTTCTAATTTATCGAACGTATCAGTCCAAAAATTATATGCCCAAGTACCTTCGATAGTTTTTTCTATCGCGGTTAAACAATTGTTTTGTAGATTTTCTATCTTCTGCATTAAAATAATTTGTTCCATCTTTCTCATTATTTTTTACCCATCTCTTCCCATTTAAGGCTTGCTCGATTTATGTTAGATTTTTTTCTTGCCTGGACCTTAAATTTTTCAAATGTAACTGGCTCCCAAATTTGAAATGTTTTTCCTTGGCCAACAAATAACATACTGTTTTTAATTTTAGCATGTTTCAATAATTTTAATGATAACGAAATTCTTCCTTCACCATCAAACTGTAAATTAATACTTTCAGAAAGTATTGATGTAGCGAAAAAATCTTTTTTTTCTTCAAAAGGATTAAGTGCATCTATGCTATTGGAAATTTTTTCTATTCTATCTTGGGGCCAAGCTTCAATTGATTGGTTATTAAATGATGGAAAGCATATAACGCCATTATAACCTAAATTTGAAAGGTAAGACCTAAATGATGCAGGCACCGACACCCTCCCTTTTTTGTCTATTCTGTTTTCGTAGGTTGATAAAAACATAATTCATAAACCCTTTTTCCCTTAAAAATTCCTTATTTGGGAATTTATGGGATAATATGGGTTTTCAACCTATACGTCAATATTTAATTTAGTGTTATGTTGCAATAAGTTTTGATTACTAAGATCAATAAAAATTTAAGATAAAATTAGCTAAATAGCTAAATAATTGAAATGACGCCAGATAAACTATAAGCCGGGTTTTGTCATTTAAACTTATCATTTATCTAGGCTTAAAATCACTTTTAAGCTCAAGCAACCAACCCTGATGACTAACCAAAGACCGTTTTTTGTTTAAAACAATGTCATCTCTACTTGGTCTTGCTCCCGGTGGGGTTTTCCATGCGCTATATGTTACCATCTAGCCGGTGTGCTCTTACCACACCTTTTCACCCTTGCCTCGTTAAGGCGGTTTATTTTCTGTGGCACTATCCCTAGGGTTGCCCCCGCCAGGAATTACCTGGCACCGTGTCTTTGCAGAGCCCGGACTTTCCTCTTTAAAAATAATTAAAGCGACAAGTCATTTATCTGGCGTTATTTTTTTAATGTAATTTAAAAAAATTTCAACATTAAAATTTTTTAACTAATGAAAAGCTTATAAATAAGCATTCTTTGTCTACTTTTCCATTTATTAACTTTTGTCTAAATCGTCTTTGAAAAGCTTTAATAATGCTTATTTTATTTTTTGCATTATAACCAATCTTATGCAAATTAATTAAAAACTTCTCAACTTCTAGCTTGTTACATCTTTTATTCCTAATTTTTTTAAGCTTTTTTTCCATAATATTATGCCAAATAGTTAGTTTTTTTTTATACATTAATTCCCAAGGAAATTTTTCTCCTGGATCCTTTTTTCTATCTGGGGCTATATCTGAATGACCTAAAATATTTTTATTTTTTAAACGATACTTCTTTTTTAGTTCAGTAATTAAAGAAAATAAAGAATAAATTTGTTTTTTTTTAAATTGTTTGTACTTATTATCATGTCCTGGATTAGAAATTTCTATTCCTATAGAATATTTATTTAATGACTTGATTTTTTTCCATCCTGATTTTCCCGCATGCCAAGCAGTATATAAGTCAGGTACTATATTTATAATTTCTCCTGAATTATTAATTAAATAATGGCAACTTACTTTGTGAAGTGGATTTGTTAATCTGTTTAATGCCTTTTTTTCATTTTTCATTCCTGTGTAGTGAAGTATTAAATACCTAATGCTGCCTGATCTTCTTTTTGGGAGATCAAAATTGGGTGAATATATTTTTTTCAATTTTTTAAGCATATATTAGCTTTTTTTAACTTTTTTTATATTTAATATTATATATACTCTTACAAGGCCAATATATGAAAAAAGTACTAAGTATTTCAGCTCTCATTTTTTTGTTTTTAAATTTCTCTGCAAAATCTAATGCAGAAGAAGTAAAAGATTGTTTTGAAGGTTTAAACAGAGCTACCTTCGCTTTTAATCAAGGACTGGATAAAGCAATTTTTAAACCTATTGCAAAAGGATATAGAAAATTACCAATGCCAATAAGAACAGGAACCAGCAATGTTTTAAGTAATCTATCTAATCTTGTTACTATTCCTAATAATATACTTCAAGGAGACTTAAGAACTGCGGGCCTAAATACAGCAAGACTAACTGTAAATACAACAATTGGTATTTTTGGGATTTTTGATGTAGCTCAGCAGATGGGTCTTGTGAAGGATTATAAGAAAGAAGATTATGGGCAAACACTTGGTAAATGGGGAGTAGGAGAAGGATGTTATTTAGTACTTCCTATTCTTGGACCGTCAACATTTAGAGATAGCATAGGTGCAGTAGCAAATATTTTAGGTGGAGACCCTTGGTATAACGTAACTGTAAAAAATGATACACAATATTTCAAAGACTCTGATTACTTTGTTTCGAGGGGATCTGATGGAATAAATTTCAGATCAAAAAATTTAGAAGCATTTGAAAATTTAGAGCAAAATTCGATGGATTTTTATGCATCTGTCAGAAGTTTGTACCTACAAGATAGAAAGCAAAAAATAATTAATTCAAATAAAGTAATTGATACCCAAGACGATAGTGATTGGGATGATCTTCAAGCAAATTAGTCATTTAATTTAAATGATAAAAAAAAATTTTAAAATCTTATTTTTTGTTGTTTTTTACCTTTATTTTTACACTACTTCAAATGCAATTGAACCAGACGTTTTCGTACAGTCTACTGTAAACAGAGCCTCATTGACACTAAGTAAAGATATTTCAAAAAAAGAAAAGATGTTAGAACTCCAAGAATTAGCTAGAGATACCGTAGATATAAATGGAATTGGTCTTTACACTTTGGGCAAATATAGAAAAGAAATTACCGAAGATCAGAAAAAAAAATATTCTGAATTATTTGAAAATTATTTCTTAAAAAGCTTCTCAAGTCGTTTGTCAGAATATTCTAATCCAAAAATAAATGTCGTGTCAAAAGATAAAAAAAATGACAAATATACAATTGTATCAAGTATTCTGGTTGCAACTAAAGATAGACCAGAGGTAAAAATAGATTGGAGAATTTATACTAAAAATCCTGAAAAACCTTTAATTAGAGATTTAATAATTGAAGGACTAAGCCTAGCAAGAACTCAAAAGGAAGAGTTTGCGTCTATTATCAAAAGTAATGAAAATAACATAGAAGCTTTATTTCAAAATCTTGAAAAATTTATCAATGAATAGTTTTGGTGGGCCCGCCAGGACTCGAACCTGGGACCAATACATTATGAGTGTACTGCTCTAACCAACTGAGCTACAGGCCCAAAATTAGATTTGTTTTACTTTCTTTTAAAAATTATATCAACTTTTATTGAAAGCTTTTACTAATAACTTAATCTTTCTTTAAAAATATTGGAATTGGGGTTGCAAGCGTAATATATGGACAAATTAATAAAGAATATTGTAATATTGAAATCACTGAAAAATGAACCACTTGGAACGATGGGCAAAAAATTAGTTATCAAAAAGGCAAAAGCTCCAAGTTGTAAATAATTTTTAGAGATTAAGCAAATCTTAATGTTCTTAAAAATTAAGAATAAAAACGAACTTAATAATATAAAAGTCCCTATAATTCCATGTTCTGATAAAAACTCAAAATATACTTGATGAGGATGTGTATCAGGAATATATTTTTCTTTTGTGAACTGATTATTTCGTGTCTCTATCCTATAATTTTTATTTCCTACCCCAAAAATTGGATAATTCTTAAAAACAGCATAACCTGATCTATAATGTTTAAAATAAATATTATCTTCTAAAAACTTTTCTCTTGTATCTGCTTTTAAAATTGGGCTTATAATATTATCAATATATCTATTTTTTAAATAACTTGAACTTGATATTAAAAGGAAGGCTATAATAAAAAAACTGATCATTAGAAAAATCTTATGTTTAAATTTAAATTCTTTATTTAAAATGAAAAAAATACTCAATCCTATTACTGCTTTAATAGTATTAGATCTTTCCCCAGTAATAAAAATGCAGATTAAGAATAAAGAGACTACTATAAAACAAATTAAATAATTATACTTTTTAAAATAATTGTACTTAAATAAGTATCCTAATATTAAAAAGAAAAACCCATTTAAGAAACCTCCTACAATTGGCTCATCTTTAAAAAAACTTACAATACGGTCAATATAAACATGTTTTTCGTCACCAAAACCCAATAGATTTTGACCGAATATAAATTCAATATAACTGTCAAAAATGATAGTAAATATTACTATTATCCAAAAAGTGAAAAATTTGTCGAAGTCTTTAATTTTATAAAAAAAATAATTTAAAGCAATAAAAAATAGAATAAATCTTAAAAATCCAAAATTTCTAGTTAAACTATAATTATAATCTATGGAAATATAAGTATTAAATAATAAATAAATAAATAGAATTATAAATATTAAGATTTCAATATTTTTAAAAAAATATCTTTTTTTTGATAAAATAATTAAAAAAATTGCAGTTGTAGAGATTAGCAAAATATTTATTAAAGATATTGCTGATCCGATGATTATTGAAACTGGAATAAGTGATACAAGAAATATATATATATATTTGTTTATTTTTTCTGTCATATAATTATATAAAATTCCAGCAAGCAATCCTTTTTGATTTATGCACCGTATTATTTTCTTCTTTTATGATGTCTATATTTTTAAATAATTTTTTAAAATATTCAGAACGTATAGTGTCAAAAATCATAACAGTATTTGGTTGCAATACTTTTTTTAAATAATCTTTATAAACATCAAAATTATAATGATAATCTAAAGAGTATAATGAAATAATTATATCAAATTTTTTTTCCGGGAAATTATCATTGTCGAAATCGTATGCTTTAAAAAATTTTTCACTCACTCCATTTCTTTTAAAAAAAATGTTTTGCAATTTTAAATTATTATAACCTTCATTATTTTTGATATCCCATCCATAACGTATTTTCTTTGATATGTAATTTTTTTCAATTAACGAAATATGACTTTTAAAATTTTTCGCTATTAATAACTCTAATCCACCTATTCCTGATCCAATGCTCAAAATTGTTTGATTTTTAGCGAGATATTTTTTTATATTTAAATACTCATTCTCCATTAATAAAAAATATTTATTTGAAATTTCCGATGTATTTATCAAATATTTCGATACAAATTGAGAAAATATATATCTACCTAAAACTTTTCTTAAATTCCTAAGAGGTGGGCTTATTAATTCTGTTCTTTGCAGCACTGCTAGTTGAGCCGTATGTCTGTCAATTATGAATCTTTCCATTAATGGATAAACAAAAAATGCTTTTAACTTTCTAAAAAACTTTTTAATTGTTTTGATCTACTAGGATGTTTTAATTTTCTAAGAGCCTTGGCCTCTATTTGTCTAATTCTCTCTCTTGTTACTGAAAATTGTAAACCTACTTCTTCAAGGGTATGATCTGTATTCATTCCAACTCCAAATCTCATTCTCAATACTCTTTCCTCTCTTGGGGTCAGAGTTGATAAGATTTTTGTTGTTGCCTCACTTAAATTAGATTTAATTGCTTGCTCCAAAGGTGCAAGAGCCTTTGTATCCTCAATGAAATCACCAAGACTACTATCCTCTTCGTCTCCCACAGGTTTTTCTAGTGATACAGGTTCTTTCGAAATCTTTAGAACTTTTCTTACCTTTTCTAGTGGCATACGTAATTTCTTTGCTAATTCTTCAGGAGTTGCCTCTCTGCCGAATTCACTAAGTATTAATCTTTGTGTTCTTACAATTTTGTTAATTGTTTCAATCATATGAACTGGAATTCTAATAGTTCTAGCTTGGTCTGCTATTGATCTTGTAATCGCTTGTCTTATCCACCATGTTGCATAAGTAGAAAATTTGTATCCCCTTCTGTACTCAAATTTATCAACTGCTTTCATTAATCCGATATTTCCCTCTTGAATTAAATCTAAAAACTGCAGACCTCTATTTGTATATTTTTTCGCTATTGAAATTACTAACCTTAAGTTTGCTTCCACCATTTCTTTTTTTGCAATTCTAGATTCTTTTTCACCTTTTTGTATTCTGCTAAGAAGTTTCTTGAATTCTGTAACAGATATTCCTAGTCTATTACTTGTTTCTACCAGTCTGTCTCTGATATTTTTAAATTCATCTTTATTTTTTTGAAAAAACTGTTTCCATGTAGAATTTGTATCTAGAAAAGTTTTTAAGTTAGGATTTATTTCATTGCCTACATAAAATTTTACAAACTCATTTCTTGGTATTTTTTGATCTATAGCAAGTCTAAGAAGATTGCCTTCAAGAGAAATGATTTTTTTATTTTCAGTATGATGTTTTTGCACAAGTTCCTCTAAAACTGATGGGGATAATTGTAATGATTTTATATCAGATAAAATTTTCTCAACAATTTTTTTATAATTTTTTTCTTTGGAGCTGGAGAAATTAACTGATTGTAAAACACAATTTAATCTTTCTTTTTGATATTTAATAAGTTTGCTATATTCTTTGGTAAGATCATTTATTGTTTTTAAAACTTTCGGTTTAATTTCAGTTTCCATAGCAGCTAAAGTCGGATTAAATTCATCCTCGTCTTCACTGTTAATTTCACTTTTTTCTGATGAATCTTTTTTGTTATCTTCATCATTTTTTTTCTTTTCGTTAGATGAATTTTCTTCCTCCATGTAATTAGTATCGATATCAATTATCTCTCTTACTAAAATGTCATTATTTTGAAGCTTTTCATTCCAGTCAGTAAACTGTTGTGCTGTTATTGGACTTTGTGACAATGCATTTAACATTACATCTTTTCCAGCTTCAATTCTTTTTGCAATTGCTATTTCACCTTCTCTGGAAAGTAGTTCAACACCTCCCATTTCTCTAAGGTACATTCTAATTGGATCGTCACTTTTTTCTACAGACTTGCCCTCTTCTTTATTTTGTCCATCTCTTTTTTTTAAAACTTTAAAATCTGATTTTTTTTCTACTAAAGAAATTTTTTCATCTAATATATGTATAAAAGCTTGAGCTAAATTATCTTTTGATAAATTACGTTTCCCTAATGATTTATTTAACTCTTCATGAGTAATAAAACCTCTATGGATTCCACGACCCATTAATCTAGCAAATGATTTTGTAATAATTCTTTCCACAGTAATTATGTTTGGAGTTTCTATATAATGACTATTTTAAAAAAATCCATTTAAAAAATTACAGTATTTAGTTGTTATTTTGTAATTTTTTTAACTCGATAATCTCATTAAGAGTAGTTTGATCCATATCCTTAGAAAACTTCGATTCTAACTCATGTATTTGTTTATCCAAAAATAGGTTTTTTAAATCTTTTTTCATTTCATTGAAAATTTCTCTAAGCTTATTTTCATCTCTTTGAATATTTTTCGAAATATGTTTTACAGATGCAAATTTATTTATTTTTTCCAACATGCTTTTTTCAATGGGTAACATATCTAAATTAATTTCGTCATTCGACTTAATTATTTCTGCTAATTTGCATAATACCTCTATACCATCAGTAGTAATAAAATTTAAATCAATTAATAAATTTGAGTTGTTTTTAAAAAAATTGAAATTATTGATTACCAAATATAATATAGAAAATTCCTGAAGTTGCTCTTTAGAAATAGAAATAGATTCGTTGTAGATTTTTTTGGTCTCGCTTAAAGCCGCTACATGCTTAATTGCAAATTTTTTTCCTTTAGATAGGTTTGGTGTTAGTTGAGAAATTTTTCCTAAGAAATAGTCTAATACATATTTTTTTATGTATTGATCTTTAATTGACCCACTGATGTATCGCAATTTTTTTTCAATTATAGCCAGTGATGTTGGCGAATTATTAGATTGTTTTTTTAAATTTTCAAATAAAAATTCGTGGATTAATATTTTATTTGTTTCATGATAATTTAGGAATTTTTCTTTTCCATTTTTAGTAATATACGTATCTGGATCCTCTCCCTTAGGTAAAAATAAAAAAGTTATTTGTTTTTCAGGTCGAAGTTCTTTTATAGAATTTTCTGCAGCTCTTACCGCAGCTTTATATCCGCTTTCGTCACCATCAAAACAAATAACAATTTCATTAAAAAATTGATTAAGAATTGATATTTGTTTGTCTGTTAAAGCTGTTCCTAAATTTGCTACACAATTTTTTATCCCATTATTATTTAAACCTATGACATCCATATATCCCTCGACTAAAAAAATTTGTTCAAACTTGTTTGATAAAGCTCTTGCTTTATCAATATTGTAAAGATTATTTCCTTTTTTAAAAAATTGTGTTTCAGGAGAATTAATATATTTAGCAAAAAAAGAATTTTTCTCCATTATTCTTCCACCAATTGCAATTGGTGGACCAGATATCGAGTTAATTGGAAAAATAATTCTACCTCTAAACCTATCTATAAATATATTTTTTTTTTCATCAAAATAAAAAATTCCGCATTCTTTGATAGCTTTTTTTGTAAATTTTTTTTCTAAGTTAGCAAATAGATTTAAATTTTTTTTAACATATCCTATTTTGAAGCTCTTTATTGTTTCTAAACTTAACTTTCTATTTTTAAGATAATTTAAACTTAACTTTGAGTCAGAATTATTTAATAATTCATTATGAAAAAAATTTACATAATGAGAGTATATACCAGCATATTCTCTCCAAGCTTTTTCTCTTTCTTCATCAGCCTTAGAAAAAGTGTACGGTCTCATTCCTGCTTGCAGGGCTAATGTTTTCACTGCCTCTCCAAATTTTAAATTTTGAGTCTTCATTAAAAAGTCAAAAATATTTCCATGTTCAGATGTGCTGAAACAATGAAAAAAACCCTTTTCATCGTTTACAGTAAATGATGGGGTTTTCTCGTTTTTAAAAGGCGATAAACCAACAAATTCTTTTCCTCTTTTTTTAAGCTGGACATGTTTTGAAACAACATGTGAAACTTTTAATCTTGTTTTGATTTCATCTATATATTCTTTGGGGTATTTCATTTTTTGCTAAGTATTTCTTTCAAAATCGTACCAGCTTTTGAAAAATCTAAATTATCAGAATAATTTCTTTTTAGTATTGCCATCACTTTTCCCATATCTTTGATGCTTTGTGCATTTGTTTCTTCAATTGTTTTTTGACATATGTTCTTTATTTCATCATTACCTAATTGTTTTGGAAGGTATGAGTTTAGTATATTTAACTCTTTTTCCTCTACTGCTTGCAAATCTGCTCTATTATTTTTTTTATAAATCTCAATTGATTCGTTTCTCTGTTTTATCATCTTTTTTATTAGTTGTTTTATATCATTATCGTCGGTTTGTTTTTTTTCTGAGCTAGATCTATTAGAGATTTCTAAATCTTTAATACCAGATAATATTAACCTATAAGTTGATATTTCTATTTTATCTTTAGATTTTAACGAATTTTCGTAATCAGATTCTATTTTAGATTTTAAAGACATAGGATTTATCTTACACAAATTTTTAAAAGAAAAAATTGTATTTTGAAAAAAAATTATATTACATCTGTTGCGGAAAAATAGGTTTTATTGTATTAACCTTTAACTCATGAGTTGTAATTGAAAAAAAAACACAAAACTTATTCCAACAAAAAATCAAAATTTACACCTGGCATTTTAGTTCTTGAAAATGGACAGATATTTAAGGGTATCGGACTTGGGTACGAAGGAACAGCTACTGGCGAAGTTTGTTTCAATACCTCAATAACAGGTTATCAAGAAATTATATCGGACCCTTCATATTCTGGACAAATAATAAATTTTACATTTCCACATATTGGAAATGTTGGTACTAACCCCGAGGATCATGAATCTGATAAGATATGGACCAAAGGTGTAATATTTAATGCAGAGATAACAGATCCCTCAAATTATAGGTCGCTTAAAAACTTAGATTTATGGCTCAAAATTAATAAAATTGTTGGTTTAACTGGTATTGATACAAGGAGTTTAACTAATCTTATTAGAGACAAAGGTGCTCCAAAAGGGACCATCGAAAAAAGTAAAAATGGAAAGTTCAATATAAAAAAACTTTTGAAACAATCTATTAAATGGCACGGTTTAAATGGTTTAGATTTAGCTAAAAATGTTTCAACAAGATCAAAATATAACTGGAATAATCTAAAAACCTGGAAAAAAGAAATTGGATTTGAAAAGAATAAAAAAAATATTTTTAATATTGTTGCAATAGATTATGGAATAAAAAAAAATATTTTAAGATATTTTTCAAATCATAAATGTAAAATAACGGTTGTGCCTTGTGATACTAGTGTAGAAAATATAATTAATCTAAATCCAGATGGAGTTTTTTTATCAAATGGTCCGGGCGATCCAGCGGCGACAGGAAAGTATGCTATTAAAATTATTAAAAAACTCATTAATTTAACAATCCCTATATTTGGTATTTGCTTAGGTCACCAACTTTTAGCTTTAGCTCTCAATGCTAAGACAAAAAAAATGAAACTTGGACATAGAGGGGCAAATCACCCTGTAAAAAATCTTTTGACTGACAAAGTTGAAATCACAAGCCAAAACCATGGCTTTGAAGTTGTAAAATCTAGTTTACCTAAAAATGTAATAATAACACACACATCATTATTTGATAATTCTATTGAGGGAATTAGATTAAAAAATAAACCAGCATTTTCAGTCCAGTATCATCCTGAGGCAAACCCAGGACCTCAAGATAGCCAATATTTATTTGACCAATTCATTAAAGAGATAAAACAAAATGCCAAAAAGAAAAGATATTAGAAAAATACTAGTAGTTGGTGCTGGCCCAATAATAATTGGACAAGCTTGTGAGTTTGATTATTCCGGGACACAAGCCTGCAAAGCTCTTAAAGATGAAGGATATGAGGTAATACTTCTTAATTCTAACCCAGCAACAATAATGACAGATCCTGATATTGCTGATAAAACATATATAGAACCAATCTCGATAGAAATATTAGAAAAAATTTTAATCAAAGAAAAGCCAAATGCGATCTTGCCAACAATGGGGGGCCAAACAGCACTAAATTTAGCTATGGAGGCAAAAAAGAAAGGTGTCTTAAAAAAATATAATATTGATCTAATAGGTGCAAATTCTAGTGCAATAGCAAACGCTGAGGATAGGAAAAAGTTTCGAAAAAATATGTCCGAGATAGGACTAGATTTACCAAAGTCAAAAATAGTTAATCGAGAAAAAGATGCCAAGAAAGCTCTAAAAAGTATTGGGTTACCAGCGATAATACGACCAGCTTTTACATTGGGTGGTTTAGGAGGAGGAATAGCAAAAAATAAGAAAGAATTTTTTAAAATTGTGAAGAACGGTCTTCAAGAATCTCCAGTATCTCAGGTTTTAATAGAAGAATGTTTAGAAGGTTGGAAAGAGTATGAGATGGAAGTTGTTAGAGATAAAAAAGATAATTGTATAATAATATGTTCGATAGAAAATGTTGATCCAATGGGGATACATACTGGTGACTCAATTACAGTTGCTCCAGCACTTACACTCACAGATAAAGAGTATCAAATAATGAGAAATGCTTCCATTGCGTGCTTGAGAAAAATTGGCGTTGAAACCGGAGGGTCAAATGTACAGTTTGCTATTAATCCTAAAAATGGTCGCATGGTTATTATAGAAATGAATCCAAGAGTTTCCAGATCTTCTGCACTTGCTTCAAAAGCAACTGGATTCCCAATTGCAAAAGTTGCTGCAAAACTTGCTGTGGGTTACACACTAGATGAGCTAAAAAATGAGATTACTAAAGTTACACCTGCATCATTTGAACCTACAATTGACTATGTTGTAACAAAAATTCCAAGATTTACTTTTGAAAAATTCACACAATCACCAGCTATTTTAGGTACATCAATGAAATCTGTTGGTGAAGCAATGTCTATTGGTAGAAATTTTAAAGAATCTTTACAAAAAGCATTGAATTCCTTGGAAATTGGTCTTTCTGGTTTGGATCAAATTTTTAATTTTTCTACAAAAGAAATTACCAAAAATTTAAAAACTAATATACCAAATCGAATTCTTTTAGTTGCAGAAGCTTTAAGAAAAAAATTCACTATAAGTAAAATTCATAAATTATCAGGAATTGATCCATGGTTTATAGATCAGATTAAAGAAATCATAGATGCTGAAAAATTAATAAGATCAAAAGGTATTCCTAAAAAATTCAACGAATTTAATAAAATTAAATCAATAGGATTTTCAGATAAGAAAATAGCTCAACTATGTAATGTTGAAGAGAAAATAGTTAGGAAAAAAAGAGAGGCTTTAAAGATTTTTCCTGTGTATAAAAAAGTTGATACTTGTGCTGCAGAGTTTAAGTCATACACGCCCTATATGTACTCTACTTATCAAAGGAATTTTACTACCTACTCAGAATGTGAGTCCGACCCATCAAAAAAAAATAAAATAATCATTTTAGGTGGTGGGCCTAATAGAATTGGTCAAGGAATTGAGTTTGATTACTGTTGTTGCCAAGCTAGTTATGCTTTGAAAGAAGCTGGTTTTGAAACAATTATGATCAACTGTAATCCTGAAACTGTTTCTACTGATTATGATACAAGTGATAGATTATATTTTGAACCTCTAATAGAGGAATACGTTTACAACATTATTTTAAAAGAAAAATCAAAAGGAAACTTAGTTGGTATTATAGCGCAATTCGGTGGACAAACGCCGATTAAACTAGCAAAGTTTCTTCACGAAAATTCATTGCCAATTTTAGGTACACAATACACTTCTATAGATTTGGCCGAAGATAGAGATAGATTTAGAAAACTTCTAATTAAATTAAAACTTAAACAGGCAGATAGTGGTATAGCTTTTAAACCTTCAGAAGCAGTAAAAATATCAGAAAAAATTGGTTTACCTGTGGTTGTTCGACCCTCATACGTTTTGGGAGGCAGAGCAATGGAGATTGTTTATGAGAAAAAACAATTAAATAATTTTATTTTAGAAGCTTTCAAAGCGTCTGAAAAAAACCCGATATTAATTGATAAGTTTATAGATAATGCAATGGAGATAGATGTAGATGCTATCTCAGATGGTAAAGATGTTTATGTGGCTGGTATAATGCAACACATTGAGGAAGCTGGAATTCATTCCGGTGATTCTGCATGTTGTTTACCTCCAGTATCAATTAAAAATAAACTAACAGAAGAATTGAAAGACCAAACAAAAAAGCTTGCTTTATCATTAAAAGTTAAAGGATTCTTAAATATTCAATTCGCAATTAAAAATGATGAGATCTTTGTAATTGAAGTAAATCCTAGAGCCAGCAGAACTGTGCCATTTGTCTCAAAAGCTAATGGTATTCCACTTGCTAAAATAGCCTCAAAGATAATGGCTGGTGAAAAACTTTCAAAATATAAACTAAAATATAAAACTAATAAAATGTATGCAGTAAAAGAGGCTGTATTTCCGTTTAATAAATTTCCTGATAGCGATTTACTTTTGGGTCCCGAAATGAAATCTACAGGTGAAGTAATGGGATTTGACGAAGATTTTGGAATGGCAGTTGCTAAAAGCCAAATAGCTGCATCAAATTCACTACCTGTTAAAGGAATGGCGTTTTTGTCTGTTAAAGATTCCCACAAACAGGAAATAGTTGGTATTGCTCAAAGATTAATAAAACTTGGCTTCACACTGTCTGCCACAAAAGGTACTTGTAACACTATTAAAAAAAATGGAATGAAATGTAAAAAGATCAATAAAGTAAGTAGTGGAAGACCTCACATAGTTGATATTTTAAATTCAAAAAAAATTTCTTTGGTAATAAATACTGGTGGGGGAAATTCAGAGCACAGAATAAATGATGCAAGAGCGTTGAGAAGAGGAACTTTAGCGAATAAAATCCCATATTGTACTAATATGTCTACTGCTTACTCATTTCTCGAAGCAATTAAATCTTTGAAAACAACAAAACTAAAAGTTAAACCATTGCAAGATAATTAATAAACTTTCCAATCTGTATCAAAAGTTACATAATTTACTTGAAGACATCTACGTTCTTTGATTATTTCCTTTTTTTCCATTCCATGCCAAGTATTGGGCCCACTAGAAAAGAAATAACCATAATTGTGCTTGTAAGGTAATGTTTTTACTTTTTTAAGATTATTGTCGTACAAATCTGTACCAAGATTTTCACTTTCATTTTCGTTATTAACAAAGAGTAAACAGGATAAGAGTTTTTCTTTTATATCGCAGTGAGGTTTAAGCCAAAATCCCTTTCTATCACAAATAACTTCAACTCGGACAAATGAATTTGAAAGATCTTTCTGAATCATATTAGAAATTTTCTGATGAGTTTCTTTTTGTCTAAGCTCCTCGATAAAGTTAGTTAGACCAGGAAAATCTTCAGAATTTTCTTTAGTTACAAAACATCTAAATTTTAAAGCTTTACCCCCTGAACTAATTCCCTCTCTGAACTTTCCTTCTCCACCATCTATTGCTCTAGTTCCATCATACTCAAGTTTATGTTCATTTGGATTAGCAATATCAGCATTGATTATCTCATTAATTGCTTCGGTAGTTAATGGTTCATTTAACTCCCAATGCTTGAATGGTAATTCAAATTTTTTTGATTTATTATTTAAAGAGTTTAAAAATGACATTATTGTATCTTTCGTTTTATTTCTAAAGCTATCCTATCTGCTTCATTTAATTTTTCATAGTTCCAAGTTTCAAGCTTATTATCTAGTTTTTTTATTATATTAAGTTTTTCAAATAAATTTCTAAATCTTTGAAATCTTATATCATTTCTTAAAGCTGGTATCATTGCGACATATACAGGCTTCCCAGTCAAAGCAGCCTCAGAAATCATAGAGGTAGAGTCGCAGGTTACAACAATATACTTTGCTAGGCACAAACTTGATAAATAAGCAGACTTATCAACTGTATCTACGACAGTTCGATTTTCAGTAAAATACTCTTTGCATAATTCTATTGTTTTCTTTGGAGTTCTATTTGACGGAATTATAACTAAATGTAAATTATGATCTTTTAACATTCGATTAATTATTGAAAAAATTTTTATCATATTTTCATCGTCGTAATTATAGTACTTATTTGGGCCTCCTAAAATTAAAGTGATGACATCTTTGCCTTTCTCCAATCTATTTAAAAGATAGTCTTTTGAATTATTTATCTCTTCATGGGTTAAGTAGTGTATGGCCCCTTTTGTACTAAGAACGTTCGGCCCTTCAAGATTGTCATGTTCTGGACACACAACAAAATCAAAATATTTTAATGCTATTTTAGGATTTTGAATATGGATATTTATTATTTTTTTTTTTGATTTCTTTTTTAAATATAATGAAGGGATTATACTTTTTCTTCCACATGAAATTATAACATCAAAATCATGTTCTATTTGATTTTTAAAAACAAATTTTTTTACTGGAGTAAAAGAAGTGGGTATTAATTTCCAAAAACTATTTAATTCAATTTTCTCGTGAATATAATCAAAATTTAAGGCTTTTGCTAAGCCTTCAGTCTGACTAATCATCCCATGAAGCCCCTCAGTTAATAATAATGCTTTTAATTTAGTCATTTGTTACTATATAGCTTTGATATGAATGAAAATCCAACTAAACACACGAAAGTGTTAATAATTGGATCTGGCCCAGCTGGATACACCGCAGCAGTTTATTCTGCTAGAGCTATGTTAAAACCAATTTTAGTGCATGGCATGCAACCGGGTGGTCAATTAACGATAACAACAGATGTTGAAAATTATCCTGGTTTTGCAGAAGTTATTCAAGGTCCTTGGTTGATGGATCAAATGAAAGATCAAGCAAAAGCTGTGGGTACTGAAATGATAGAAGATCATATTGCTTCAGTCAATTTAAAGTCAAAACCTTTTGAGGCTGTGGGCGAAAGCGGTCAAAAATATACTGCGGACTCAATCATAATATCAACTGGGGCTCAAGCTAGATGGCTTAATATTAAATCTGAAGAGGAATATAAAGGGTTTGGGGTTTCTGCATGTGCAACATGTGATGGTTTCTTTTTTAAAGATAAAACTGTAGCGGTTGTAGGTGGTGGAAATGCGGCTGTAGAAGAAGCAATGTTTCTTACGAAATTTGCTTCAAAAGTAAAACTCATTCATAGAAGAAATGAATTAAGAGCAGAAAAAATGCTCCAAAAAAAATTAATGGAAAATAAAAAAATTGAAATTGTTTGGGATACTGTAATTGAAGATGTTTTGGGAGATAAAGATCCTAAAAATGTAACAGGCTTAAAAGTAAAAAATGTAAAAACTAATCAATCTGAAGAAATGAAAATTGATGGTCTTTTTATTGCTATAGGTCATGATCCTGCCACCCAATTATTTAAAGATCAGCTTAAAATGGATAAAGAAGGTTATTTGATTACCAAGCCAGACTCGACTGAAACTAATATTCCTGGAGTATTTGCTGCTGGAGACGTAAAAGATAAAATATTTAGACAGGCCGTAACTGCAGCTGGTATGGGGTGTATGGCGGCACTTGAAGCTGAAAAACATCTATCTCATAACTAATAAATATGTCAGGTAAAGTCTTATTAACTGGTATAAGCGGATGGATTGCTAAGCATACAGCAATAGAACTATTGAACTTGGACTTTGAAGTTTTAGGTACAGTCAGAAACAAAAGTTTAATTGAGCAAACTAAAAATACAATTAGCAAATATGCTACAATAGATAAATTATCATTTGTTGAATTAGATCTTTTGAAAGATGATGGATGGGACAAAGCCGTAAAAGACTGCAAATATGTGATGCATATTGCATCTCCTTTTCCAATGAAAGTTTCAAGTAACAGAGAAAAATTATTACCGGTGGCTGTTGATGGAACTTTAAGAGTATTAAATTCGAGTATAAAAAATAATGTTGAACAAATAATAATAACTTCATCAATTGTAGCAATGTTTAGAAAGCGTAACAGAAGCAATCCTTACACATTTGGAGAAAATGATTGGACTGATGAAAACTGGATTGAAGGTGTAAGTGACTATTTCCTATCAAAAACTAAAGCTGAAAGAATCGCTTGGGAGTTTATGGAAAGTAAAGGGCTAAAAAACAAATTAACAACAATTAATCCAGGGGGCGTGTTTGGAAACGCTTTAGACAAAAAAGGTGGCACATCAATTGAATATGTAAGGCAATTTCTTAAAGGAAAATTTCCAGCAGCTCCAAAATTTGCAGTTTTAATTTCTGACGTCAAAGATGTTGCAAAATCTCATGTTGCATGTATTAGAAATAAAAAAGTTGGTGGAAGAAGATTAATTATTGGGAAAGAAGTAAAAAAACTTGTTGAGTTATCACAAATCATGGCTGAAGCGATGCCTGAATACGCAAAGAAAGTTCCAAAAAAAGAGTTACCTAACTTTATGGTTAAATTAATTAGTTACATAGACTCAAGTGCTAAAACAATGATTCCAGATCTTGGAATAATGATGCGAACAGATTCTACCTACGCAGAAGAACTTTTGGGGCTTAAATTTAAAGGAGCAAAAGATTGTATAAGTGAAAATGCTAAATCAGTCGTAAAATTAGGTTTAGTTTAAACTTTCGCAAAACTCTTTAATTTTTTTCATCGCTTTTTCTAAATTTTTCATTGATGTAGCATAGGATATTCTAAAAAAGCCTTCTAATCCAAATGCAGAACCTTGGACTACTGCAATACCATAGTTTTCTAAGAGTGACTGAACAAAGTCAGTATCATTTTCAATTTTTTTACCTGATTTATCTTTTTTTCCAATTAATTCTTTACAATTTGGAAATACGTAAAATGCTCCCTCTGGTTTTAAACAATTAATTCCATTTATTGAGTTTAAAGAGTTTACTACAAAATCTCTTCTTTCTTGAAATGCTTTAGATCTTATTGATATAAAATCTTGTTTACCATTAAGTGCTTCTACTGCTGCTGCTTGACTTATTGAGGAGGGATTTGTTGTGGATTGAGATTGAATTTTTGCTATAGCTTTAATTATATCTTTAGGACCTCCAGCAAATCCTATTCTCCACCCTGTCATTGCATAGGATTTACTTACCCCATTCATAGTAACAACTCTACTTTTTAGCTCGGGAACTTGGGCCATTGTGAAAAATTTTAATCCATCATAAGTCACATGCTCATATATATCGTCACTTAAAATATTTACATGAGGTTTTCTTTTTAAAACTTGGGATAAATTTTTCAATTCTAGTTCAGAATAACATGATCCAGTTGGATTAGATGGTGAGTTCAATATTACCCATTTAGTATTATTATTTATTTTGCTTTCAAGATCTTTAGCCGTTAATTTAAATTCTTGTTCCTCCGAACATTCAATCACTATTGGGGTTCCTCCCGCTAGTAAAACAATGTCTGGATATGAAACCCAATAAGGAGCTGGTATTATTACTTCATCACCCTTGTTAAGAGTTGCCATCATCAAATTATAAATCACGTGCTTTCCGCCAGCTCCGACCGTAATTTCATCTAATTTATAATTTAGATTGTTCTCTCTTTTAAACTTATTAACTATGGCCTCTTTTAAAGCAGGTGTTCCATCTACAGCTGTATATTTAGTATCACCATTTTTAATAGCCTCTATAGCTGCCTCTTTGATATTATCTGGTGTGTCAAAATCTGGTTCTCCAGCACCTAAACCTATCACGTCTTTACCTGCAGCTTTGAGTTCTCTTGCTTTTTGAGTAACAGCTAAGGTTGGAGAAGGTTTTATTCTTTTTAGGCTATCAGATATAATGCTCATTGAAATTTAATTTTATTTTATTACTTTGTTTATTATATGCAAAATACATATCAAGATTTAATTACAGATTTAGAGGGAAAAAAACCTGAAATTAGCGGTAAACTAGAGGGTGGTAAAAAGTTCAAAATAAAGTCTGACTTTAAACCAGCTGGGGATCAGCCTGAGGCTATAAAAAAACTAGTAAATGGTGCTAATAAAGATCAATTTAACCAAGTGTTACTTGGGGTAACAGGTTCAGGTAAAACATTTACAATGGCAAAGGTTATTGAGGCCACAAATCGACCAGCTTTAATTTTAGCTCCAAATAAAACTCTTGCGGCACAGCTTTACGGCGAAATGAAAACTTTTTTTCCTGATAACGCAGTAGAATATTTTGTATCATATTACGACTATTATACACCTGAAGCTTATGTTCCTAGATCTGACACTTACATTGAAAAAGAAGCATCTATAAATGAGCAAATTGATAGAATGAGACACTCGGCTACAAGATCTCTATTAGAAAGGGATGATGTTTTAATAGTGGCAAGTGTTTCATGCATTTATGGATTGGGCTCAGTTGAAGCATACAGTAAAATGACTTTAACACTTCAAAAGAATTACGACTACAATCGAGAACAAATAATAAAATCCTTAATTAGTTTACAATATAAAAGGAATGATCAAAATTTTCATAGAGGAACTTTTAGAGCAAGAGGAGAATATTTAGAAATATTTCCCTCTCATCTTGAGGATAGAGCTTGGAGACTGAGTTTATTTGGAGATAAATTAGAAAAAATTGAGGAGTTTGACCCCCTAACAGGCGATCAAGTGAGAGAGCTCAGTTTAATAAAAGTTTATGCTAATAGCCATTACATTACTCCAAAACCTACAGTAGAGCAGGCAATAATAAATATTAGGAAAGAGCTGGAAATAACACTTAAGAAACATAAAGAACAAAATAAATTGATAGAGGCTCAAAGATTAGAAGAAAGAACAAAATTTGATTTAGAAATGATTGAAGCAACTGGAACATGTGCAGGAATAGAAAATTACTCAAGATTTTTATCAGGTAGAAAACCTGGAGAACCTCCTCCTACTCTTTTTGAATATTTTCCAGACAATACTCTAATTTTTGTTGATGAGTCTCATGTAACAGTTCCCCAGCTTAACGGGATGTTTAAGGGAGATAGGTCAAGAAAAAGTACCCTTGCGGAGTATGGCTTTAGGTTGCCATCTTGTATGGATAACCGACCTCTTAAATTTGAAGAGTGGGATCTAATGAGAACTCAAACTGTATTTGTTTCTGCAACTCCTGGTCCATGGGAACTAGAGCAGACTAAAGGAAAGTACATTGACCAAGTAATTAGACCAACTGGTCTTATAGATCCCGAGGTTGAAATAAGGTCAGCTAAAAATCAAGTTGATGACTTAATGCATGAATGTAAAAAAGTTGTTGAAAAGAACCATCGCGTTCTAGTTACAACATTAACTAAAAAAATGGCTGAAGACTTAACAGAGTATTTACATGAAAATGGAGTTAAAGTTAGATATCTACACTCCGATATAGACACACTTGAAAGAATAGAAATTATGAGAGATTTGAGGATGGGTGTATTTGATGTATTAGTTGGTATAAATCTTTTGAGAGAAGGTTTAGACATACCAGAATGTGCATTAGTAGCTATTCTTGATTCAGATAAAGAGGGATTCCTAAGATCAGAGACGTCTTTAATACAAACAATTGGAAGAGCAGCTAGAAATGTTGAGGGAAAAGTAATTCTTTATGCAGACAAAGAAACGAAGAGTATTAAAAATGCAATCAAAGAGACTGATAGACGAAGACAAATTCAACTAGATTATAATAAAAAAAATAAGATAGATGCAAAATCCATCAAAAAAGAAATTAGTGATATTTTAGAAAGTGTATATGAGAAAGACTATGTTAAAATCAGCGAAGGATCAAATATAGGTGGAAACCTAAAAAAACATTTGAAAGGTTTGAATAAGAAAATGAAGGAAGCAGCTTCAAACTTAGAATTTGAAGAAGCAGCAAAAATAAGGGATGAAATTAGAAAACTTGAAACGACAGAATTAGAAATTACTTTAAATCCAAAAATAAGACAGTACGATGTTAAAAATAAACTATACCCAAAGGGACGTTCCACCATGGGTATGCCCGGCACAAAAGTAACAAAAAAAAGAGACAAAAAATGGAAGCACAAAAGATAATTATTACAGGAGGAGCAACAAGAATTGGAGCCGCCATAGCTGAAAGTTTGTCAGGTTTTAATAAAGAAATAGTTATTCAATTTAATAAATCAAAAAAAAGTGCGGAAAATCTTAGAAAAAAACTAACTCTAAATGGTACTAAAATATATCTGATTAAAGCAGATTTAAGTAAAGATAAAGATGTGCAAAAAATAATAAAATTTGCGAAAACAAAATTAAAATATTTTGATTGTCTAATTAATAACGCTTCACTGTTTGAAAACGACAAATTAGAAAACTTTACCTCAGATAGCTGGGAAAATCATATTTCTACAAACTTAAAAGCGCCTGCAACACTTTCAAAAGAATTTTCAAAGAATACTAGAGGAAAAAATAACAATATAATAAATATAATTGATCAAAGAGTGTTTAAGCTTACACCTTTCTTTTTCTCATATACTTTGAGTAAAACTGGATTGTATACACTAACAAAAACAAGCGCTATGAGCCTAGCTCCAAATATACGGGTTAATGGTATAGCGCCTGGTCCAACTTTAAAGAATAAAAGACAATCAGAAAAACATTTCAGAAAACAATATTTAGCAACACCTTTAAAAAAGCAAGTTGATGTTGAGCAAATTTGTAATGCTATTGACTTTTTTATTAAAAATAAGTCTATTACAGGACAAGTAATAGCTTTAGACAGCGGTCAAAGCTTAAACTGGCAAACACCAGACATTATAAGAGGTAAAGAATGAAAAAAAATACTTTTAAAATTGTAAAACTTGAAAAGTCTCTTTTTAATTACGAAAAAAAAGTAATTATTAATGAATTAATATTAAATCTCACGCTGGGGTATTATGATTTTGAAAAAGAAAAACCTCAGAAAGTAAAATTTAGCCTTGAAGTAAATTATAAAGATAAAAAACCTACAAATGATAGAGACTTAAAGTCTATAGTTAATTATGACAAACTTGTAAGATTAATAAAAAAATTGACAAAAAATAAGCATTATAATTTTTTGGAGACATTAGCAGAGGATGTGTTTGACGAATTATTTAAAGATAAAAGAATTGATAAAATTTCACTTCAAATTGAAAAGCTTGAAATAATGAAAGATTGCACTTCTGTAGGTATTCAAATATCAAAAAAGAGAAGTCATGAGAAATATTGAAATTGGAAAAAATGTTATAAAAAAAGAGTTACCTTTAATTCCAAAGTTACCTGGCATTTACAGGTTTATTAATTCTAAAAATGAGATCCTTTACGTTGGTAAGGCAAAAAATTTACCAAATAGACTGAAAAGCTATGTATCTGAAAAAAATCATATAATAAGAACTGAAAGATTATTAGCTCAAATAGAAAAAATAGAAATAACCACTACAAGCAATGAGAGCGAGGCTTTGTTACTAGAGGCCAATCTTATAAAAAAATTCAAGCCAAAATTTAATATTTTACTAAAAGATGATAAATCTTTTCCCTATATTTTTATATCCGATCATAAATTTCCAAGAATTGAGCGTCATAGAGGGGCTAAAAACAAACAAGGGAAATATTATGGTCCTTTTGCAAGTTCATTGGCAGTAAACAGTGCGATAAAAACATTACAAAGAATTTTTTTAGTTAGATCTTGTACAGATCAACAAGTCGAAGCTGGTGACAAAACATGTTTTAATTATTTTTTAAAAAGATGTGCTGGACCCTGTGGGGGAAAAATAAGCGAAAATGACTATGCAAAACTTGTTGATGCAGCAGATGAATTTTTAAGTAAAGGAAAATCAAGAAAAATTCAAAAAACACTTTCGTCACAAATGGAAAATGCTAGCGAAGAACTTGATTATGAGAAAGCTGCAATTTTAAGAGACAAAATTAAATCACTAAATATTATTCAATCATCTCTTACAATAAGTGAAGCAAATTTAATTGAAGCAGACGTTATTGGTGGATACAAAGAATCAGGTAAAACCTGCATTCAAGTTTTTTTTTATAGATCCAAACAAAATTGGGGTAATCAGGCTTTTTTTCCAAAACATGACCCTGATGAAAAATTAAGTGAAATTTTAAATTCTTTTATTTCTCAATTTTATGAAAATAAATCCGTACCTAGTTCAATAATTATAAGTGATGAAGTTAAAGAAAAGAAATTATTAGAAAAAACTTTATCTAAAAAAGAAGGTAAACAAATTAGTATTTCCACTGCCAAAAAGGGTTCTAAATTAAAAATTGTAAATCTTGCAATTAAAAATGCAAAAAATAGTTTAAATAGAAGACTTTATGAAAGTCAGAATAATAGGGATTTATTAAATATAGTAGGTAAAAAATTTAATATTGAAAATAATATCGATTTAATTGAAGTCTACGATAACAGCCATATCCAAGGTACTAATAGTGTTGGTGCTCTAATTACGTATGGAGAGGAAGGTTTTATCAAGAAAAGATACAGAAAGTTTAATATACAAAATGAAAAGTTTCAACAAGATGACTATGGAATGATTAAAGAGGTATTATCAAGAAGATTTAAGAGAGCAATACAAGAAAAAGGAAATTTTTTAAGTTTTCCAGACCTAGTACTTATTGATGGAGGTAAAGGACAATATTCATCTGCAAGAGAAACTCTTAATGAATTACAACTGAATGATATTCCTGTTGTAGCTATAGCAAAAGGAAAATTTAGAAATAGTGGAAATGAAACTTTTTTTCATAATGGTAAAGAGTATAAATTTTCAAGAAATGATCCTGCACTTTTCTTTTTACAGAGAATAAGAGATGAAGCACATAGGTTTGCTATAAGTGCGCATAGAGTTAGAAGAAAAAAGGGTTTGAGCAGATCTCTTTTAGATCAAATAGATGGTATTGGATCTATAAGAAAAAGAGCACTTTTAAACCATTTTGGCTCTGCTAGAGCTGTTGAATCTGCAAGTCTTGATGAAATAAAGTCAGTTGATGGAGTAGAAGAAAAAGTTGCAAAAAAAATATATAATTTTTTTCACGAATGAGAATAAAAATTCCAAACTATTTAACCATTGGTAGAATAATTATTGTTCCAATTTTCGTATTTACATACTATCTGCCTGGGTTCTATGGCGATGTATTACCATTTGCTTTATTTGTAATTGCTTCTTTTACAGATTTTTTAGATGGGCTTTTAGCAAGAATGTTTAAAGAAGAGTCAAAACTTGGAGAATTATTAGATCCAATAGCAGATAAGATAATTGTTGCAACGGCTTTAATTCTTCTAGTAATGGATGAAACTATTAAAAATTATGAAGTGATAGCTGCAATTATTATTTTAACCAGAGAAATTTTAATATCGGGTTTAAGAGAGTTTTTAGCAAAAGGTAAAATTAATTTACCAGTTTCAAATTTATCAAAATATAAAACATTTTTACAGATGCTCTCAATTTCACTTCTTCTGACTGGTGAAACTGGGAATAAAGTTATAAATTTTCAGGACTACAATGCCCAAACGATAGGTATAATTTTGCTATGGCTTTCAGCATTTATTACTTTATACACGGCATATGATTATTTACGAAAAGGTATTGATCACGCAATTTCTGAGGATAGTAAGGATTAAGCAGCTTTTTTTTTTCTTACTAGCGAGTCGTAACTTGAGGATAATTCTAAAATTGTTTCACAAACTTTGTAATTATTTTTGTCTATTTGAGATACTGGGGTTACCTCAGCTGCAGTTCCTGTTAAAAAGCAACCTTCAAAATCTGAAAGTTCATTCGGAGATATTTTTCTTTGGTGTACTTTAATATTTTTTGATTTAGCAATATCAATTACTGTACGTCTAGTGATTCCATCAAGAAAAGAATCTGGTATCGGGGTATGAAATTCATTATTTTTGTCTTTAAAAAAAATATTTGCACCGGTGGCCTCTGCAATATTTCCCTCATGATCTAACATTAAAGAATCTGTAAATCCTAATCTTTCAGCCTCATGTTTGGAAAGAGTACAAATCATATAAAGTCCTGATGCTTTAGTATCCCAAGGAACCGAGTCTGGAGCTGGTCTTTTCCATTTAGAAATATTTAATTTTATTCCTTCCGTTTTTAATTTTGGATCAAAGTATGTTCCCCATTCCCAGCTTGCAATCGCAACGTGGATTTTTGTTTTTTGTGCAGAAATTGCCATCATCTCGCTACCTCGCCACGCAAATGGTCTAATATATCCATTTTGCACTTTTTGAGCTGCAACTGTTTTTTTCGTTGCATTATTAATTTCTACTTGTGTGAAGGGTAATTCCATTCCCATTCTTTTTGCTGAATAAAAAAATCTTTCAGTATGTTCTTCAAGTTTAAAAATTTCTCCATCATAAACTCTAAGCCCTTCAAATATACAACTGGCATAATGCAGTCCATGGCTTAAGACATGGAGTTTCACATTTTGCCATTCAATAAGCTCGTTATTGTACCAAATTTTTCCTTCTCTTTTATCAAACGGTATCATTAGATTTTATTTTCCAAAAAAATATCTTTGTATATATAATATGTCAATATAACTTACCAATATGAAAGATCTTTTGTACTTAAAAGACGAACAATTAAAAGAGTTTATTGAAAAACTATTCATAAGTTACAGGGAGTCCTTTGGGGATGCCAAAAAGACCCTTGATAAGTATTCTTTAGGGGTAGCTCATCATAAGGTTATTCACATAATCTCTATTCACCATGGTATTACCATATCTAATCTTTTAAAAAAATTAAAAGTAACGAAACAAAGTCTAAATAGAATTCTCAATGATTTAGTTAAATTTAATATTATCTCATTCATGAAAGATGAAAAAGATTCAAGAATGAAACATGTTCATCTTACAAAAAAAGGGGAAGAGGTTTTTAATGAAATTTTTTCATCTCAAAAAAAAAGAATTTATAATGCTTTTATAAAGTCCTCTTCGTTAGAAGTAAATAATTTCAAAAGTGTATTAAAAAAAATAATTAATGAATAATTTTGAGGCACATATACTTGTAGTTGATGATGATGATGGAATAAGAGATTTGGTAAAAAAATACTTAAATGAGAATAATTTTTTAATTACGACAGCAAAGAATGCTGAGGATGCAAATGAAAAAATTAACATCATCAAATTTGATTTAATAATTCTGGATATCATGATGCCGGGACAAACTGGTCTACAATTCTTATCGGAAAATAAAAAAAAACTTCATACACCAGTAATTTTACTTACAGCCAAAGGTGAAGCAAAAGAAAGAATAGAAGGCTTGGAGGTAGGGGCAGACGATTACTTGCCAAAACCTTTTGAACCAAAAGAATTAATTTTACGGATAAGGAATATATTAAGCAAAACTAAAAAGTATGATGGCAAAAGAGTAATTGAATTTGATAATATCAAAATAGATTTAAATAAATTAATAATACACAAAAATGAGGAAGAATTCAAAATAAATAATACTGAAAAAATTATCCTAGAAAAAATGATTAACTCACCTGGAGAATCATTTTCTAGAGATTATATAGGAAATTTAATTGATATCGATAAAGAAAGATCCATTGATGTTATAATTACTCGTTTAAGAAAAAAAATTGAATTGGATCCAAAAAATCCAAAGTACCTTCAAACTATTAGAGGAACAGGCTATGTCCTTTGGATTGAATAAATTTTTAAAAAATATTTTGCCTAAACAATTATTTTACAGAGCACTTTTAATTGTTGCTGCACCAATAATAATTCTTCAGATAACTATATCTATTGTTTTTTTTGATAGTCTTTGGATAAAAACAAACAAAGGTATGACAAGAGCTTTGATTGGTGAAATAAAGTTTTTTATTGAAGCATATGATAATGAACAATACAACAAAGACTCATTAACTAGGCTTTTTTCCGACACGCAAAATATTAAAGCAAATTATGTTCCCCACAAAATGATGCCAAAGGATGACTTTGAAAGATGGTTTAGTCCAATGGATAGAACATTAAGAAGAGAACTAAAATCTAAATTTAATAATTATTGGTTTGATACAACAACTTTTAAAGAAAATATTGATCTTAAAATCAAATATTTAAATGGGTATTTTCAATTTAAAATCCCTAAAAGTAGAGTTGCAAATTCCTCTGCTAGAATTTTCGCGTTATGGATTACTTTGCCAGCATTTTTGCTGATTGCAATTGCACTTATATTTCTTAAAAATCAAACTAGACCGATTATTAATTTAGCAAGAGCTTCAGAAAAATTTGGAAGAGGTGAAGATGTTGGAGAGTATAGACCCTCAGGTGCTCTTGAAATTAGACAGGCTGGATATGAATTTGAGAGAATGAGAAAAAGAATTATCAGACATCTTAACCAAAGATCAGAAATGCTATCAGGTATAAGCCATGATTTAAGAACACCTTTAACAAGAATAAAACTTCAGCTAGCGTTTATAAAAGATAAGCAATTATCAAACAAACTATCTGAAGATGTAATTGAAATGGAGAAAATGTTAAATGAATATCTGCAATTTTCTAAAAATAGATCAAATGAAAAAGGAGAAAAATTTGACCTTTCAAAACTTTTAGAGGACACGATTGAAAAATATGATAACAAAAATATTTTAAAAAAAATTACACAAAATATTTTATTTCACGGCAAAAAAACCTTAATTAATAGATGCATTTCAAATATTTTAGATAACAGTTTAAAGTATGGCAAAAAAATTGAGGTAAATTTAAAAAAGAGTAGTAATAATATCATTTTGTTGATTGACGATGATGGTCCTGGTATCCCAAAAAATGAGTATGAGAATGTTTTTAAGCCTTTTTATAAAATTGACAAAAGTAGGAGCGAAACAAAATCGAGTGTAGGTTTAGGTATGTCAATAGCATCTGATATCATCCAATCTCATGGTGGAAATATAAAATTAGAAAAATCAACTTTAAAAGGACTACAGGTAAGGATAACTCTACCTTTTTAATTTTTTAGATCTTTTATTGATTGTTGATGATTTTTTTTTTTCTAAATTTTCAACTCTTTTTTTTAATACATCAAATTCCTCTTTTGTAGGAAGTTCAAGTTTAAGTATAATTTCATCCTTTTTAGACTTAAGTATATTTAAAATCTCGTTATTCAAATCTTTGTAAGAGATTAGTCCTTGTTCAAATAACTTGGCAAGCTTATCTGTTATAAATTTTGATTTTGTCATACAAAGCTAATTAAAAATAATATATTCTTACAATTATTTTTTTAAAATGTTTACTAATAATTTTGACCCAATTGCCTTTAATTTGTTTATTTTTGAAATAAGATGGTATTCTTTAGCCTATATTTTTGGCATTTTATTTGGCTGGTTTTATTGTAAGAAGTTTTTAATTAAAGATAAAGTAATTTTGTCACTCTTTGATGATTTAATAACATATTTAATTATTGGAATAATTCTTGGAGGAAGACTTGGATACGTTCTATTTTATTCATTAAAGTATTATTCTGAAAATTTTATTGAAATATTTTTTATTTGGGAAGGTGGTATGTCATTTCATGGAGGATTGATTGGTATAATGGTTGCAACGTATCTCTACAGTAAAAAACACAAAATTAATAAATATATTTTTTTAGACTTAATATCTGTATCTGCACCTATAGGACTATTCTTTGGTAGAATTGCTAATTTTATAAATGGTGAGCTTGTTGGAAAAGCAACCAATGGAAGTTGGGGTGTAATCTATCCTCAAATCGATGATGTTCCAAGACACCCTTCTCAATTATATGAATGTTTTTTAGAAGGAATTATTTTATTCATAATATTAAATCTAATTTATTTCAAAAAGAACTATATAACTGGAACAGTATCTTCCGCATTTTTATTTTTTTATGGAATATTTCGTTTTATCTCTGAAATTTTTAGAGAACCAGATGCTCACCTTGGTTTCTTAATTGGATCTCTGAGTATGGGAATGCTATTAAGTTTGTTAATGATATTTTTAAGTATAATTCTTTTTTATAGAATAAATGAAGCACAAAATTAAAAATTTTAAATTTTCATTAAATAAGAAAATTTCAGTAGACAGATTTTTGGAGAAAGTAATGTATCAACCAAGAGTTGGGTATTATAACAATAGAGTTCCTTTTGGAAAAAATGGTGATTTTGTAACAGCACCTACAATTTCCAACTTATTTTCAGAAATTTTAGCAATATGGATAATTTCTGCATGGGAAAAAATTGAACAACCAAAAATATTTAATTTAGTTGAACTAGGTCCCGGTGATGGCAGTTTAGCTAAGATACTTATTCAAACTTTTAAGAAATTTCCTAAATTTAATAAATCTGTAAATATATATTTATACGAGAAAAGTAATTTATTAAAGAAAATCCAAAAAAAAAAAATTGAAAATCAAAAAGTTAAATGGATTAAAAATTATAATTCAATCAAGAAAGGACCAGTATTTTTTTTGGGCAATGAATTTTTTGATGCAATTCCAATAAAACAATTTACTGTAAATAATAAAAAATTTTTAGAAAAATGTTTTGTGATCAATAAAAAAGGATTAGTAGAAACATATAAAAAGCCGCTAATGGATGATATTTCGTTTATAAAATCATTTGATATATATAAAAATCAAAATTTTATTGAATACCCTAAATTAGGTTTCCTTGAACTAAATAAAATAATTGAAAAAATTTCAACTCTTTCAGGTGGAATTTTACTTATTGATTATGGATATTTAAAACCCCTTAGTAAAGATACTTTGCAAAGTGTTATGAAAAACAAAAAAGTTAAAATGAGTAACTTATACAATCATATTGGAAAAGCGGATATTACCTATCTTGTAAACTTTAATTTATTGAAAGAATTTTTTAAAAAAAAAAATTTAAAAGTGAAAAATATAGTCACACAGAAATTTTTTCTTGAAACTATGGGAATAATAGAAAGAGCCAAAATAATTGAAAAAAATATGAATTACAAACAAAAGGAAGAGATGTTTTTAACGCTTAAAAGACTTTTGCATAAAGATTTTATGGGTGAGCTTTTTAAGGTGATTTTTGCTCACAGTTATAAAAAAGACGATTTTTTAGGATTTAATTAATGTTTTACTCGAAAATACTAGGTAATGAAATTCATGTAAAACACTGTTTCTTTAATAAGCTAGGTGGGAAGTCAAAAGGAATTTATAAAAGTTTAAATTGTGGAAAGGGATCATCTGATAAAAAAAAATACGTAAATAAAAATTTACTTATAGCTAGTAAGAAAATCTGTAAGTCATTTAAAAAATTGATTTTGTTAAATCAAATACATAGTAGTAAATTTTTTTATATTAAAAATTACAAATTACAAAAGAAAAAACTTATTGGTGATGCACTAATTACAGATCAAAAAAAAGTAATAATTGGTGTTTTAACAGCTGACTGTGCTCCTGTTTTAATCTATGATAAAAAGCTTAAAATTATTTCAGCGATACATGCAGGTTGGAAAGGTGCCTACAAAGGTATTATTCAAAATGTTTTGAAATATTTTAAAAAAAAAGGTAGCGAATCAGAAGACCTTATTGCGGCTATTGGGCCTTGCATTTCTCAAAAAAGTTATGAAGTAAAAAATGAATTTAAGTTGAAATTTTTAAAACAAAGCAAAAGAAACAAACTTTTTTTTAAAAAAGTAAAAAATAAAACATATTTTAGCCTCAATAAATATGTTATTTATCAATTGAAAAGTTTTGGGATAAAAAAAATAGATGTAATTAACAAAGATACATATAACAAAAAAAACAATTTTTTTAGTGCCAGAAGATCTTTACACCAAAAACAAGATGATTATGGTAGAAATATATCCTTAATTATGATTAATTAGTAAATCTTAATGAAATTATTAACTGGAAACAGTAACAAAAATTTAAGTCAAAAGATTTCAAAATATCTTAAAACAAAACTAGTAAATTCAAATATAAAAAAGTTTTCAGATGGGGAAATTTATGTTGAGATAAACGAAAATATTAGAGGAAATAATATTTTTATAGTACAATCTATATCCTCTCCCGCAAACGATAATCTATTAGAGATGTTATTATGTATAGATGCTTTAAAAAGATCTTCTGCAAAAAATATTACTGCAGTAATTCCCTACTTTGGATATGCAAGACAAGATAGAAAAGTTGTTCCTAGAACTTCAATATCTGCAAAATTAATTTCTAATTTAATTACTAAAGCTGGAGCTGATAGAGTTGTAACTGTGGATTTACATGCTGGTCAAATACAAGGTTTTTTTGATATTCCAGTCGATAATCTTTATGCAACCCCAATATTTTATAGGCATATCAAAAAAAATCTTAAAATGAATAATTTAGTTTGTGTTTCACCTGATGTGGGTGGCGTAGCAAGAACAAGAGGATTGAGTAAATTGCTAAACGTAAACCTTGCTATTGTCGATAAGAGAAGACCGGCGCCAGGAAAATCTGAAGTGATGAATATAATTGGAGATGTAAAAAATAAAATTTGTATAATAGTCGATGATATTATTGACTCTGGGGGAACAATAGTGAATGCAGCAAAAATGCTTAAATCAAGAGGCGCAAAAGAAATCCACGTTTATATAACTCACGGAGTACTAAGTGGAGATGCAGTAAAAAAAATTAAAAATTCTCCAATAAAAAACTTAGTAATTACTGATACGATTGATAATACAAAAAAAATAAATAATGCAAATAATATTCAAATTTTAAGTATCTCTAATCTTCTCGGAGAAGCTCTTAAAAGAATATCTAACTCAACATCAGTATCTGATTTATTTAAATAATTAGCTTGTTTTATAGATAAACTTAGGTTAAAAGACCTAGTTTTTTATGAATACTTTAGAAGCTAATATTAGAAACACTAAAACCAAAGGTGAGTTAAACATTTTAAGATCCCAAGGAAATGTTCCAGCAGTAATTTATGGCGGCAAAGATGAAAATCAAAATATATCTGTATCAAAAAAAACTCTGACTAATTTACTAGAGAAAGACAACTTTCTGTCAAATATAATTAATTTAAAGATAGAGGGTAAGGATTACAACGTTTTGCCAAGAGATGTGAAATTTGACATTTTGTCAGACGAACCAACACATGTTGATTTTTTAAGAATTGTTAAAGGTGGTAAAGTAATTTTACAAATACCAGTTAAATTTATTAATAGTGATAAATCGCCAGGATTAAAAAGAGGTGGTGTATTAAATATTGTTAGACGAAAAGTTGAGCTAAAATGCCCAACAGAAAATATTCCTAATGAACTTGTAGTGGATTTAGATGGAGTTGATATCGGTCAAAGTTTTAAAATATCAGCAATTAAACTTCCAGAAAATGTTCATCCAACAATACAAGGTAGAGATTTTGTTGTTGCAACACTTGCAGCGCCTACTGTTATAAAAGAACCAGAGAAGCCTGCAGAAGCTGCAGATGGTGCCGAAGCAACAGGAGAAGAAGGTGCGACTCAAGCAGCTGAAGGTGATGGAAAAGCACCTCCGGCAGATGCAGCTAAATCTGAAAAGAAAGATGATGTTAAAAAAGGAGATGACAAAAAATCTCAACCAGAAAAAAAATAATAAGCTGAAAAAATTTTTTATAAAATAATCATGTTACTTTTTGTAGGTCTTGGTAATCCCGCTCCTAATAGCGAAAATAATAGACATAATATTGGATTTAAAATTATTGATGCAATTAATCAAAAATTTAGCTTGTCAAAACAAAAACCAAAATTTAAAGGACTCCTTACTACTGGAACAATAAATGGAAAAAAAGTTTATGCTATAAAACCTCTTACATTTATGAATAATTCTGGTATTTGCATAAGAGAATTAATTGAATATTTTAAAATTGAAGCTGAAAATGTAATAGTTTTTCATGATGATCTAGACATAGATTTTGGAAAAATTAAAACAAAATTTGGTGGATCTAGTGCGGGACACAACGGGATCGAATCTATAGATAAATTTATTGGCAAAGATTATTCAAGAGTAAGAATCGGTATTGGTCATCCAAAAAATAATATTGAAGTATCTGATCATGTATTACAAGATTTCAATGATGATGAAAAAGAGGAACTTTCTTCAATTACAGAAAATATAACTAAGTCATTACCAATACTCATTGATAAAAAATTGGATTTATTTTCAAGTACAGTCAATAATAAATAGATGGGTTTTAAATGTGGAATTGTCGGTTTACCAAATGTTGGCAAATCAACTCTGTTTAATGCTTTAACTAATTCTTCTAAAGCTCAAGCGGAGAATTTTCCTTTCTGCACAATTGATCCCAATATTGGTGTAGTACCTGTTCCAGATAATAGACTAGATAAACTATCGGAAGTATCTAAGTCAAAAAAAAAAATCAACACAACAATTTCTTTTGTTGATATTGCGGGTCTTGTTAAAGGTGCTTCGAAAGGAGAAGGTTTAGGAAATAAATTTTTATCACATATAAGAGAAGTTGATGCAATTGTCCATATGATTAGATGTTTTGACTCTGCTGATATTCAAAATGTCAATCCCAGTATTGATCCAATAAGAGATTTAGAAATAATTGAAACTGAAATGATGCTAGCTGATATTGATTCTTTGCAAAAAAGATTAGATAAAAAAAATAAAAAAAATATTGACGAAAAGATGCAAAAAATATTAGAAAACGCATTTGAAAAGCTTAATAATAGTAAAGATTTATCTGAATTAGTTAATGAGTTTGACGAAAAATTAATAATTCAAACTGGATTACTTTCAATCAAACCCAAGATTTACGTGTGCAACGTGGATGAAAAAAGTGTGAATAATGGTAATAATTATACCGATAGTTTTATAAAAAAATATGGCTCAAATAACACAATAATTATTTCTGCAGACATCGAAAATCAAATTAATCAGTTTGAGAATGAAGAAAAAAAAAATTATATGGATATGATTAAACTCAAAGAAACGGGTCTTAATAAACTAATAAGTAAGGGTTATAGTATTTTAAATTTAGAAACCTTCTTCACCTCAGGACCAGAGGAAAGTAGAGCATGGACTATAAAAAAAAATTGTAATGCGCCTAGTGCTGCAGGGGAGATACATACTGATTTTGAAAAGGGTTTCATTAGAGCTGAAACTGTCACTTACGAAGATTTTGTTACTAATGGTGGATGGTTAAACTCAAAGAATAACGGTAGGATGAGATTGGAAGGTAAAGATTATATAGTTAAAGACGGAGATATTTTAAACTTCAGATTCAACACGTGACCAAATCTTTTTCATACTGAAATAAACTAAAATTGTGATTATTATCAAATAAACAATAGCTCTAAAACCAATTTTGTGTCTTTCTTCTAAATGAGGTTCAGCTGCCCAAGAGAGAAAAGTAGTTACATCTTTGGCCATTTGTTCCTCTGTTGCTTGTGTTCCGTCAGCATACTCAACTATTCCTTCAGACAAAGGATTCGACATTTTTATTTTATTGCCTGCCATATACTTATTGTAATAGACACCATCGTCTAGAGAAATACCCTCTGGTGGTTCATCGTATCCAAGCAATAAGGAATATATATAATCTGCTCCTCCTTTTCTTGCTTTAACAAGAACCGACATGTCAGGTGGATACGCTCCACCATTTGCAGCAGTAGCTTCTTTATCATTAGAATAAGGACTAACAAAATTATCTGATGGTCTCGCGGGTCTATCAAACATCTCACCATCATCATTTGGGCCATCCCTTACTTCAAATTGAGAAGCTATAATTTTTACTTGCTCTACACTAAATTCAGGACCCCCGGGTTGTGATAGATTTCTATAACTTAAATGTTTCATTGAGTGACAAGAGGCACAAACTTCTGTGTATACCTGGTAACCCCTTTGTAGGGAAGCTCTGTCAAAAGTTCCAAAAAAACCTTTAAAGCTCCAACCAGGATTCATAGGCTCAGCTGCTTTTTCTGCAGAAAAAGAAGTATTAGTTGTTGAATTAAAAAAAATTAAAAAAAAAAAGAAAACTATAAATTTTTTCATAATTTATCTTCTCTTTGCTTTACTGCAGACATGCTTACTGATCCACCCAAAACGGGTTCTGTGATGCTTAAAGGCACATCTAAAACTTTCTCTTTTCTGCTTAGCAATGGAAGGATTATTAAAAAGTGTGCAAAATAATATGCTGTAGCTACCCTAGCTACTAAAAGATAAATTCCCTCTGCAGGCATTGCTCCTACATAGCCAAGTATTAGGACGTCTGCTACTAGAAACCAATAAAATTGTTTATATAGAGGTCTAAAAATAGCTGATCTTGTTTTTGAAGTATCAAGCCATGGAAGTATTACTAAAATAAATAAAGCACCAAACATTGCAATTACACCCAAAAGTTTATCAGGCACAGATCTTAAAATGGCATAGAAAGGAAGCAAATACCATTCTGGAACAATATGTGCAGGTGTAACCATTGGATTTGCCTCAATGTAATTATCAGCATGGCCAAGAATGTTTGGTGAGTAAAAAACAAAGAAAGCAAAAACTATTAAAAAAATTAATAATGCAAATAAATCTTTTATCACTATATATGGATGAAAAGGAACAGTATCTTTAGACGGTTTTTTTAAATCAATACCAATTGGGTTATTATTCCCTGGAACGTGAAGTGCCCAAATATGAAGTACTACGAGACCTAAAATTAAAAAAGGAATTAAATAATGCAAACTGAAAAAGCGAGTTAAGGTTGGATTATCTACCGAATAACCTCCCCATAACCAAGTTACTATACTTTCGCCAACTAATGGAATAGCGCTAAAAAGATTTGTTATAACTGTTGCTCCCCAAAAGCTCATTTGTCCCCAAGGCAAAACATATCCCATGAAAGCAGCAGCCATCATAAGTATGTAAATTATCATTCCTAAAATCCATATTATTTCTCGAGGTGATTTATAAGAACCATAATACAACGACCTAAATATGTGAATGTAAACAGCCAAAAAAAACATTGATGCACCGTTTGCATGAACATATCTTATAAGCCATCCATAGTTTACATTCCTCATAATATGCTCAACACTACCAAAAGCTAAATCTGCATGAGCAACATAATGCATTGCTAAAATTAATCCTGTTACAATCTGCGTGATTAGACAAAAAGTTAATATTCCTCCAAACGTCCACCAATAATTTAAATTTTTTGGTGTTGGATAATCTGTTAAATGTTTTCCAAGTGTCAACAGAGGTAAACGGTCGTTAAACCATTTTCCAAATTTTGAACTAGGTATGTATTCGTGATCGCTCAATTTTTAACCTATCTTTATAGTATTATTATTTACAAATTCGTATTTAGGTACTTCCATATTTGTTGGTGCAGGACCTTTTCTTATTCTTCCAGATGTATCATAATGTGAACCATGGCAAGGACAAAACCATCCACCATACTCACCCTTGTCACCTAGTGGCACACATCCTAAATGTGTGCAAACCCCCAACATAACGAGCCACTCTGGATTTTTCGCTCTATCTTCATCTTTTTCTGGGTGCTTTAATTCATCTATGTTGACCTCTCGTGCTTTTGTAATCTCTTCTTCTGTTCTTCTTCTTATAAAAACTGGTTTTCCTCTCCACAAAACTGTTATTGATTGGCCCTTTTCTACACTGCTAATATCAACTTCTGTGCTAGCTAAAGCTTTTACTGATGCATCAGGGTTCATTTGATCAATTAAAGGCCAAACTGTTGCCCCTACTCCAACCGCTCCAACTGCATAAGTTGCTGTAAAAATGAATTCTCTTCTTTTAACTTTTTTCTCTGACATTTAAATTTTAAATTAATATTATCTAATATATGATTTCATATAATAAAAAAGCATAATATTTCCACTGATAGAATGACACATTATAAAGCCAAATTTGCTCCTAAAATAGCGTTATACGAGCCAGACATACCTCAAAATACAGCCGCTATCATTAGAACTTGTGCTTGTCTCGGTGCGCAGTTAGAGATTATTGAGCCATGCGGTTTTCTTCTTAGTGACAAAAGATTCAAAAGAGTTGTTATGGATTATATGGACAGTAAAAATATAAATTTTTATCAAAGTGATGAGGAATTTTTTGAAGCTAAATCAAATGACAGAGTTATTTTAATTACAACAAAAGCGAAAAAATTATATACTGATTTTAAATTTAACATAAAAGATACTTTGCTTTTTGGCAAGGAAAGCGCAGGGGTGCCAAAGAAAGTTCAAAATTTTTTGAAAGAAAAAATAAAAATACCTATGATTGGTAAAAAAAGGTCATTAAATTTATCTACATCGGTTGCCATAATTCTTAGTGAAAGCATAAGGCAACTTAAATTATAGATATGGAAATTAGTTCAAAGAGAAATATTGTTAAAAACTGGTTTGTAATTTTACAAGACATTATTACAAATGATATTGAAAAATTAGAAGATAAAAAAAATATTTTCAAAATTAAAAATTGGTCAAGAGGCCAAAATGAAGGAGGTGGACAATTCCGAATTTTTGAAAATGGTAAGCTATTTGAAAAAGTTGGCGTAAACTTTTCCGAGGTTTATGGTAAGTTTCCAAATAAATTTAAAGGACAAATTCCAGGAACAAAAAAAAGCTCAAATTTTTGGGCATCAGGAGTGTCGGTAGTTATGCATATGAAAAATCCCCATATACCTGCTATGCATTTTAACACTAGATATATTGTTACTTCTCATGATTGGTTTGGTGGAGGTATGGATGTAACACCATGTCTAAAGGATGAAACTTTAAGAAAATGGCTTCATAATGAACTTAAAAAAACATGCAACAAACATAACAAAAATTATTATAAAAAATATAAAAAGTGGTGTGAAAAATATTTTTTTTTACCTCATAGAAATGAAGAGAGGGGAATTGGCGGTATTTTTTTTGATTACAAAAAAGGAAATTGGGAGAAAGATTTTGCTTTTGTTAGAGATGTTGGGCTATCATTTATTAAAATATTTAATGAGATAATAAAAAAAAAAAGAAAAAAAAAATGGACAACAAAACAAAAAGAGGCTCAATACCTAAAAAGAGGTAGATACGTTGAGTTCAATCTTTTATATGACAGAGGTACTAAATTTGGATTACAAACAGGGGGGAATGTAGATGGAATATTAATGTCCTTACCTCCAGTGGCTAAATGGAAATAACATGGAAAAAGAACCTATCACTGTAACTGGTTTGGAAAAACTAAAAATCGAATTAGTTTTTTTAAAAGAAAAAAAAAGACCAGAAATTGTTACAGCAATATCAGAAGCAAGATCACATGGAGATTTAAAAGAAAACGCTGAGTATCATGCAGCTAAGGAACAACAATCTTTAAATGAAGGAAGAATAGAAGAAATAAATGATATAATTGCTCGTGCTAATGTGATTGATGTAACAAAACTTACCAATGACGGCAAGGTAGTTTTTGGTTCGACAGTTTACTTAATAAATTTAGATACCAACGAAAAAATTGATTACAAAATCGTTGGAAAAGATGAAGCAGATTTAAAAAAGAAATTAATTTTTTTTAAATCACCAATAGGAAAAGGCTTGATAGGGAAAAATAAAGGAGATCTAGTAGAAATCAATACACCTGCGGGCATTAAAAACTTTGAAATTAAAGATGTTAAATATATTTAATTTTCTAATATCTTTTTTAAATTTTTATCAGAAATTTTAAAATTATTATTTATCCAAATATTCTCTATTTCTTTTAGTTTCTTACCTACCATTTCTCCCTCGGGAATACCAAAATCTTTAATTAGATCACCTCCAGTGATAGATAATTTAGGTTTCTCTTTGTTTTTAAAATAATTTATTTGATTAACTAAATTTTTATCAAATTTTTTAGATGTAAATATTTTATAATTTAAGATATCAATTAATCCCTCTTTACCATTAAAATAAAATATTTTCCAAAGATTCTGAGAATTCATTTTAATAGGTAATTTTTTGCTAAAATAAAACTCTTTAATTAATTCAATCCTTTTTTGATTTTTTTTAGAAATATTAAATTTATAGAAAAAATAATCAGAATTATCTGTATTATCTAATATTAAAAGGGATAAGAAAAATGCAAAATCTAGACTATACAAATTATTTTTTGCGTAATCATTAAATTTTTTAAATAATTCAATTCGTTTAAATTCTGGAAATACTGCACAAATTATTTCGTAAGAAAACTCGACTTTACATAATTTAATAAAGCAATTTGATTTAAAAATTTTTTTTAATTCGTCTAGCAATCTCTCTGATGATAATTCTTTTATACCTACTATATTTTTTTTAATTATTTTTTTAGTTTCCGCGTGATGATCTTTTTTGCTATAAAGCGCAAAAAATCTGAAATATCTTAATATTCTTAAGTAATCTTCTTTTATTCTTTTTTCTGGCTCTCCTACAAATTTTATTAATCCATCTTCTAAATCCTTTTTTCCATTAAAAGGATCAAATAGATTTCCATTAATATCTGCATATATAGAATTAATTGTAAAATCGCGTCTTTCAGCATCCTTAATCCAATCAGTTGTAAATTCTATTTCTGCATGACGCCCATCAGTTTTAATATCACTTCTTAAAGATGTAATTTCAAACTTATCGTTTTCTATTAAAGCTGTGATTGTTCCGTGTTCAATGCCCGTTTCAAAATAATTTATATTTTTATTTTCAAGAGCTTCCTTTACTTTTCTTGGTTCAATATTAGTTGCAAGATCTATATCGTCGACTTTTTCTTTGTTAATAATTTTTCTAACACAGCCTCCGACATATCTTATTTCAGCTTCCTCTGAATAACTTTCTATTGCATCAAAAATTTTTTCAATATTTGTATCTCTTCTTAACTTTAAAAACCTGTGATTAATACTATTAAGGTTGTTTGTTGAGGAAAAAATTTTATTTAAAATATTTAGCATATCTGGCTGGGGCGCTAGGATTCGAACCTAGGAATGGCGGTACCAAAAACCGCTGCCTTACCACTTGGCTACGCCCCAAAATTTATTTATTTTATAACGCAATTTTTATATAATTTTAGTTATAATACACAAACAATTATTTAATTTCCTTTTATAAATTTTCAACGCATTTTTTGCAAATTTATTTGAGTTAAAATACATAATTATCGCAGATCCGGAACCTGTCATTCTCACAAAATTAGCTTCCTTGTTTTTATCAAGTAAATTTTTTATTTTTTTTAAGGCTGGGTACAATTTAAAGGCACTTTTTTCTAGATCATTTTTACCCTTAATAATAACATTTTTTACAATATTTTTTTTTGTTTTATTAAATTCAGACTTAGAAAAAGTTTTATTTAATGAATATATTTTCTTTGTAGAACAACCAAAAAAGGGTTTTATAATTAAAATATGATATTTTTTAATATTTGCGATTTCTTTAATAGATCCATCTTTATATAAAATTTTTGGTCTGCTATTTAATCCTAGAATAACATCTGATCCAATTTTTAAAGAATATTTTTTTAATTGTTTCATATTTATAAGTTTTTTTTTATAAAAATAGCTTAATAAATTCGCTGCGTTCATAGACCCACCACCCATCCCAGATTGAGACGGAATTTCTTTTTTAATTACAATTTTATATTTTTTTTTTAATGCATTATCTTTATCTAGCAGACTAAATAGCTTTGTGATCGTATTTTTTTTAGATATATTTTTTGAAAATTTTCCTTTAAATTTAACTTTGTGATATTTTGAGTTAGACTTACTAATATAAATTTTATCTGAAAGATTTATAAAACAAACAAGAGATTCAATATAGTGGTATTTTTTTGACTTTCCGATTACATTTAAATTGAGATTAATCTTTGCTCGAGAATTAATTTTATAAGTTCTCATTATTTTAAGATAAACCAGTAACTAATTTTATCTTAATTTTTTCTATCATTTCTTTTTCTACATCTTTCATTTTTAAAACACTATTCCAAAAATATTTTGCTTGAATTTTTCTATTAAGTTTCCATAGAATATCTCCATAATGATCGTTTACGATAGGATCGTTTGGCATTAATTCTAAAGCTCTTCGCATATATTTCTCTGCATCGTTATACTTTCCTACTAAAAAATAACCCCACCCTACTGAGTCAATTATATAAGGATCATTTTCATTTTCTTTATAAGCTTTCTCCAACATTAATATAGCTTTATTAATATTTTGATCACGTTCTAACCATGAGTAGGCTAAATAATTTAATACATATGAATTGTTTGGAATTAGTTTTAATGCATCTAACAAATCTTTGTCTGATTTTTCGTATTCTCCTATCCTCTCAAAACTTCCGCCCCTTCTGTAAAGTAAGTCTGCATAATTCAAAGTATCTTTTTCAATATTATTCATTACGGATGTATACAGCTCAATTGCTCTTTCATATTTTTTGGAATTTTTGTAAATAGTCGCAAGATCGAATAAAACTTTTGTAGACGGATTTTTTATATTCTTAAAATTTGTTTCAATATATTTTAAGGCTTCACTTTTATTTTTTTTTTCAGTAATTATTTTTCCTTCCTGCTTAATTTTGAACCAGTAATAAAGATCATCTTTTGAGTCAAATAATTTTAAAACTTTTAAACTTTGGTCATAATTTTCATTAAGGTAATAGTTATCTGCCATTAAAGACAAATTTATTTTAAATTTTTTATTTAAAAAGTATGAGATATTTAAATAAAAATTTGAATGTTCATATTCATCTTGGGATGAATATAAATTTGACACTAAGTAAAAAAACTCAGCCAAAATATCATTTTCATTTTTACAAGAAAAAATTCCTTTAATTTCATTTAATTCACTTTTATCAATCCATGATTTTGTTTGTAAAATTATTAAGTTACTCGATAACTCATCTATTTTTAATGCAATTTCTTTAACTAAATTAAATCTTTTTTCATGTACAAGATAATTTACATAAAAAAATAAATATCTAGAATAATCAGCCGCATCTGAACTTTGTAGCCTATCAAAGTATTCTAAAGTTTTTGGATTATTTAAGTAACAACTTTGAAATGCATTATTTATGGCAATTAAATTACCAAAATTAGATTTAAAATTACTCATTTTTTTTTCTTCAAATGTAAATGCATAGTCTCTTAGGGTTTCATGGATAACTTTCTCGAAAGTTCCTTCTTCAGTGTATTCAGCTAATGAGTCAAGATATAATTTGGTTTTACTAAAATTTTTTTTATTAATACTATCTATTAATAAAAGCAATTGAGCCTCAAAAAATTCTGTTTGATTTTTATTTTTTAAAAACTTTATTTCTTGGATGGCCCTATCTACATTTTGATTTAGCACAAATGAGAAAATCAACTTTTTAAAATACTCTTCATGTTTGTTTAATAATTGTTTCGAAGATTTAAAATATTTAAGGGCTTGCTCATTTTTTTGATTATTATAAGAAATAACTCCAGAAAAATAATTAGATAATTCTTTAGAATTAAAATCTTTTGAATAGATATTTTTTGATTTCGCCTCGAGGGTGAAAAAAATAAAAAATATAGTGAAGATTATTTTTAGGTTTTTTGTTATCATTTAAAAATGGTCAATAAAGAAATCTTAAATCAAGAGTTTTTAAAATCAATAGAATCTGAGTATATTTTTGATAATGCGCCTATTAATCGCTTTAAAAAAAATAAAGAAAATGATGATGCTAGCGAAAGGTTAATTTGTTTAAAGGATAAAATAAAATCAATTCAGGATTGTGAGCTTAAAAAGTTTGCAAAAAATTTAGTTTTCAGTGATGGCAATCCAAAAAGCCAAATCATGATAGTTGGCGAAGGTCCAGGAGAAAAAGAGGATCTGCTAGGTAAACCATTTGTTGGCGAAGCTGGTATGTTGCTCAATAAAATGTTAAATGCAATTAAAATTAAGAGAGAAAATATTTATATAACAAATGTTGTTAACTATAGACCTCCTAATAATAGAAAACCAGAGTTTTCAGAAATCAAAAGATATTCAGTTTTTTTGCGTGAACATATTTCAATTATAAACCCAAAAATATTGATATTAATGGGTAGCACAGCTATGGAAGCTTTATTAGGTCAAAAACTTAAAATCTCTAAAGAAAGGGGTAAATGGAAAGAAATTATAATTAACCAAAAAACTTTTATAACCATTCTTACTTTTCATCCAGCTTATTTATTAAGACAGCCTGATCAAAAAAAATTTTCTTGGGAAGATTTAAAAAATATTAGAAAAAAAATCGATGAATTAAACATTAAGGTCTAATGAAAAAAGCGATTGCTGGAGTTGATGAAGTTGGAAGGGGAAGTTTAGTGGGTCCAGTTTTTGCAGCTACAGTAATATTTAAAAAAAATTTAGATAAAAAAAAAATTAAAGATTCAAAGCAACTTTCAAAGAATCAAAGAAATTTATTAGAAAAATACATTAAAAAAAATAGTATTTGGACAATTGGCTCTGCCTCGCTAAAAGAAATCGAAGAGTTAAACATACTGAATGCAACCTTATTAGCGATGAAAAGATCTATAAAAAAGCTAAAATCTAAATCATACTTAATAAAGATTGATGGAAATAAGTTGCCAACGATGAACGGTTATAAATTAAAATCTGTTATCAGAGGTGATCAAAAAGTTCCCGAAATTTCTGCAGCATCTATTATTGCTAAAGTATCGAGAGATAGGCTTATTTCAAAAATGTCAAAAAAGTTTACAAAATATGCTTGGAGTAAAAATTCAGGCTACGGCACAAAACAACATTTGAGAGCAATTAAAAAATTTGGTATTACAAAGCATCATAGAAAAACATTTGGCCCTATACACAATATATTGAGTCATAAAAAAACTAAATAACAAGAAGAGTCCTTTTTTTTCAATCACTGGTTGACGAAGATTCAGGTCTGGAGTCTAATTAAATTTTATAAAATGATAATTAAGAATTTACACAATAAAATTATTAATGGGGATAGTCTTAAAGAACTTAGAAAAATCCCTGATGAAACATTTGATTTAATCTTTGCAGATCCTCCGTATAATTTACAATTACAAAATAGTTTGGTTAGACCAGATAGATCAAAAGTAAATGCAGTAAATGATAAATGGGATCAGTTCGATAGTTTTAAAACATATGATAAATTTACTACAAATTGGCTTAGCGAATGTAAAAGAATATTAAAAAAAAATGGATCAATTTGGGTTATTGGAAGCTATCATAATATATTTAGAGTGGGAAAAATAATTCAAGACTTAGGTTTTTGGATATTAAATGATGTAATCTGGAATAAAAATAATCCAATGCCAAACTTTAGAGGGACTAGATTTACAAATGCTCATGAAACTTTAATATGGGCATCGAAAAATAAAAAATCAAAATATACATTCAATTATCAGTCAATGAAATCTTTTAATGATGACTTGCAAATGAGATCAACATGGAATTTGCCAATATGTAATGGTAAAGAAAGATTAAAAAATAACGGAGTAAAGGTTCATTCTACTCAAAAACCAGAAGCCTTAATTCATAGAATTGTATTAGCCTCTTCAAATAAAAATGATTTTATATTAGATCCTTTTTTAGGATCTGGAACAACAGCAGTAGTTTCAAAAAAGCTTAGCAGGTCTTATTGCGGGATTGAGAAAGAAAAAATTTATTATGAAGCTGCAAATAATAGATTGCAAAATACTAAACAAATTAAGGATGAATATTTAGATGTAGTTCAAAATAATAAATCAAAACCAAGAATTCCTTTTGGGTCATTAATTGAATTGGGTGTAATTAAACCTGGGGTAGAAATCTATGATAAAAAAAAACAAATTTATGCCAAGGTTATGGTTGATGGAAGTATAAAGCATAAACAGAATGAAGGATCAATTCATAAAGTTGCTGCTAAAATATTAGGATCTGAAAGCTGTAACGGCTGGACTTATTGGCATTATCAGTCAGGAAAAATCCTAAAACCAATCGATGATCTTAGACAACGCTTAAGGCCAAGGGGTTAATTATTATAAACTTTTCCTAAATAACTTTCTAAAAATTTCTTGTTTTTAGAAAGATATTTTAAAAAAATGTTTCTTAAGAAAATATTTAAAGGATTTGATAAATGAAATGCAAAAAGATTAAATTTAGATCTTGAAATTATTTGTTTAGTTCTTGAAACTCTTTTTTCATAATAACTTGATGCATTGTTTTGTAAATCATTAATGAGCTCATTTGCAGACTCTATTGATTGCGACGCGCCCTGAGCAAATGAAGGTGGAAATGAGTAAAATGCATCCCCAGTTAAAAAAATATTATTTGAGTGAGGTATTTGAAATCTCTTGCTCACAAAAATTGGAAAACATTTAATTTTTTCAAGCTGGCTAAATAGATTGAGATTTGATTTAGTAGAAATTTGGTTTAATAGATTTTTCTTAAAATTGTAGTCTTCCAATAAATCTGTATTATTTATTTCCTTTTTTATTAATCCTTTTCTTATAATTGCTATAAAATTAAATTCATTATTTTGATTAACAGGATAAATCACAAAATGAAAATTTGATCCTAAATATAAAGAAATATCAGAGCTATTAAAATCTCTTATAGTTCCTCTTAAAGCGATTGTATCAAAGTACTCTGGCAAACCTTCTGTTTTAAATAATATTTGTTTTGTTTTCGAATAAATACCGTCAGCTGATACCAAATAATCGAATTCATCAGTTTTTTTATCTGAAAATAAAAGTGATATTTTATCTCCTTGTTTAATACCTTTAAGTTCACAATTAAAAGTTAACTTATCTTTTGGAATCCCGTCTAGAAGAAATTTAATTAAATTTGATCTTTTTAAAGTGGTATAACGATTATTCTCATCATTAAATTTAGATAAATCAATATCGCATATTTTTTTGGAGTCGTGTGCATTTAAGAAATTAACTTTTTTTGGAAAATAAAGTTGACTTTTACTAAATTTGCTAAAGCCAATATTATTAAGTAATTTAATACTATTAACAGACAATTGTATTCCATATCCATCATTTAGATCTATTGAATTTTTTCTTTCAAATATTTTGTAGGAATAAAATTTATTTTTTTCTAATAAATTTGCAAAAAATAAACCAGAGATACCTGCTCCTATGATCGCAATTTTTTTCATTCAAGGTGGGGTAAAGAATTTAATATTTTTTTTGTAAACGAAGGTAAAATAAATTTACTAAAGTTTGATTTATCTAAAAGAAGACTATTTTTAATGATTTTTTTTTTATTATTTTTGTTAATAATTATTTTCATGTTCATATTAGATAATTTAACATTTATTTTCTTATCGATCGATAATTGAAATTTTTCTTTTTTAATTTCATTCATAGGAAAAATAACTAAATTTTTCAAAAAATTAAATTTTTTATTTTTTATTAATAAATATTTATTTTTATGTTTATAGACATTAGCCTCAAAATATTTAGTTTTATTTACTTTATTTTTAGTAGTTATTGCAAAATCTCTTTTTTTATAAGCTTTGCAATAATTAATTAATGGACATGAAGTGCATATTGGTAATATAGGTCTACAAATCAATGCACCTATTTCCATTATAGCTTGGGCATAATCACTTGGTCTTTTTGAAATTGAAAAAAAAGTTTTTTTCTCAATTAAATTTTTTTTAGATATTTGATCTTTGTTTTTTAATAAGAAAATTCTTTTTAATATCCTTTCAACATTTCCATCCATTGGAATATAGGGTTGATTATGCGCGATAGATAAAATTGATCTTGATGTATATTCACCAATACCAGGAAGAGCCTTAAGTTTCTCTATATCTTTGGGTAAACTTCCACGATGCTCCAATAGCAATTTAGTAGCTGTCTTTTTTAAGTTTTTTGCTCTTGAGTAATAACCAAGTCCCTCCCAGTATTTAAGTACCTCACTTTCATCTGCGCCTGCTAGAGATTTAAGACTTGGAAATTTTTTTATAAATCTTATAAAGAATGGAATAACAGTTTTTACCTGAGTTTGTTGCAACATAAACTCACTTACTAATGTAAAATACTCATGTTGTTTTTTTGTACTTTTTCTTCTCCATGGTAAAGATCTTTTATTATTATCGTACCAATGTAGAATTTTTTTTGGTATGTTCTGTTTATTCATATGCAACATAAATTTAATTCTAAGCAGAGATATAGATCCATTCAAGGGCTAAGATCTTTTAAAGATACTTTACCAACAAAAGTTAAAAAAATTTTAAAAAAGAAGGGCTATATATTTTCAGAAACTCTTGATAATTGGAGGTACATTGTAGGGGATGAATTATTCAAGGTTTGTTACCCAAAATCGTTCAAAAATTCGAATAAATTAAGCTCAAGTACTCTTAGCATTATGGTCAAAAGAGGACATGCAGTTGAAATGGAATATTCAAAAAATGAGATTATTAAAAAAATGAATACATACTTTAATGACAGAGTAGTTGAAAAAATTAAATTAATTACTTTTGACGGCAATCAGCAAATTTTCAGGAAAGAAATGAAAAAAGATGTGACAAAAAATCAATATGCAAAAAAAATCACAAATATTAAAAATGAAAAAATTAAAAATTCATTACTTGAATTAAGTAAATTATTTAAAAAACAATGAAAAATATAATCTTAACTTTCTTAATATATTTTTTTCTTAATCATGGCGTAATTGCCAATGATCAAATAAAACCTATCATTGAAGGAAACATAAATGCTAAAGTAAAAATAGTAGTTTATGAGTCCCTTACTTGCTCACACTGTGCGAACTTCCACAAAGATGTCTATCCAAAACTTAAGGAGAAATTTTTAGATAAAGGTTTAGTTTCGATAGAATTTAAAAATTTTCCATTGGATATTGCGGCTTTAAACGCCTCAAAATTGGCGCACTGTAAAAATGATGGTAAAACAAATATCCTTCATTTTTTATATTTAAAGCAAGAAGAATGGCTAGAAGGAAGTACTATTGAAAAATTAAATTCAAATTTAAAAGATGTCATTAAAGATCAAAATTTTAATTTAAATTTTGACAGTTGTATAGCGGATAAAAATATTGAGGATCACATACTGGAAGATCGAATCGAGGGTGCAAAAAAATACAAAATAAATGCTACTCCTACGATAATAATCAATAATAAAAAGTTTGAAAAACCTTTAAACTTTAAAAATTTGAAAAAAGCTCTTGAAAAGCTGATATAGTCTCCGAATGGAGTTTAAAAAAATCCAGTTAAATGGTTTCAAATCATTTGCTGATAATACAACATTCATAATAGACAAAGGTTTAACAGGAATAGTTGGACCAAATGGTTGTGGAAAATCAAATATCGTAGAATCTTTAAGATGGTGTATGGGTGAAACGTCTGCAAAAAGTATGAGAGGTTCAGGGATGGAGGATGTAATATTTTCTGGTACTTCCAATAAACCCTCGAAAAATTTAGCTGAAGTTACAATTTCACTTTCAAATCAAAATAAGGATGGCCCAAATCAATACAAAGATCTGGGGTCTATTGAGGTCAAACGTAAAATAGAAAAAGATAAAGGATCAAAGTTTTATATTAATGAAAAAGAAGTAAGAGCAAAAGATGCTCAGATGTTCTTTGCAGATCTATCTACCGGTGCACACTCTCCATCAATAATAAGCCAAGGTAGAATAGGTGCTCTTGTGACGGCCAAACCTGCAGATAGAAGAGCCGTATTAGAAGAAGCTGCTGGTATCGCCGGTTTACATGTGAGAAGGCATGAAGCAGAACTACGATTAGATGCCGCTGAAAATAATTTAAAGAGAGCAGATGAGTTGCGAAGACAACAGGAAAGGCAATTACAAAATTTATTAAAACAAGCTGAAGAAGCTACGAAATATAAAAATATTTCTGAGGATATAAAAAAAATTGAGGCAGGCCTCTATTATTTAAAACTTAGAGATATTGATAATGAAATTAAAATTGAAAAAGAGATAAACAATGAAGCAGAAAACGAAGTAAAGGGTTTCAATGAAAAATTGGAATTAATTGAAAAAAAAATAAATGATGAAACTGAAAAAGTAAATCCTATAAGAGATAAAAATTTTGAAATTTTATCAAAAATTCAAAGATTAAATCTTGAATTGAAAGGACTAGATGAAGAAAATGAGAGAATAAAAAGTGAAATAGAGGGAATAAAAAGCTCTTTAAAAATTCTAGAAAATGATACCGATAGAGAAAAAAGTATAATTATAGATGCTAAATCTAATGAAAAAAGACTTAAGGAAGAAAAAGAAGAACTAATTAATATTGACTCTAAATATTATGAAACTGAAAAACAGTCTAACGAAGATCTAGATGTTGCAAAAAAGAATTTAAAACAAGAACAAGAAAAAGTTGATAATCTAATAAATAATTTTGGTTCCGAAAATTTAAAGAAAAATCTACATACCATTAGGGAAATAAAAGATAATATTGATGAAATTATCAAACTTGTTAAAGACAGAAATAACGATGATGCTATTAAAATATTAGAGTCATGCCAAATAACTATTGGTTATTTAACCCAGACAATAAATGAGAATGACGATGATAAAAAGTTATCTAATCTTTCCGAAAAAAATAAAAATATAAAAGAATTACAAGAAATATACGCAGATAATTATAGTAAAAACCAAAATTTAAAAAAAGACTCAATTAAAAGAAATGAGAGAATTAATACTATTGAAAATGAGTTAAATAGTTGGAAAAATTTATTAATTAATTCTGAAAAAAAAATAAATGAATTGAATGAACGTAAAAAAACTCTTAACAAAAAATTAGAAGAACTAGATAAACAACCGCAAACCCAGGCTGAAAAAAAAGGTCAAATTTCGGAAGGTTTAAGAATTTCAGAAAATGAAAAAAAAGAAAATGAAGCTTTAATTGATCAAATCGATAATCAAATAAATGACTACAGAAATCAATTGAATGTTACAAAAGAATCATCAATCGAAATAAGGGAGAGAAAAGCAAGCTCAACTGCAACTATAGATGGTCTTGATAAAAGAAGAACTGATTTATTGGATAGAATAGATACTGAATTAAACCTAAATGAAGAAAATCTTTTAGGTTTTTCAAATCTTGAAAAAGAAGATGAATTTCCAGATGCAGTCACACAAGAAGAACTTTTGGACGCTAGAAAGAGAGAAAGGGAAAAATTAGGATCAGTAAATCTAAGAGCAGATGAAGAAACCAGTAAATACGAAATTGAAATAAAAAAAATGGAAAATGATAGACAAGACTTAGTTCAAGCGATTTCAAAACTTAAAGACAGTATCAGTGAACTGAATCAAAAAGGAAGGGAAAGGCTCTTAGAAGCTTTTGAAAAAGTTAATAGAAAATTTAATGAGGTTTATACAAAATTATTTAACGGAGGAACTGCTAAACTTGAACTTGTAGATTCTGATGATCCTCTTGAAGCAGGTTTAGAATTATTAGTTAGCCCGCCAGGAAAAAGACTTCAATCTATTACTCTGTTGTCAGGAGGTGAGCAAGCATTAACAGCATTATCGCTTATTTTTGCAGTTTTTTTAACCAATCCTGCACCAATTTGTGTTTTAGACGAAGTTGATGCTCCACTAGATGATGCGAATGTTACAAGGTTTTGTAATTTACTTGAGGAACTTACAAAAATTACTCAGACGAGATTTGTCATAGTAACGCATCATGCTTTAACAATGTCAAAAATGAACAAACTTTACGGTGTTACAATGCCTGAAAAAGGTATAAGCCAACTAGTAGCTGTTGATTTGCAGAAAGCCGAAAGTATGGTCGCTTAATAATGACCAATGAAAAATTTAAAACTCGCCTAGAAATTGCAAAAAAAAAGATATCTGATAATGAGAGCGTAAATAGCGATAAAAAGACATCACTTTTAGGAATAGCATTTAAAATGAGCACTGAACTTGTGGCCGCAGTTCTTGTGGGTAGTATTATTGGGTTTATTTTTGATAGCTGGTTTGGTACTAAACCATGGTTAATTTTAACATTTTTTTTTGTAGGAGTTATAGCGGGCGTTTTAAACGTAGTTAGATCTGCAAAAAACATGCAAAAGTAAAATATTATGGCTACAAACCCAATGCACCAATTCAATGTTTATAGAATTGGCCCAGAAATAAAGATAGATCAAATAGATATTTCATTCACTAACGCAAGTTTGTTCATGGTGATGAGTTCTTTAATTATTTTGATTATATTCAATTTAGGATCTATAAAAAAAAATATCATACCAAATAAAGTACAGTTGCTTGCTGAACTAAGCTATTCTTTCATTTCAAAAATGATAAGCGATACTGCTGGTTCAAAAGGTAAGCCATATTTTGGGTTTATCTTCTCGTTATTTATGTTTGTCCTATTTTGTAACATGTTAGGAATGTTGCCTTATGCTTTCACAGTAACTAGTCACATAATAGTTACCTTTGTCCTAGCAGCATTAATATTTATTGGGGTAACCGTTATAGGTTTTATAAAACATGGTCTTGGTTATTTAAAATTATTTGTACCAAGTGGTGTCCCGATTGTTTTGTTGCCTTTAATTGTAGTCATAGAAGTTATTTCATATTTAAGTAGACCGATAAGCTTATCTGTAAGACTTTTTGCAAACATGATGGCTGGTCATACAATGATGAAAGTTTTCGGGGGTTTTGTTATAAGCCTCGGATTAGTTGGTGGATGGCTTCCACTAGGTTTTTCAGTTGCATTAACTGGTTTGGAGATATTAGTTGCTTTTCTTCAAGCATATGTATTTGCAATTTTAACATGCATATATTTAAATGATGCATTAAATTTACACCATTAAAAAAAAGGAGGAATAATGGAACTAGAAGCAGCAAAAATGATCGGAGCAGGTTTGGCAGCGATAGCGTTAGCTGGAGCTGGAGTAGGTATTGGAATTATATTCGGTAACTATCTTTCTGGAGCTATGAGAAATCCGTCTGCAGCTCAAAAACAATTCCCGAATTTACTATTAGGTTTCGCGTTGGCTGAGGCTACTGGTTTATTTGGATTAGTTGTAGCGTTGATTATTTTATTTGCATTTTAAATAATGCGCAAAAGATTGGTTTTATATTTATTACTTTCGGTCATCACATTTGTTTCAAATGTATACGGTGCGGAATCTGAAGGTATGCCACAATTGAACCCCGAGTTTTGGGTTTCACAAATTTTTTGGCTAATATTGACCTTTGGATTTTTATTTATAATTTTATCAAAATTTATACTTCCAAAGATAAGTAATAATTTAGAATTAAGAAAATCTCAAATTTTAGATAATATAGAAACAGCCGAAAAACAAAAAATTGAAAGTGAAAATAAAATTAAAGAATACGAGACTTTAATCAATAATAGTAAAAACGAGGCTAGAAACTATTTTAATGATGCTAGAAAAAAAATAATTCAAGATATAGATAAAAAAAGAGAAAAAGTCGAAGAAGAGATTAACTTAGAAATACAGAATGCTGAAAAAGAAATAGCTGAACTAAAAAAAAATTCGCCAGAAAAGATAAACAAAATTGCAACCGACACCTCGGCGCAACTAATTAAGCAATTGATTGGTGAAGAAATTAATAATAGCAGTATTTCTGCCATTGTTGAGGATCTTTCTAAAAAAAATAAAGGTAAATATTATGACAATTGATGCAACATTTTGGGTAGCGGTATCTTTTATTATTTTTGTAGCTGTTCTTGTTTACTTTAAAATTCCTCAAAAGGTAAATGAAACTTTAAATAAACTTATTTCAGATATTAGAAACGAAATTAATGAAAGCGAGAGATTACGAAAAGAATCAAAAGTTATGTTAGACGATGCTCAAGCCAAATTAGATAGTGCTAAAACAGAAGTAAAGGAGATCTCAAATAGAGCCAAACAAGATAGTGAAAAACTTATCATAGAAATGAATGATAAATTTCATAAAATGTCTGATATAAAAAAAAATTTAGCAAAATCCAAAATTTCGCAAATGAAAGAGGCTGCACTTAATGATATTAAAAAAGCATCAATCAGTATAGCTGTCGACTCAGTAAAAAAAGCAATATCAACATCTGTAGATAAATCTAAGTTGGATAATTTATTTTCAAAAGATTTAGAGCAAACAAAAAGTCTGCTTAAAAAGATTAATTCTTAATCTAACTATAAATTAGTTACTTTTTTTAAAAATAATATAAATTACTCATTTATGGATTCTATTATAATTGGTTCTGGTTTTGGTGGTATAGCGGCTGCACTGCGCCTGAAAGCAAAAGGCCATAGTGTTACATTGATAGAAAAACATCAAGATCTTGGTGGTAGAGCAAGAGTATTTAAAAAAAATGGTTTCACTTATGATGGTGGTCCAACTGTTATTACTGCTCCTTACCTTATCAATGAATTATTTGAATTATTTAAAAAAAATCCAGAAAACTACATAAAACTGCAACCTCTCCACACTTGGTATCAATTTGTTTTTGAGGATAAGACAAAATTTAATTATTCAGGAAATGAAAATGATATGAAAAAACAAATTGAAAAAATCAGCAAAGAAGATGTCGAGGGTTATTCAAAATTGGTAAGTTTTACAAAAAAAATTTTTGATAAAGGTTTTACCGAACTCGCTGATGTGCCATTTAATAAACCATTTGTAATGATACAACAGCTACCAGCTTTATTAAAATTAAAAAGTTATAAATCAGTTTATTCCTTAGTTTCATCTTATGTAAGAAATGAGAAACTGAGGAGAATGTTTAGTATGCACCCATTATTAGTTGGAGGAAACCCTTTTACTACAACATCAATTTATGGATTAATTTTATATTTAGAAAAAAAATGGGGAATCCATTATTCTATGGGGGGAACTGGAAATATTATAAGTGGGCTCGAAAAATTGATGAATGAAGTAGGAATTAAAATTATTAAAGGTCACGAAGTAAATAAAATAATACTAAAAGAGAAAAAAATTATAGGAATTCAATTAGATGATAAACAAAATATAAATGCCGACAACGTAATATGCAATGCAGATCCCCCTGGGGTATATGAAAATTTATTAAATGGTAGTAAGAGAACCTCTTTACTATTTGAGTGGAAAAAAAATAGAATGGAATACTCAATGGGTTTGTTTGTATACTATTTCGGCACCAAAAGAACATATGACTCAATTGAACATCACACAATAAAATTTGGCAATAAATATAAAGAACATTTAGAAGACATATTTGATAATAAAAAATTAAATAACGATATAAGTTATTATTTACACAGGCCGTCTGCCACAGATAAATCTATGGCTCCAAAGGGTCATGATTGTTTTTATGTTTTAGTACCAGTTCCTAACAATCAATCTAATATTGATTGGAATGTTGAAGGAGAAAAAATGAAAGATCTAGTAATTGACAAAATGGAAGATGATTTAATGCCAGATTTGAGAAAAAATATTGTTGAAGATTTTTATCTAACGCCTGATTATTTTGAAAAGGATCTCAATACGAAATATGGTTCTGGTTTCTCCATACAACCAAAATTTTCACAGTCAGCTTATTTTAGATTTCATAATAAATCAGAGATTTATGATGGCTTATATTTTGTAGGGGCTGGAACACATCCTGGTGCAGGTGTTCCTGGTGTCCTCTCATCAGCAAAAGTTCTTGATAAAATTTTACGATGACTAAAAGTCTTTTATCTATTCATGCAAAGTCCTTTAGCTGGGCAGGTTTTTTTTTACCAAAAAATAAATTTAAGGATAGTTCTGATTTATATGATTTTTGTAGAACATTAGATGATATTGTTGATCAAGATATTTTACTTAACGAAAAGATTAAAAAATTTAATGTATTTAAAAGAGACTTTGAGACTAAAAACTTTGAAAACGAGAATATAAAAAAAATATATTCACTTATTCAAAAATTTAATATTGATAGCAGTATTGTAAAAGATTTATTCGACGGAGTAAAAACAGATTTAAAAGAAAAGGTGGCTTTTGATACAAAAAAGGACTTAATTATATATTCCTATCGTGTTGCTGGTACCGTTGGACTTATGATGGCCAAGATTTTAAATGTTAGATCTAAAAATTCATTAATGTCTGCAATTGACTTAGGTATAGCAATGCAATTAACAAATATAGCTAGGGATGTATTTGAAGATAAAAATAGAAATAGGAATTATATAAATTCAAATTTTGAGACAATAGAAGATACATTAAGATTTGCTGACATTTTTTATAAAAGATCCTTTAGTGCTATAAGCGAAATACCTTTTTTAAGCAGATTTGCGATTTTAGTTGCAAGAAGAATCTATAGGGAGATTGGGAACGAGATCTTAAAAAAGAAAAATATGGAAAATTACAAATCTGCAGGAAAAATTTATGTTTCTTCCTTAGGGAAGTTAAACCAAACAATTTTAAGTATTTTAGATATGTTTAACTTATATTATACAAAAAAAGATAATGAAATTGAGAGAAAAGAACATGCTTTAATTAAAGAGGAAATAAATTTAGATGAAAGAATTTGATTATATTATTATAGGTGGTGGATGTGCAGGCTTATCTTTAGCATATGAACTTAATATAAACAAAAAGTTAGAAAAGAAAAATCTAGCAATAATTGAAATTAGAGAGAAATACAAAAGAGACAAAACTTGGTCTTTTTGGAAAGTGGTAAATCATAACTTTGAGGATTGTGTTATAAAAAGCTGGAATAATTTTACAATTAACTCTGTTCATGGTTCTCATGAAATGGTTAATAAACAATATCCATACCAAACTATTGATAGTGGCTTATTTTATAAAAAAGTAACAGAAAGTTTGAAAAAAAATCAAAATATTCAATTTCTAAAAAATATAAATGAATTAAATACTAAAAATTCTTTTATATTTAATAGTATTGCAACTAATCAAGTTCATGAAACTAATCTATGGCAACATTTTAAAGGTATAGAAATTGAAACTGAAAAAAATATTTTTGACGATGAAATCTTTAATTTAATGGACTTCAATTGTGATCAAAGAGATAATGTGCATTTCTTTTATACTTTACCTTTTGCGAAAAATAAGGCTTTAGTTGAAACTACATGGTTGTCTAGAATGAATGACAAAACTCTATATGATTATGATGCACAGTTGGTAAAGTATATTAAAGAGACGCTTAAAATAAAAAATTACAAAATTAAGTACGAAGAAGAAGGCGCAATACCTCTTTTTTACCCAATTAATAAGATCGAACAAAACAAACTTAACATTGGCTCAGCTGGATGTATGACGCGTCTAAGTACTGGTTATACATTTTTAAATATTCAAGAGCATAGTAAATATATAACCAAAAATATTGAAATGATTAAAAAAGCAAAAATTTATAATATTGGAAAAAAATATGAATTTCTTGATAAGATATTCTTAAATGTATGCAAGAGACATCCTGATAAAATGCCAAAAATATTTTTTGATATGTTTAATGGATCATCCGAAGTTGTAATTAAATTTCTTTCAAATAAAAGTAATTTTTTGGAAGATTTGAAAGTAATTTTTAAAATGCCAAAAATGCTATTTATTAAAAATATTTTTTAATAATATGAATAGAATTAATTATTTACATTCTTTAATTTTTTTTAACATTTGTATACTGCTGTCAGCATTTGATTTTTTACGTAATAACGATTTTTTAATTCTATGCTTATTTTTGGTACTTTGCTTAGGGATATCCCATGGTGCATTAGATCATTTAAAAGGAATGAAGTTATTGAAGATTTTAAAATATGACAAAATCTATGTGTTTTATTTTTTTTATATTTTATTAGCCTTGATTATAATTATTGCTTGGGTGGTTCTACCTAAATTTTTATTATTATTTTTTTTAATCGTTGCATCTTATCATTTTGGCAAAGAAGACTGTGAATTTCTAAAGTTGGATTCTAAATTTGATATAATTTATTTTTTTAAAGGAAGTTTAGTCATAACTGCTCCATTATTATTTCATAAAAATGAAACCTTAAAAGTTTTCATGGACTTAAATTTTAATGTATCTGACAGTTTTTTTGTATCTACTGAATTTATTTATTTTTTAATCGGTTTAAGTTTTATATCAAATATTATTATCTCACTAAATAAGGATATTAATATTAAGGCTCTTCTTTTGATGGACTTTATATCTGTATTATTAATAAATTTTTTTTTACAACCAATTTTAGCGTTTACAATTTACTTTTGTTTTTTACACTCAATTAGACATTCATTAAAGTTATCAAATGAACTTAACGCAAAAGATTTTATTAATGGTGTTAAAAAATTTATAATTAAAGCAGTTCCATTAACTCTTTTGACTGCTATTTTGTTCTTGTTATCTCTATTTTTGCTGAAAAATTATTATATTTTAGATGCTGCGGTATCAAAAGTTATATTTATTGGTTTGGCGTCTTTAACCTTTCCGCATATATTGCTCGAATATTTAATCGAAAAAAATGAAAAATAAAAATATTAACTTATTGGGATGGATATTATTTATAATTTCGGCAATTGGTTTTATTATATCTAGTATCGGAAGTTTTTGGGCTATGTTTGGTAGTATATTTTTTTTTGTTGCGTGTTTAATTTTTCTAATACCTTTTTTTAAAAAGGATAAAGTATGAAAAAAAAAAAGTTGAAAATTCTATTAGCAGCGCCACGAGGGTTTTGCGCAGGAGTAGACAGGGCAATTGAAATTGTAAAAAAAAGTATAGAAAAATATGGATCACCTGTTTACGTTCGACATGAAATTGTTCACAATAAACATGTAGTTGAAAGTTTAAAAAAAATTGGTGCAATATTTGTAGAGGAATTAAGCGAGATAGAAGACAAATCAAGACCAGTAATTTTTTCTGCGCATGGAGTCCCAAAAAATGTGCCTGAAGAAGCATCAAGTCTCAAAATGGAATACATCGACGCTACTTGCCCTTTAGTTTCTAAAGTGCATAGAGAAGCAGAAAATTTACATAAAAATGGGTCACATGTTTTATTAATTGGGCATAAAAATCATCCTGAAGTAATCGGTACAATGGGTCAAATTCCTAGAGGTTCAATAGATCTAATAGAAAGTATTAAAGACGCATCAAAATATGAAAAAAAATCAGGCAAAGATTTAGCTTTTGTCACACAAACTACACTTTCAGTTGATGATACCAAGGACATTATAAATGAATTGAAAAAAAAATTTCCTGAAATAAAAGAACCCAAAAAAGAGGATATATGCTACGCGACAACTAATAGACAAGCTGCAGTTAAAAACATAGCAAAAAAATGTGATATGTTTTTTGTTATTGGAAGTAGAAATTCATCTAACTCTGTTAGGTTGGTAGAAGTTGCAAAAACATCAGGTTGTTCAAATTCTATGTTGATACATTCTGAAAGTAAAATTCCTTATCAAAATATAAATAATTGTGAAATAATTGGAATTGCATCAGGTGCCTCTGCTCCAGAAGTTCTGGTTGAAAAATTTATTAATAATTTAAAATCAAAATATAATATAACTATTGAAGAGTCCGAAATAATTAAAGAAGACGTCGTATTTAAAATTCCTGGAAAATTAAATTAATGGCTGTTTTTACAAAGATAACTTCTAGCGATGTTAAAAAAATTGAAAATATTTTTAATCTCGGAGTAATTAATAAGATAAAAGGTATTAGAAAGGGGATTGAAAATACCAATTATTTTATTGAATTTAATAATAAAAAATTTGTATTAACAATTTTTGAAAAACGAGTAAAAATTAAAGATCTCCCCTTTTTTATGAAACTTATGTCAGGATTGTCTAATTTGGGTATTAATTGTCCTAAGCCAATTAAAACAAAAAAAAATAGTTTTCTTTTCAATATAAAGAGTAAAAAAGCATGCTTAGTAACTTTTTTACGAGGTAACGACAAAAAAACTTTAACCCCAAGAGATTGCTATGTATTAGGAAAAAATATAGCAATTTTGCATCAAGCTACTAAAAAATTAAAATTATATAGAAAGAATGCATTAGACGTAAAATCATGGCATAAATTTAGTAAAAAGATAGATAAAAGAATAAATAGATTATCTAAAAATTTAAAAGGTACAATTGAAGAAAACATTATAGATATTAAAAAAAACTGGCCAAAAAATTTACCTAAAGGTGTTATACACTCAGATTTGTTCATAGATAATATTTTCTTTTTAAAAAAAAAATTTTATGGTTTTATAGATTTTTATTTTTCCTCAACAGATTTTTATGCATACGAGCTAGCTACATGTATAAATGCAATATGTTTTCATAAGAATAAAAGTCAGTATATTCTTGATTTAAAAAAATCCTCAAATCTTCTTAAAGGATATCAAAAAATAAGGAAATTGAATAATTCTGAAAAGAATAAATTTAATATCCTTTGTAGGGGATCGGCACTAAGATATTTGTTAACAAGGTCCTATGATTTTCTAAACACTCCAAAATCTGCTATAATAAGAATAAAAGATCCAAAAGAATATTTAAAAAAACTAATTTTTCATAATCATTTAAGTAAATTTGAAAATTATATAAGATGATAAAAATTTATACAGATGGATCATGCTTGGAAAACCCAGGCAACGGTGGTTGGGCAGCTATAATTTTTATAGGCCAACAAAAAAAAATTATTTCAGGAAATCAAAAAAATACCACTAATAATAAAATGGAATTATTAGCTCCTATAGAAGCTCTAAAAACCCTTAATATGAATTCAAAAGTAGAAATAATTACTGACTCTAAATATGTAAAGTTAGGAATAACAGAGTGGATTAATAACTGGAAAAAAAATGGTTGGAAAACATCAAATAAAAAAGAAGTCAAAAACATACAATTATGGAAGGAATTGGATAGTTTGGTTAAAAATTTTGATATTGAGTGGTCATGGGTAAAGGGACATTCAAAAAATCAATTAAATAATGAAGTAGACTTACTAGCCAAAAAAGCTGCAAACCAAAGTTAATCTCTATAAATTACTTGCAATTATTTTTTATATAGGATTTTAAACTCTCAAGATCATTTTGAAAAACTTTATATTCCTCTTTTTGATTTAATATACCTTTAAGATGGTTTGGTAAATCTACTTTTTTTTCTATAGATTTGAAAATAGCATTGGGAAATTTACAGGGATGAGCAGTAGCTAAAACAACAAAGTTATTTTTTTTAATTTTTTTAACTGCCCCAACTCCTATAGCAGTATGAGGATCGATAACGACCTTATAATTTTTGTAAACATTTTTTATTATTTCTAAAATTTCTTTTTCATTTAAACTTTCAGACAAAAAGTCTTTTTGAATTTTTTTTAATGCAATTTCATCTAAATTAAATTCATTATTTTTAATATCTTTCATTATTTCAATAATTTTTTCAGAGTTATTATCATAAATTTGAAATAACAGTCTTTCAAAATTACTTGCTACCTGTATATCCATACTTGGGGAAATTGTTTCTTTAACTTGATTTGCTTTGTAATCACCTTTGGAAATTGCTCTATGCAAAATATCATTTTCGTTTGTTGCTACTAATAATTTATCAATAGGAAGTCCCATTTTCTTGGCTAGATATCCAGCATAAACATCACCAAAATTTCCTGTAGGTACAGAAAATGAAATTTTTTCATTATTTTCTATTCTGAAATAGCAAAAAAAATAATAAACTGTTTGAGCGATTATTCTTGCCCAATTAATCGAATTTACGCCCGACATATTTATAGCTTTTGAAAAGCTGCGATCAGCAAACATTTGTTTTACTAAATTTTGACAATCATCAAAATTTCCATTTATCGCTATATTAAATATATTCTTTGATTTATTTGTAGTCATTAACATTCTTTGAACTGGAGAAATTTTATTATGTGGATGCAATACAAAAATATTTATATTTTCTTTACCTTTTATTGCATCAATTGCAGCTGCGCCTGTATCACCTGACGTTGCAACAATGATATTTATTTTATTGCTATTTTTACTTAAAAAATATTCATAAAAATTTCCTATTAATTGCATAGCAACATCCTTAAAAGCTAATGTTGGTCCATGAAATAATTCCAATATTTGTAAATCATCTATTTTTCTTAATTTTACAACGTCCTTTTCGCTAAATGTTGAATATGATTTTTTAACAATTTCTTTGAGTTGTTTTTTGGAGCAAAAATTACCAGTGAATATAGATATTATCTCTGTTGCTAAATCTTCATACGACAATTCTTTTAAACTTAAAAGTTCGTTATTTGAAAATTTTTTAATTTTTTTTGGCAAAAATAAGCCACCTTCATCTGAAAGTCCTTTTAAAAAAATATTTTCAAAACTAAGACTTATATGATTGTTTCTAGTACTAAAATATTCCATGATTTTTTATACCAGAAATATGTAATTTTCCTAATATATTTAGACCAATTTTTAATTAAATTAATTTATCTAATAGAATTAAAACAAATATTAAAAATAAATAAAAAATTGAGTATCCAAAAACTTTTTTTGCCTTTTTGATCTCAAATTTGTTCTTTTTAAATTTTAAAAGATCATAACAAATATAATTGTAATAAATCGTTAAAATTAAGGATCCAAATAAGAACAATTTTCCAAAGAAGTTCATATAATAAGGCAGAATTATTATTGGAATCATAAAAAGTGAATAAATAAATATTTTCCTCTTAGTTTCCTCTACTCCATCAGTATTTGGCAACATTGGAATTTTTGCTTTCTCATAATCATTAGCTTTATAAAGACTTAGTGCCCAGAAGTGAGATGGAGTCCAATAAAATATTATTAAAAATAAATTGATTGGTTCAAATGTTAATGAGTTTGTTGCAATTGTCCATCCTATTACTGGTGGCAACGCTCCAGAAGCTCCACCAATAACGATATTTTGTGGTGTTTTTCTTTTTAACCATATTGTATAAACAAAAACATAAAATACTATCGTTAAAAGTAACATAGCAGCAGAAATAAAATTTGAAAAATAATAAAGACCTATTACTGAAAATAATGATAGTAAAATTCCAAATATTAAAGCGTCTTTCTTTTCAATTTTACCTGTAGGGATTGGTCTCAAGCATGTTCTTGTCATGAGTTTGTCAAGGTCTGCCTCGTACCACATATTTAAAGTGCCTGCTGCACCTGCACCTATCGCTACAAAGAATATGCTTACCATAGCATCAAATAAATTTACATTTACTGGAGAAATTAGCAATCCAACTGCGCAAGTGAATATTACCAAAGACATTACCCTTGGTTTCATGAGTAAAATTAAAGACTTTAAGTATGATGAGTAATTAAATGAAACAGTTTTTTTTAAGATATTTGTATTCACTTTTAATCAACATTTAGTGAAACAAAAATTACAATTAATATTAGGCCAATAATGAGTATGTGGTTTCCTAAATCAAAGACACCAACTTTATTATTTTTTTTATCTATTATTCTTCTATGTAATGGTTGCTGGTCATATGGATTAAGCTTGATATTCGATCCCTCTTCTTTTTCATTCTCAACTTTCACAGAATAACCGAACCAAGTGATATAAATAAAAAAAATAAAAAATATTAGTAAACCGGCTAAAACTGTGTATCCATCCATTAACTTAAGCTCCGCCTCCAACAAAAAAATAAAACACCCTAGTAAATAAAGTGTACTCGAATTCGGCGACCATTAAAAAAATAAAGCAAGCAATCGCTGTCATCGGCCACAATAATACATTTACTAAAGCATATCTCTCCCAAAATAAATGCATAAAAAATGCCATTATTAATCCAGCTTTTAAAAACATAAAGAACAGTATCAATGACCATCTCAACATTCCTTGAAATTGATACCAATCAACTAAATATGAGAAAAAACTTAAAACAAATAGTAAGCCCCAAATCCACAAATAAATTCCAATTTTATGAGTAGACCCTTCGGGTTTTTTATCTTTATCGTTTATCTGACCTGTATTATCCATATAAAGTTATCTTACCATAAATAAAAAAATGCAAAAATAAAAACCCATACTAAATCAACAAAATGCCAATATAGGCCTAAAATTTCTATTTCAACGTAATCACCTTTCATGGTTGTAAACCAGCCTCGTTTACCACTCTCATAGTGACCTGCAAAAACTTTATACGCGTAAATAAACAAAAATATTACTCCAATTGAAACATGAGTCCCATGAAATCCTGTAATCATAAAAAAGAAAGAACCAAACTGTGCAGCTCCAAATGGATTTGCCCAAGGTCTTACACCTTCATGAATAAGTTTTGACCATTCATAAGCTTGCATACCTACAAACGTTAAACCACCAATAGCAGTTGCAAGAACCAGCCAACCGCACATTTTTCTGTTTCTCTCATAACCATACTTGACGGCAAGAGCCATTGTTCCGCTACTAGTAATTAAAACGAAAGTCATTAGTGCGATCAATAACAGTGGCACTGGTACACCAAAGGCTTCTAAAGCAAATACTTCGCTTGGATTTGGCCACTCAACTGGAGTAGATCCTCTTCCTTTCATGTATGCGATTAAAAAACAGCTGAATACAAAAGTATCACTTAAAAGGAAAATCCACATCATTGCTTTTCCCCAATGAACACCTTTGAACATTGTCTGATCAGAGCCGGTATCAGAAGCCATACCCTTGAAACCTGGTTTTAACTCAAATCCATCTATTTTCGGGTCTGACATGTTATATCAATCTTAAATTATGTTTTCTCCACTTTAGTGTGTGCTACTTCACTTGGTGGAGTAGTTTGAGGTATAAAATCGTCTTTAGCTCCAGGCACACTAAAATCATATGGCCATCTATGAACTACTGGCAATCTCTCGCCGAAATTTCCATGTTCAGGCGGCTGTGTTGATGTATGCCATTCTAAAGAGTTTGCTTTCCACGGATTTTTTGGAGCACGTTCACCTGTTTTCAATGTTTTTATTACATTAAAAATTAAAAAGAACTGTGCAGCGCCTACTAGGAAAGCAGCTGTACTTATAAATTCGTTCATACCTACAGCTGAAGTCATATATGGACTGTCATACATTTCATAATATCTTCTTGGAACGCCAATAAAACCAAGGTAGTGCATAGGAAAATAAATTGAGTAAGCACCTAGGAATGTTGTCCAAAAATGCCATTTACCTAAAGTCTCATTTAAAAATCTTCCAGTTATTAATGGAAACCAATGGTATACAGCTCCCATGATAACCATTACTGGGGCTATACCCATTACCATATGGAAGTGAGCTACAACGAAATAAGTATCTGATAATGGAACATCAACAGATACATTTCCTAAAAATATACCTGTGATACCGCCATTAACAAATGTAACAATAAATCCTAAACACCAAAGCATTACAGTGTTAATTCTGATATTTCCTCTCCACAATGTTAAAATCCAGTTATAAACTTTCATAGCGGTAGGAACTGCTATAATCAATGTAGTTGTAGCAAAAAAGAAACCAAACCATGGGTTCATTCCGCTTACATACATGTGGTGTGCCCAAACGAAAAAACTTAAAGCACCAATCCCTACAATTGCCCACACCATCATTCTGTAACCAAAAATATTTTTTCTTGCATGAACTGAAATTAAGTCAGAAACTATTCCAAATGCAGGAAGAGCTACAATATAAACCTCTGGATGACCAAAAAACCAGAATAAGTGTTGAAATAAAATTGGGCTTCCACCACCATACTCCAGTACTTCTCCTGCTTTTAAAATTGTAGGCATAAAGAAACTGGTTCCGATTACTTTATCTAGAGTCATCATTATTGCGCTTACTAGTAAAGCCGGAAAAGCTAACATTGCTAAAACTGTTGCTGTAAAAATTCCCCATACAGTTAGTGGCATTCTCATTAAAGTCATACCTCTTGTTCTAGCTTGTAAAACTGTAATCATGTAATTTAGCCCACCCATAGTGAAACCTATTACGAATAGCGCTAAAGAAATAAGCATTAGCAATATACCCATGCCTGAACCTGGAGTACCTTCTAAAATAGTTTGTGGAGGATATAGTGTCCAGCCTGCACCAGTTGGACCTCCTGGAACAAAAAAGCTTGCCATTAAAACTGCAACTGCAACAAAGAACATCCAGAAGCTTAACATGTTAACATATGGAAAAACCATATCCCTTGCACCAACCATTAATGGTATTAAATAATTTCCAAAACCTCCTAAAAACAAGGCAGTTAAAAAATAAACTACCATTATCATTCCATGCATTGTTACAAACTGATAATAGTGTTCAGCAGTTATAAATCCTGCAAGTCCTGGAAAACCTAATTGCAATCTCATCAACCAAGATAAAATTAAACCTACAACTCCAGTGAAAACAGCTGTTAAAAAATATTGTACTCCAATTACTTTAGCATCCTGACAAAAAACCCATTTAGTTATAAAAGTATGGCCGTGATATAAATCTTGCTCTGGTAACTCAGCTGGTCTTACATAGTCCATATCTGGGGTTGAACCCGCAGAACCTGTTAGTGCTTCTGATGATTGTGCTTGATAACCAGATTTATTTTCGTATTCGTCAGACATAATTATTTTTCCTCTTTATATATAACTTTTTCAATATTTGAATTATTTTTTGCGAAATTTTTCGTCTCAATTTCCTTATTTTGCTTAGCTAATAGATCTGAAAAAGTTTCTTGTTCTTCCAACCATTCCTGATAGCTATTAGGATCTTGCACTTCTACGCCACCTCTCATAGCATAATGACCTACTCCACAATATTCAGCACATAAAACTTCATACTCGCCTACTTTGTTAGGCTCGAACCAATAAAATGTCACTACTCCAGGTACAGCGTCCATCTTTGCTCTAAATTGAGGTACATACCAATTATGAAGTACATCTACAGATCTCAGTAAAATTTTAACCGGTCTGTTATTTTCTAAATTAATTATATCACTTTGAACCATTACATCATCTCGTCCGTAAGGGTCATCGAGGTTAATGCCAAAAGGATTATCATCATTTATATTAACAACTTTTGTAGTACCAAGTTTTCCATCCTTACCAGGTAATCTATATTGCCAACCCCATTGCCACGCCATGACATCTATTTCGATTGAGTTTTTTGGAACGTTTACATATTGATTCCAAATTATTAATCCTGGAGCTAGTAAAGCTGCAACTCCAAGTGTAGTAGCTACTGTTAAAATTTTTTCTAATTTTTTGTCCTCTGGTTTATATTCTGCTTTTCTGTCTTCTTTATAAGAATACTTAAAAACGCAATAAATCATGAAAAGGCAAACCGCTATAAATACTCCACCACCTACCCAAAAGGTTAATGTTATAGTATCATCCATGCCTTTCCAGTTCGATGCTATATCAGTCCAATACCAAGGCGTAAAAATATGGAAAAGTATTGAACCTAAAATGACTAAAAAAAATATTATACCAGCGTGCATGGCTATTTATATAGATTATTAATAGTATAAATACCTATGACAAAATGTCATAAAATTAAAGAAAATAAACTTATATATACGGTAAATTATGCTCGGAAAATTCGGAATTTTAGCTGTCTTACTCATTTTGGTCTTGCTGTTTTACGTGGTGATATCTTTTGGTGCTGGTGCTTTCTCAAAAGGAGAGACAAAACCAGAAACAAAGAAATATTTAAAGTCAGTAAAAATATTATTAGCTGTTATTGCTGTTGTAGGATCTATACTTGTACTTTTTCTAAATTAAGAAATCAGTGTTTTACACCAAGCAATGAATGAGTCATTAAAAATATAAATCATTAAAAAGAAAGCTAACCAAACAACTAATAAAAACATCCAGTACATCGATAATGCAGAAATATTATTTTCTTCATCTAGAATTTTACTCTGCTCCATTTTTAGAATTCTACCAGCTACTCTCCCCCAAAAAAATAAACCTCCAAGTAAATGGATACCATGAAGTGCGGTAAAAATATAAAATGATGAAAAATATGAATTAGTTGAAACATAATTCCCACTTTGCATTAATTGTACCCAAAAATATAATTGTCCAAATAAAAATATATAACTGAGACCACCTACTAAGATTATATTTCTTTTTATATTAATAGTTTCCTTTTTTTTAAAATTGCTGGTTATTTTTGAAAAAAAATATGTGATAACAAAAAGAATAAAAGTGTTAATCCAAAGAAAATTTGGTTTTAAAAGATATCTAGTATCTTGTTCAGGAGGTATGGAATAAATATATCCTGTAAATATCAAACTAAATAAAACAGTAGCTATACCAAAGATGATTATAACAGCTGAAGTCTGAACTGAAAGATCAAAAGTCTTTCCAATGTGAGCATCATCAATTTCTGCCCTATCACTCTCCCAAGGTTTTTCTGTTAGTGTGCTGAAAAGTTTCTTTATAAAATTGCTCATGGATCTTATATAATAAATAATTATTATTTATCAACAATGAAAATAAAAACCTCAATTGCAATTATAAGTGGATGTTTAGTAATTTTTCTGTTTTTAATGCTACCAGTTTTTTTATCTATTCAAAATCAGAAGGAAGATCTTGTCGCATCATTTAAAGGGTCAACTTTTTCGCTTAAAGATGTGAACAATAATACAATAACTGAAAAATCTTTTGAGGGACCTTTAACAGCTATCTTTTTTGGTTTTACAAATTGCCCAGACATATGCCCTATGACGTTAAGTAATATAGATTTAGTTATTAATAATTTAAGTGAGCAAAAAAAGAAAAACTTTAAAGTTTTCTTTGTAAGCATTGATCCTGAGAGAGATAACCCAGGCGTAATAAAAAATTACTTAGATTCATTCCAAAACAAAATGTTCGGAATAACTGGTGATCCAAAAAAAGTTTTTCTATTGTCCCAATCATGGGGTGTCTTATCAGAAAAAATATTTAATGAGGATGGAAATTATTTAATAAATCACAGTTCATCAGTATTACTTTTAAAAGATGGAAAGTATTTAGATAGAATAAATCATCATGCTAAATACAAAGATATGTTTAAGATAATAGATAAATATTTAAGATAAAAGAATATAACTAATAATAGAAATCATTGATATTGCAGCAGTTTCAGATCTTAAAATATTTTTATTGATATTTAACGGAATTACATTTTTGGTTTTAGAAATTATTTCTCTTTCTTTAGTAGAGAAATCGCCTTCCGGTCCAATTAAAACACATATTGGGTCTTCATTTTGAATATTAATTTTTTTGTTGTCAGAATTTAGATCGCCAAATAGGATTGTTGTTTGAATATTTTCTTTTAAAAATTCTTCAAGTGTTTTTAATTTATCTAAAACTGGTAAATTTAACCTATTACTTTGCTCTGATGCCTCAACAATAATTTTGTTTAGCCTTTTTTCATTTATTTTTCTTACAACAGTTCTTTCTGAAAGTAGCGGGATAAATCTGGTTACTCCAAGCTCAGTACTTTTCTGTATCATTAAATTTAAATAATTTAGTTTTATAGGTGTGAAGGCAAGCCAGATTTCTCTTAAGTTAACTACAGATCTTAATTTTTTTTTTATTGTAAACTCAACAATACCTCTCAAAATATTTTCTACTTTTGCTTCAAATTCACCAGATTGATTAAACAAACTAAAATTTTGGCCCTCCTTAATTCTCATCACCTTATAAATGTAATGTGATTGGGTTTTATCTAATTTAGATTTTAAATTTATATATAAACTTTCACTATAAAATAATCTAATATTACTCATTTAAATAAGTTAATTTATGAAAAATCTTAAAGCAATAATTTTCGATGCGTATGGAACGTTATTTGATGTGAATTCAGCAGCTGAGAAATGCAAAGGTAAAATTGGTGATAAGTGGGAAAATTTTGCAAATTATTGGAGAACAACTCAGTTAGAATATACTTGGTTGAGAAGTCTTATGAATAAACATAAAGATTTCTGGAAAATAACTGAAGATAGCTTAGACAAATCTATGAAAAAATTCCAAATAGATCAAAATATGAGGAGTGAGCTTTTAGATTTATATAAAATATTGTCTCCATATCCAGAAACAAAAAATACTTTAGAAAAACTGAAAAATAAAAACTACAAAATTGCTATACTTTCAAATGGAACACCGTCCCTACTAAATGAATTAATTGAAATAAATAATATGAAAATTTTTTTTGATGATATTTTTTCAATTGAGGAGGTTGGAATTTTTAAACCAAGTTCAAAAGTATACGAAATTCCTATTAAGAAATATAAAATAGATAAACGTGAAGTTGCTTTTTTAAGTTCAAATACTTGGGATGTATGTGGGGGTGGTAATTTTGGTTATAATTCAATTTGGGTAAACAGGAATAAAAATATTTTTGACAAACTAGATTATAAACCAAAACATGTAATTGGAGATTTAGAAGAGCTACTAAGTATATTTTAATTACTAAATTTCATTATTGTAATTAAAAATATATATAATAATAATCAAATATATTATGAAGAATTTTGATAGAAAAATAGATAGCTATTTAAGAAACTTTGAGGCTCTAGCTTCACTTTCTCTTAGGTTTATTCTAGGTTTAGCTTTTATTATATATGCCTCTAAAAAATTTCCACTGCCGCCAGAGGGACTTGTAGAATATTACGATTTACATCCAATTCTAGCATCTACTGTAGCATTATCAGAACTGTTTTCTGGAATTATAATAATAATTGCAGCTTTTATAAAAAATCCTTTAGGAAACATATTAACAAGATTAGCTGGTCTAAATATTGTTTTATTAATGTCTATTATTCTTTTAGTGGCACATTCTGATTGGTTTATTACAACAAAATTGTTTTCTAGTGTGCAAATATTTCTACTTGTAAGTGGATTTTACTTTTTTATAAAAGGAAATAAAAGATAATTAAATTATGAGCATTGTTGAGATACAGCAGATTATAAAGCCAGTTAATTCTTCAGATGGAGCTGGCGTAAAATTAAAAAGAAGTATTGGAGTAAATCCAAATTATTATGATCCATTTTTAATGTTAGATGAGTTTGGGTCGGAGGACAAAGATGATTATATCGGTGGTTTTCCTGCTCATCCACATAGAGGAATAGAGACGGTTACATATATGTTGCATGGTGAATTTGAACATCAAGATAGTACTGGAGCCAAAGGGAGGATGAAGGCTGGAGATGTTCAATGGATGAAAACAGGAAGTGGAATAATACATTCGGAAATGCCAGCAATGTCTGGTGGTAAACTTCAAGGTTTCCAATTATGGATTAACATGCCTGCAAAATTAAAAATGAGTAAACCTGAATATCTATATATAGACTCAAAGGAAATGCAAACATATGAGGATGACGATAAAACTGTAAAAACCATTGCTGGCAAGTTTGAAAATGCTGAGGGTCCCATTAAAAGCCATAATGTTGAGCCAATTTATTTTGATATTGAATTAAAAAAAAATAAAGAATTTAATTTTGATCTTCCTAATACCCATAATTCTCTAATTTATTTAGTTAATGGTGAAATTACGATCGGCGAAAAAAAACATGATAAATTGATCGGCTCAACTTTAATTTTACTTTCAAAAGGTGAAAAACTTAGAGTCAAAAGTGTTTATAATTCAAAATTTTTGCTTATTTCTGGAAAACCTATTAATGAAAAAATTGCTAGAGGAGGTCCGTTCGTTATGAATACAAAATCTGAAATTTTACAAGCTGTGAATGATTATCATAATGGAACTTTCGTAAAATAGTGCAAGCAATTGAAATAAAAAAAACTGGTGGTCCTGAAGTTTTAGAGCTAAAAGATATTAAGCTTGAGGACCCAAAAGATGGCGAAGTACTAATAAAACATTCAGCGATTGGTCTTAATTATATTGATACATATCATAGATCAGGCCTATACTCTCTTCCACTACCATCTGGAATCGGATTAGAAGCTGCTGGCATAATAGAAAAAGCAGGAAATAATGTTGGAGATTTTAAAGAAGGAGATAAAGTTGCTTACGCTGCTGCTCCAATAGGCTCTTATTCTTCTCATAGAATTTATCCCACAAAAAATTTAGTTAAAGTTCCAGAGGGAATAGATTTGGAAGTTGTAGCAACTTTAATGACTAAAGGATTAACAACATTTTACCTATTACACAAAACATATTCTGTTAAATCGGGTCAAACCATACTATTCCATGCAGCTGCAGGTGGTGTAGGCCAAATATTTTGTCAGTGGGCAAAAAGTTTAGGTTGTAGTGTAATTGGGACAGTCGGGTCTGATGAAAAAATTGAAATTGCAAAAAAATTTGGATGCAGTCATGTGATAAATTATTCTAAAGATGATTTCCAAAAAAAAGTTATGGAGATTACCAATGATGAGGGTCTGCCAGTTGTTTATGATGGAGTTGGAAAGGTGACAATGGAAAAATCATTAGGATGCCTAAAAATGAGAGGAACTTTTGTGTCTTTTGGAAATGCTTCTGGAAAACTTGATCCCCTTGATGTTGGAAAATTAATTGCACCTAAAGGATTATTTTTAACACGTCCTAGTATAGCGCATTATACTGCAACCAGAAATGAGCTGGACGAAGCTGCTAAAAAACTTTTTGAGATGGTCAAAACACAAAAAGTAAAAATTGATATTTTTAAAAAATACACTCTTGAAGATGTTGTTGCTGCTCATCAAGATTTAGAGGGAAGAAAGATTATTGGACCTGCAATTATAGTCCCAAACTAATCTATCTTTACATCCATATCAGACATATGAAGATTTAACGCATTAGTTGAAACTTGTATTTCTCTTATAAAGAATACGATCGAAACAATCATAGATAAACAACAAGAACCAAAAATTACCCTTGCTACAAATAATTCATCCAGATAAAGCGCAAAAACGGTTAACATATTAAATAAAAAACCAAAAGCTGCAAACATTATAGTCCATCTTAAAATTGATATCCTGTTACTTAAATTTAAAAATTGCTTTTTCCATTCAGGTGGAACATGTTTTTCATAAACATGCTCATCGTGCAATTCTCTAATTAATTTACTTAATGTATGAAATCGATTGCTATAAACTCCCATTAGAAGCGGAATAGCAGGAAACATCAGTGCAGTTACTGTATAATCTATATTCATGCGAATCAATTTGATTATGAAACTACCCTTTGCTATTTACAAGTAAATTCTGATGGAAAAAATTAATGATTTTTTGGAATTAACTAGATTTAAGAAACCTATAGGTTATATGCTTTTGTTTTGGCCTTGTGTTTGGGGACTTACGGTTGCTTTTGATTTTACAAATAATGTGCAAATTTATTTGAAATATTGTTTTCTATTTTTATGTGGATCCATTTTAATGAGATCAGCGGGTTGTATAATAAACGATATTGCTGATAAAGATTTTGATGCCAAAGTGGAAAGAACAAAAAAAAGACCTATTGCTTTAGGAAATGTTTCAGTCAAACTTGGTCTTTTTTATTCTGCAATTCTTTGCTTGATAGCTTTGGGTGTATTATTACAATTTAATTTATACACCATTATTTTAGCTTTATGTTCTATGCCTTTAGCATTTACTTATCCTTACATGAAAAGATTTACTTATTGGCCGCAACTTTTTTTAGGAATCACATTTAATTATGGTCTTATTCTTGGTTGGACCGCAATTTATGCTGATCTAAATGTTGTGCCTCTAATATTTTATTTTGGAGCCATATTTTGGACATTAGGTTACGACACTATATATGGGTTTCAAGATATAAAAGATGATGAAATAATAGGAGTTAAATCTACATCAATTAAATTTAAGAATAATCCAAAGCAATTTGTTTTAATATGCTACTTAATATTTATTATATCTCAGGTTTATGTCGGTTTTAAAATGAATTTTGCAAATATTTATTTTTTTGGAATTGTTTTAATTTCTTTGCATTTATTTGCTTACCAAATATTCAAATTAAATATTAATCTGGAAAGAAATTGTCTTGAAATATTTAAATCAAATAATTTTTTAGGATTTATGGTTTTTATAAATATTTTAATTGGAAAAATAATTGTATGATGTCCAATAAAGATACAATTTTTAGGCTTTACAATAGTTATACAAAACGTTTCTTAGGAAAAATTACTATTTCAATTTTACTTTCTATGATTGTGGCGGGAGCTACCTCTGCCATAGCTTGGCTTTTAGATCCTGCAATAAAAAAACTATTTATTGAAAAGGATCAAACTTTAATTTTAATAATTCCTTTAGCTATTATTCTAGCTTTTTCTGCAAAAGGTGTTTCTTTATATTTAGCAAAGGTTCTTATGATTGGCGTTGCTGAAGATATTAAGAAAGATATTCAAAAAGATATGATCACAAGTTTGGTAAAGGCCGATATTACAGCTATAGATAACAAGCATACTGGAAAATTTATTTCCAACCTTACTTACGATACTTCTCTTATAGTAAGTTTGGTCAGTACAGCTTTATTAAGTTTATTTAAAGATTCTATAACTTTGCTTGGACTATTAATTGTTATGTTTTATCAAAATTGGAAATTATCACTAATTGCGATTATCATGATACCTTTAGCTTCAGCTGCTGCAAAAACTCTTGGTAAAAGAATAGGAAAAGTAACTACAGAAGCTCAGATTAAATCTGGTGAATTGAATAAACATTTAATGGAAATATTTAAAAATCATAAATTGATTAAAATTTTTCAGAAAGAAATTTTTGAAATTGATAGGACTGATAATTTTCTTGTTAGTTTAAAAGAAAAAGCAAAAAAAATTGCGATTGTTTTTGTAAGGGCCTCTCCAATAATGGAAATATTGACTGGTATAATGATAGCTTTATTAATTTTTTACTCAGGTAAATTAATCATAAATGATGAATTGGAAATAAATAATTTTTTTTCTTTTTTGGCCGCAATGATGCTCGCGTATCAACCGGTTAGGGCTTTAGCTACACTAAATCTAAGTATTAACACAGGGTTATCAGCCGCTAAAAGAATAATACCAATTATAGATACTAAAAATAAAATTATTGAAAAGCATGATGCAAAAGATCTAAAAATTCAAAATTGTACTATTAAATTTCAAAACTGTAATTTTAAATACGATTCTTCTAATAATTTAATTTTAGATGATTTAAATTTTACAATTGACGGAGGCAAAACTACTGCGCTTGTCGGTTATACTGGGGCTGGCAAATCTTCAATATTAAATTTAATACCAAGGTTTTATGATTGTAAAAAAGGAGATATTAAAATTGATGATCAATCCATTTATTCATTAAAGGTTAAAGATTTACGAAAAAATATTTCGATAGTCACTCAAGACATAACACTTTTTGACGATACAGTTAGAAATAATATAATTTATGCAAATCCAGATGCTACAGAAAAAGAAATTTTGGATGTTACAAAAAAATCTTTTGCACTAGAGTTTATTGAAAATTTACCAAATAAGTTTGAAACAATTATTGGTGAGAATGGAGTTCGCCTGTCTGGCGGTGAAAAGCAGAGAATTTCAATTGCGAGAGCAATGCTTAAAAAAACACCAATAATTTTATTAGATGAGGCCACATCTTCATTGGATGCAGAAACTGAGAGCAAAATACAGAATGCAATGGAAATACTTACTGAAAATAAAACAACACTTGTTATTGCTCATAGGCTATCTACAATTATTAATGCTCATAAAATTTTTGTTATAGATAAAGGAACAATTGTTGCAAATGGTACTCATAAACAATTAATTGAAAACTCAAAAATCTATAAAAATTTTTATCAAAACCAACTTAGACCTAAATAATGTTGTTATTTATTTACAGGTTAATAATTAATTTTATTTTTTTATTGTCCCCTTTTATAATTTTATATAGGATTTTTAGAAATAAAGAGGATCCAAAAAGATACAAAGAAAAACTTTGTTTCTTTTCAAAAAAAAAAATTAAGAAAAAACTTATTTGGTTTCATGGCGCTAGTGTTGGTGAAATCTCAAGTATAATTCCTCTTGTTTTTAAATTAGAAAAAAATAGAGAAGTAGATCAAATATTAATTACATCATCTACATTAAGTTCCTCAAATATATTTAAACAGTTTAAGTTTAAAAAAACAATACATCAATTCTTTCCGATTGATACAAATCACTTATCAAATAAATTTTTAAATTACTGGAAACCATCATTGGCTATTTTCATCGACTCAGAAATTTGGCCAAATATGGTTTTTAATTTGAAAAAAAAATCTATTCCAATTTTACTTTTAAATGCAAGAATAACAAATAGATCTTTTCAAAGATGGAAAATGTTAGGCAGTTTTAGCAATTACATTTTCCAATGTATTGATAAAACTTTGGTATCCAATATTGAAACAATTAAATATCTAAAATATTTTGGTGTAAAAAATATAAAGTCATTTGGTAATTTAAAATTTATCCAAAATAGATATAAAAACCTTTCTTTACCAAATAATTTAAAAAAATTTATGTTAAAGAAAAATTCATGGTGTTCCTCAAGTACTCATAGAGGTGAAGAACTAATATCCATCAAAACACATAAAATATTAAAAAGAAAATACAATAATTTGCTTAGTGTAATTATTCCAAGACATGTAGAAAGATCAAATGAACTTGTAGAAATGATTAATCAACACAATTTAAATGTTCATTGCCATAGTTGGAAAACCGAAATACCTGAAAAAACAGACATATACCTAGTAGATACTTATGGTGAAACAGAAAAGTTTTTCAATTTAATAAAAATAGTTTTTGTTGGAGGTTCTTTTGTAAACCATGGTGGACAAAATCCACTAGAGCCGGTAAGGCACGGCTGTTTTGTTTTGTATGGTCCATATGTGAATAATTTCAAAAATATTTATAATTATCTTGATAAAATTAAGTTATCACAGAAAGTAAGTAACATTCGAAATTTAAATAAAAAAATTAAAATATTGTTTAAAAATAAAAGTAAGTCCAAAGCAGTTGTAAGAAAAGTAAAGAAATTTGGTAATGAAATTTTAATAAATACAATTAAAGAGATAGAAAAAGAATTGGGTCAATGATTATTAAAAAACCCAAATTTTGGGATCAAACAAAACCTAACATTTTTGCTTATTTGTTAACTCCAATATCTAAAATTGTAACTTTTTATAATTTTATTAAAAAAAAAGAAACTCTAGAATTTCCAAATATAAAAATTATTTGTGTGGGAAATATTTACATTGGTGGCACTGGAAAAACCCCTTTATCAATCAAAATCAGTGAACTACTAAATTCAAAAGGTATAAAAACAACAGTTATCAAAAAATATTATAGCGAACAAACAGATGAACAATTGTTAATAAATAGTAGAACAAACTTAATAAGTAAAAAACATAGAAAAGATTGTGCTAATGAGGCTATTAACAAAAATTTTAAATATGCAGTTTTCGACGACGGGCTTCAGGATAAGTCCATAAAATACAATTTTAAAATTTGTTGTTTTAGCTCAAATAATTGGATTGGGAATGGATATGTCATTCCTGCTGGTCCTTTAAGAGAAAAGATTTCATCACTAAAAAATTTCGACATAGTTTTTTTAAATGGTCCAGATATAAACAATTCAGAAATTAAAGAAAAAATTTTGAAATTAAACAATAAGATTAAAATATTTGAAGGATATTACAAACCTGAAAATATAAATAAATTTGATGTTTCAAAAAATTATATTGCTTTTTCTGGAATTGGTAACCCCGATAACTTTCATTTAACCCTTAAAGAAAATAAATTTAAAATAATTAAATATTTTTCATTTCCAGATCATTATAACTATAAAAAATATGAAATAGACAATATTAAAAAATTTGCTACTAAAAATAATTCAAAAATTGTTACTACTGAAAAAGATTATCTGAGGATAAATAAAGAATTAAGAAATAATATAGATTATATTAAGATAGATTTAGAGATAAATAATAAAAGTGCATTTTTAGATTTAATTTCTTAAAAAATGAAAAAAATAAAATATTTAGTAGAATTTTTGTTTATAAAATTATTATTTTCTATATTTAAAATAATTGGATATAGAAATGCCTCTAGTCTAGGTGCAAAAATAGGATCTTTTTTATTTCCTTTATTTCGATCAAGGAAAATAACTAAAAATAATATTAAAAATAGTTTTCCAGATATAAGCGATAAAGATGCCAATGAACTGATAAAAAAAATGTGGAAAAATTATGGAAGAATTTTTTCTGAGTATATGTACATTGAAAAATTTAGATCAAAAAAACTTGATAAATACTTAAACATAAGTGGGATTGAAATATTAGAAAAAATTAAAAAAGATGGTAACCCTGTTGTTTTTATATCAGGTCATTTTAATAATTTTGAATTAATGGCAATGCAAATAGAATTATCAGGGATTGAACTGTCGGCAGTTTATAGACCTTTAAATAACTTATTTTTAAATAGAACAATGGAGAACCTAAGAAAAAATTTTATTTGCAAAAATCAAATTAAAAAAGGATTAGGTGGAGTTAGAGAAATCATTAAAGCATTCTCTCAAAATAAATCTGTAGCATTAATGATTGATCAAAGAGTTTCGGAAGGTGAAAAATCATTATTGTTCAACAAACCTACTTATACAACTACCATTCCAGCACAGTTAATTAAAAAATATAAATGTCCTGCGGTTCCAATTTATATTCAAAGAAGAGACAATATTTTTTTTGATATGACAATTGAAAATCCAATATACTTTGGTGAAAAAGAGGATATAAATAACATTACACTCAAATTAAATAATTGGCTTGAAAATAAAATCTTATTAAAACCAGATCAATGGATATGGACTCACAATAAATGGAAGTTGTAATTTAAAGTATAGATTACCTTTTTTTTGATGCCTCAACATAAGAAAAATAAGCTTCCTGTAATTCTACATTCCAATAGCTAAGATTTTCAAGTTGTATTTTTTTTCCTGAAACTGCGCATATTACATGATCTCCATTTTCTAAGATTTCAAAGTTATTTGGCAAATATTTTAATTTAGCTAATTTATTTTTCATTATTTAGTTGTATAAAATATATATGAACATTGGAATTATTGGAAGTGGTGGCAGAGAACACTCGCTTTGTTTTAAACTTAAAGAATCAAGCATCGTCAATAAAATATTCTGTTTTCCAGGAAATGCTGGCACAGAATTAATTGCTGAAAATATAAATATAGATATCTCAGATTTCAAAAAAATTCAGAGTACTTGTGATGAAAAAAAAATAGAATTAATTATTGTTGGCCCAGAAAAGCCCTTGGTTGATGGTATTGTTGAATATTTTAAAGAAACAAAAATAAAAATTTTTGGCCCAGACAAGATATGTGCGCAATTAGAAGGATCAAAAACTTTTACAAAAAAACTTTGTAAAAAGCATAAAATACCAACATCAAGCTTTGAAATTTTTAATGATGAAAAGTCAGCTTTAAATTATCTAACATCTACAAAATATCCGCTAGTGGTAAAAGCAGATGGACTAGCAGCAGGCAAAGGAGTTTATATTTGTAAAAATCAGGGAGATGCGAAACTTGCGGTAAAAGAAATATTTAATGGACGCTTTGGTAAAGCTTATTGTGTCCTTATTGAAGAATTTTTAAATGGTGAAGAAATGAGTTATTTTGTTATTTCAGATGGTGCTACTCATAAATTTTTTCAAACAGCTCAAGATCATAAGCGTGTTGGTGAAAATGATACAGGTAAAAATACAGGAGGTATGGGGGCATACTCTCCCTCGAGACTTTATAACACTGAACTTGATAAAAAAATTAAAGAGAGAATTATAGAACCAACCTTAAATGGAATTAAAGAACTAGGAGTAAGTTACTGTGGGTTTTTATATATTGGATTGATGATTGTTAATAATGATCCTTACCTTATAGAATTTAACGTGAGAATGGGTGACCCAGAATGCCAAACTATACTACCAATACTAGAAACAGATTTAGGAAAAATAATTTTAGCTTGTTGCGATAGAAAATTAAATAATATCGAAATTAAATGGAAAAAGAAGAAAAGTGTATGCGTTGTTTTATGTTCAAATGGATATCCAGATGATTTCAAAAAAAATACAAAAATTAATCAATTGAAAAATATTAAGCTTGATAGCGATGAATATTTGTTCCACGCTGGAACAAAAATTGAAAATGGCGAATATTTAGCTATCGGTGGAAGAGTATTAAACATAATTGCAACAACAGAAAGTTTTAAGATATCAAAAAAAAAAACATTAAAAATTTTAAACGATATAGATTGGCAAGAAGGTTTTTTTAGAAAAGACATTGCTTATAAAGTAACTTAATATGAGAATAATTGGTGGTAAATTTAAAAATAAAAAAATTTTTTTACCAACTGATAAACAAACGCGACCACTCAAAGATATTGTAAGAGAATCAATTTTTAATATTATTGAACATTCAAATCTTATAGAAAATAAAATTTTAAATTCATCTGTCCTTGATCTGTACTCGGGATCAGGTTCTTTTGGTCTTGAGTGTTTATCAAGAGGTGCATCTAAAGTTGTTTTTTGTGAAAACTATTTACCAGCGTTTAAAATTTTAAAAAAAAATCTTAACGATCTAAATTTTTATAATCAAATAGAATTGTTTAACGAGGAGGTTTTGAAAGTTATTGAAAAATCAAATAATTATAAAACAATGTACGATATTATTTTTATGGATCCTCCTTACAAGGAAAATAAAATTAGTGAGTTACTGGTTTATATTTTTGAAAAAAAAATTATAAAAAAAAATAGTTTACTCATTTTACATAGAAATAAAAAAACTAAAGAAAAATTTCCCATAAATTTTCGGGTACTTTTGGAAAGAACATATGGTTCATCAAAAATTTATTTTGGAAAATTTTAATTTTTAAGAATTTTATTTGCTTCAGTTTTGATTAATTCTACCGAAGGCTGATCGAAAGGATTGACTTTCATTAAATCTCCTAAAAGAATAGTTTCCAACATAAAAAATGTAAATAATTCACCTAGAGCCTCTTCTGAACGTTGTAAAACTCTAAAACTTCTAAACGGTATATTTTTTTTTCTAAATATATTTTCGGTAGCTTTTTTTTGTGCAGATTTAATCTGGTATAAATTTTTATTTTTTAAGAAGTTATATGATTGCAATATTTCTAAATTATTAATTTTTTGATTATCATGATCATTTACATCAAAGAAAGTAAAAAAAGAATTTTTCGGTCCATCTAAGTATAGTTGCATTAAACTGTGATTATCTTTTGGCATACTCGAAATCAAAGGTAAGATGCCCTTTGAGTTTTTTCCTAGACTCTCCGCTAATAGTTGTTGATACCATTTAAATAAGTCAGTTGAAAGTTCGTCATAATTTAAGATTATGGAGTTAAATTTTTTATTACTCAAAAAATATTTAATTGATACTACTCCATCTAATAGTGAGTTTATAAATTTTTTATTTTTGATTAAGTTGTTTAAATTTTTAAATTTTTCTGCTTTTAATCCCATAAAAATCGCTGGCAACATTCCAGCTTCAGAGAGTACGGAGTATCTGCCACCAATATAATTTTTATGAGAGATAATGTCACAACTGAGTTTATTTGCCAAAGTCTTAATGTAGTTGTCAGAATTTTCACACACAAATAAGTTTCTTTTTTTTCCCTTAATTACCGAATAGTTCGAAATTGTTTCAAGGGTATTACCCGACTTTGAGATTATAATATTAAGTCTCTTTGTTTTTTTTTGATAATTATTTTTAGAACTCAGATTATCGATAAATGTAAATTTTTTTTGGATTTTGGGACTTAAAAAATTATAAATAGCTTTAGCTCCTAAAGAGGATCCACCCATGCCAATTAAATTATAATTATTAAATTTTTTATATTTTTTTATTTGAGATTGAGAAAAGTTATATTTATAGTTTTTTGAGAAACTCTTTACTAGCTCATAATTTTTATAATAATTAAGAGATTTTAAAATTTGACTTTTTATTTTTTTTTTATTCTTAACAACTCCAAATTCTTTTAAAGAGATATTTTTATTAAACATTAATTATTCTTGATTTGTTTAAGTACAAAATCTTCGGCTGACTTATCTTTACTTTCAAAACTGGTATCAATTTCGCTGTGTTGCAATAATTTTTCTATATCTTTTTTTATTTCCTCTGCCTGATCTGTAATTTCACTTTCAGTTTTAGGTTTTGGTAGAGATCCAAAATCTGGTGGAATTTCTAAAGGGTTTTTCTTTTCTATTAAAAATTCATCACTATTTTTATTTTTATTACCAGCTAAACCATCTTGTATAGTTTGACAGGCATTCAAAAGGAAGAATATAAAAATTAAAAAAATATATTTATTTTGCATTATGTCTCCTCTTTATTGAAAAATAATTCAACAAAAATAAGGCATATGACACCAATTGAAATAAATATATCAGCTAAGTTAAAAATAAACCAATGAAAACCATTGTAATTTATATCTATAAAATCAGGAACTGCAGAATAATAAAGTCTATCGAATAGGTTGCCAAGTGATCCACCTAAAATGACAAAAAATATAAGTCCTTTAAAATTACTTGCCTTTACACCAAGATATAAAATTACTAAATTAACTAATACAATTATTAATGTTATTAAATTATAAATAAATTGTTTTTCAAACGATAATAATCCAAACCCTATTCCTGTGTTCCAAACTAAAATAATATTTAAAAATTGATTTAGATAAATATCTACTTTGCCGTAAGTTTCAGCAATATTTATAACGTAAATCTTTGAAATTCTATCTAAAGTAAAAATTAATAATGTAATTAAAAAATAAATAATAATTTTCTTATTTATAAAATTTATCATTTAATTTTTATGTTGGATGCCTTTCGCATTCTGCCTCAGTAATTTTCCAACAAACAGGACATTTTTTTCCTTTTGCTTTTGAAGTTTTTACCTCTATATTGTCTTTTGCATTTTCATCCAAAATAGTATTTGCAAGTGAAGTTATACATATTTCTGAAAAATCATATTTTTTTGCAAGGTCATATAGGTCCTTTGTCAATCTAATATCAATTGCGGTTTCTAAGCTAGATCCTATTGTTTTGGCTGCTCTTTTTTCTTCAATGCTAATGTTTGCAACATCCCTTATTTTGTTTATTTTTTCCCAGTTTTTATTAAGTTCCTCATTTTTCCAAGATTTTGGAAATTCTGGAAACTTTTTTAAATGAATACTATTTTTTTCATCTTTGTTTAAAAGACTGAAAATTTCCTCTGTAGTAAAAGATAAAATCGGTGCAAACCATTTTAATAAGGCGTCCAATATTGTATTTAATATTAAAATGCAACTTTGTCTCTTATCTGAATTTTTTTTATCACAGTATAAAGTGTCTTTCCTTATATCAAAGTAGAACGACGAAAGATCCACAGTACAAAAGTTTAATAATTCTTTGTATAAAACATGAAAATTATATTCTTTAAAGTTTGAATTAAATTTTTCATTTAAAATATACAATTTATGTAACATTAGCTTTTCGAGTTCAGGGAGTTTAGTAAAGTTAATTTTGCTATATTCTTGTTCAGAATAGTTGTCATTTATGTTGCCCATTAAATATCTAAATGTATTTCTAATCTTTCTGTATGCTTCAGCATGTTGCTCTAAAATTGAGTAATCTATTCTTAAATCTTCAGAGTAGTCGGATGCAGTCACCCAAACTCTAAGGATATCTGCTCCATATTTTTTTAGAATATCCTCTGGAAAGATCTGGTTCCCTAAAGATTTTGACATTTTCAAACCCTTACCATCCATTACAAATCCGTGAGATAAGATACTTTCAAATGGAGCTCTGCCTCTTGTTCCACAAGATTCTAATAATGATGAGTGAAACCATCCTCTATGTTGATCAGATCCCTCTAGGTACATAGATGCAGGCCATTTTAAATCTCCTCTTTTTTCTAGAACAAATGAATGTGTAGATCCACTATCAAACCAAACCTCAACAATATCTTTTAGTTTAACAAAATCTTCAGCTTTATATTTATCTCCTAAAAACTTTTGAGGGTTATCTGAAAACCAGCAATCTGATCCTTCTTTTTCGTAAATAGATGCAATATTTTCAAACACATCTTCATCTACTAAAACCTTGCCGTCAGATTTAGAAATAAATATAGGCAATGGTACGCCCCAAACTCTTTGTCTAGAAACACACCAATCTGGTCTTGTTTCAATCATTGATCTTAATCTTTCTTTCCCTTTTGCAGGATAAAATTCTGTATCATCAATAGCTTTTAAAGCTTTATCTCTTAATTTATGGCTTTCCATAGAAATAAACCATTGAGGTGTAGCTCTATGGACTAATGGAGCTTTAGATCTCCATGAATGGGGATATGAGTGATTTAGTTTTCCATTCGCTAATAAATTTTTTTCATTTTTAAGCTTTTCAATAACAATTGGGTTTGCTTTAAAAATATGAATACCTTCAAAATTTAAAACATGTTTTGTATACTTTCCATCATCATCAACTGTTTCGACAGCTTTGATATTATTATTTAAACATAAATTAAAATCATCTGGACCATGGCTTGGAGCGCAATGTACTATTCCTGAGCCTTGTTCTGTTGTAACAAACCTTGCCTCAAGCATCGGTATATCATAATTGTAACCTAAGTTTTTAAATGGATGGGAGCAAACTACTCCATCAAAATCAGATCCGTTTATTTCAATTATAATTTTGTAGTCGTTAATTTTACAATCCTCAACTACACTTTTTAACAGATCTTTTGCAACGATAATTTTTCTATTGTTAAAATCACCTTTGTCATTAACTTGTATTGCAATATATTTTAAAGATTTGTTGTAAGCTAAAGCTTTATTTGCTGGTATCGTCCATGGTGTAGTTGTCCAAATAATTACTTCAGCGCCTAAAAGATTTTTTAATTTTGATTTTTGAATAGGAAACGAAACATAAATTGTATCTGATGTATGATCCATATATTCAACCTCTGCATCAGCAAGAGCAGTTTTTTCTACAGTGGACCACAAAACTGGCTTGTAGCCTCTATATAAACTACCTTCTTTTAAAAATTTACCCAATTCTCTTACTATTTGAGCCTCAGCATCATAACTCATTGTAGAATAGTAATTTTCCCAATCTCCGACAACTCCAAGCCTTTTAAATTGCTCTTTATGAACTTTGATCCACTTATTAGCAAATTCTCTGCACTCTTTTCTAAATTCAACGACTGGTACGTCATTTTTATTTTTTTTATTTTTTTTATATTGCTCCTCTATTTTCCATTCAATCGGTAACCCATGACAATCCCATCCAGGAACATATACTGAGTCTTTACCATCCATTTGATGAAATTTTGTAATTATATCTTTGAGGATTTTATTAAAAGCTGTTCCCATATGAATATTACCATTTGCATAAGGAGGCCCATCGTGAAGAACAAACTTTTCTTTACCTTTATTATTTTCTCTTAATAAATTGTAAAGATCGATTTTATTCCAATGTTCAACGATCTTAGGTTCTTTCAATGGAAGATTTGCTTTCATTGAAAAAGCTGTTTTTGGAAGGTTTATTTGATCTTTGCTCATTTTAATTTTTTAGCTATTTTTACATCTTTTTTTATCTGTTTTTTTAATTCATCTATACCATTAAATTTTTTTTCACCTCTGATAAACTTCAAAAACTCAACAGTTAGCTTTTTATTATAAAGATTTTTTTTAAAATTAAAAATATTTACCTCAAGAAGAATTTTATTTTGGTTAAATGTAGGTCTATAACCCAAGTTTGCGATTCCACTCAGTTTTTTTTTTGTCTTATTAATTAAGATTTTAACTGCATAAACTCCCGGTTTAGCTATGACATAATTTCCAATATCAATGTTGCAAGTTGGAAACCCTATAGTTTTACCCAGTCTTCTTCCAAATTGTACAATTCCTTGAATGGACCAATTTCTATTCAAATATTTATTGGCAGTATAGATTTGTCCATTTTCTAAAAGTTTCCTTATAGATGTTGAAGATATAATCTTATTATTTTTTTTTAAAGGTGATGGATTTATAATTCTATAATTAAATTTCTTTTCAAAAAATTTTAATAATTTTACATCTCCCTCACGCTTATTTCCAAATCTAAAATTATTACTTACAAAAATTAATTTTGCAGACAACTTTTTGTAGAGAAATTTTTCAATAAATTTATTGCATTTTATCTTCGAAAATTTTAAGTCAAACTTTTTATTAATAACAAAATCTACCTCAAATTTTTTTAAAATTTCTAGCTTTTGATCTAAGTTAGATATTCTATAATTTTTAATTTTTTTAAAAAAAAACATTTTAGGGATTGGATCAAATGTCACTACACCAATTTTATATTTTTTTCTTTTTTTCAATATCAAGGCTTTTTTAAATAATTTTTGATGTCCTAAATGAACACCGTCAAAATTACCAATTAATATGATTGAGTTTTTGTGTTTTTTTTGAACATCAAAATTTTTGTAATATTTTATTTTTCTTACCATTTCAAAAATGATTGATAGTAATCAATCTTTACATTGTATTTAAATTGAACTTTTTCAATATTTTTATCTATTTCTTTTTTATGTATACCAGAGGATATTAGCATAGAGTCGAAATTTTGAATATTAGCTCCTTTTATATCCGTATTAAGATTATCTCCAATACACAATATTTTTTTATTTTTTATATCTGCAGCTTGTTGATACACATTTGGATAAGGTTTTCCAAAATATTCAACCTTACCTCCAAGGTCTTCAAATATTTTCGCTACCGACCCTGCGCAATATTCTGTAATATTACCTCTATCTACGATCAAATCAGGATTTGTACATATCATTTTTTTACCAATCACGTTTTTAAATAATTCTGCATAATATTTTAGGTCTTCTTCGTATTCTTCGAAAAGTCCAGTGCATAATATGAAATCGGATTGTTTTAAATTGTCAATTTTATTTTTTTCAAACAGTTTAAAAAGATCAAAATCTTTAGGGGGTCCAATATGATAAAAATTTTTGTCTTTATAATTTTTTTCTAGATGTTTAAGTGCAGACTGCCCAGATGTATAAACTTTGCTACATTTATTCTCGTCTAATCCCATTTTTTCTAAGAATTCAATTACGGTTTTATTTGGTCTTGGTGCATTAGTGAGCAAAATATATTTCTTATTTAATTTTTCTAATTCATCTAAAACATTAACAGAAGTTTGATACAGACTTATTCCATTATGAAGCACTCCCCAAATATCTATAAAAAAGACATCGTAGTTGTTTGCTACTGACTTCAGTCCTAAATCATCTAAATTTTTTGGCATTTAGGAGATATAGCTTAAAAAAATCAATATTTCTTGGTTTTTTAAGCTTTAAATTTCTTGATGATATCTTGAAATATTAGCTAAGCATCTTTATATGATCCACATATTTAAAGGAGTTTTTATGAAATTTAAACCTTTGCACGATAGAGTGCTAATTGAAGTTCTAGATGGCAGTGAAAAAACTGCGGGTGGAATAATCATACCAGACACGGCTCAGGAAAAACCGCAAGAGGGCAAAGTTGTTGCTGTAGGTGGTGGAGCAAAAACTGAAGATGGAAAAATAATCCCGATGGATGTTAAAGTTGGAGATAAAGTTCTTTTCGGTAAATGGTCTGGTACAGAAGTTAAAATTGATGGAAAAGAATACAGCATAATGAAAGAGTCAGACATTATGGGTATTTCAACAGGAAAATAATTTAAGGAGATAGATATGGCAAAAATAGTAAAATTTGATGCAGATGCAAGAGCAGCAATGTTAAAAGGCGTTGATATTCTTGCAAATACTGTAAAAACAACTTTAGGTCCAAAAGGACGAAATGTTGTGATTGACAAATCATATGGAGCTCCAAGAACAACAAAAGATGGTGTGACTGTAGCTAAAGAGATTGATTTAGAAGATAAGTTTGAAAATATGGGTGCACAAATGGTAAAAGAGGTCGCTAGCAAAACTAATGATGAAGCTGGCGATGGGACTACTACAGCAACAATTTTAGCTCAAGCAATCGTCAAAGAAGGATGTAAATATGTTACCGCAGGCATGAATCCTATGGATGTAAAAAGAGGTATCGATGCAGCAGTTGATCAGGTGAAACAAAAATTAATTTCTTCTGCAAAAAAAGTTAAAGACAGTGATGAAATTGCTCAGGTTGGAACTATTTCTGCTAACGGAGATAAAGAAATTGGAAATATGATTTCAAAGGCAATGCAGAAAGTAGGAAACGAAGGAGTGATAACAGTTGAAGAGGCGAAAGGAATTGAGACCGAACTTGATGTCGTTGAAGGTATGCAATTTGATAGAGGATATTTATCTCCATATTTTATTACAAATGGTGATAAGATGACAACAGAGTTAGAAAATCCTTTAATACTTTTACACGAAAAAAAATTAACAAATCTTCAGCCAATGGTTCCTCTTTTAGAGGCAGTAGTTCAAGCTGGTAGGCCATTAATGATAATTTCTGAAGATGTTGAAGGCGAAGCATTAGCAACTTTAGTTGTAAATAAACTAAGAGGTGGACTAAAAGTTGTTGCAGTAAAAGCTCCAGGTTTTGGAGATAGAAGAAAAGCAATGCTAGAAGACATTGCGATACTTACTGGTGGCCAAGTAATTTCTGAAGACCTTGGAATTAAACTCGAAAACGTTAAATTAAATGATCTTGGATCTGCGAAAAGAGTTAAGGTGGATAAAGAAAATAGTACTATAGTTAGTGGATCGGGTAAAAAATCAGATATAGAAGCTAGATGTAATCAAATTAAACAACAAATTGATGAAACTACATCAGACTATGACAAAGAAAAACTACAGGAGAGACTTGCTAAGCTTGCAGGTGGTGTTGCAGTTATCAAAGTTGGTGGTGCAACTGAGGTAGAAGTTAAGGAAAGAAAAGACAGAGTAGAAGATGCTTTAAATGCTACAAGAGCAGCGGTAGAAGAAGGTATAGTTGTTGGTGGTGGTTGTGCATTATTATATGCTTCACAGGACATTGATAAGTCCGTTAAAGTAAAAGGTGATGATCAAAAAGCTGGAGTTGAGATTGTTAAGAGCGCTTTGCAAGCACCTATAAGACAGATAACAAAAAATGCTGGTGTTGATGGATCCGTTGTAGTTGGCAAACTTTTAGAGCAAAATAAAACATCACATGGTTATGATGCTCAAACTGAAAATTATGTAGATATGTTTAAAGAAGGCATAATCGATCCTGTAAAAGTTGTCAGAACAGCTTTGCAAGACGCAGCATCAATATCTGGACTGCTTGTAACAACTGAAGCAATGATTGCTGATAAACCTGAAGAGAAGGACTCTGGCCCTGCAATGCCTCCTGGTGGAATGGGTGGTATGGGTGGTATGGGCGGTATGGGAATGTAATACGTTTCCATTAAGATAACACTCTAAATACATACACTAAACAAAATTACAACCCTCGAAACGAATGTTTCGGGGGTTTTTTTATTTGAATTAAAATTTTTTAATATATAACGACCAAAAAATGAAAAATACAATACGGAATATAACAATAATTGCTCACGTTGATCACGGTAAAACTACTTTAATTGATAATTTAATGAAACAAAGTGGTTCATTTAGAGAAAACGAAATTATAAATGAAAGATTAATGGATAGTGGTGAGCTTGAAAAAGAGAGGGGAATTACAATTTTAGCAAAGCCAGCATCAATAAATTGGAAAAAATCTAGAATAAATATAATAGATACCCCGGGACATAGAGACTTTGCGGCTGAAGTTGAACGAGTATTAAGTATGGCAGATGGTGCTTTATTGCTGATAGACTCAGCTGAAGGAGTAATGCCTCAGACCAAATTCGTTTTAGCAAAAGCTCTTAAACAAGGTTTAAAACCTATAGTCATAATTAACAAATTAGATAAATCTGATCAGAGAGCAGATGAGGTTTTAAACGAGACTTTTGATTTATTTGTTAGCTTAGACGCAAATGAAGAGCAACTGGATTTTCCTGTTATTTATGCAAGTGGGAGATCGGGTTGGGCGGATAAAGAGATTAATGGTGCTAGAAAGAATTTAAATCCACTTCTAGATTTAATCATTGAGCATGTGAGGCCATCAGACTTGGATAGAACAAAACCATTCGCAATGTTATCTACTCTTCTATATGCTGATAGCTATCTTGGTAGAAGTCTTGTGGGAAGGATATCGCAGGGTACCGCTAGATCTAATCAAAAAATTAAAGCAATAAATTTAAATGGTGAAAAAGTTGATGAGGGAAGATTAACTAAAATATTTAGATACGAAGGAACAAAAAAAGTACCGATCGAAATCGGTGAAGCCGGAGATATAGTAATTGTTGCGGGCTTAGAAAAAGCAAATGTAGCTGACACTATTTGTGATTTAGAAATTAACGAACCTATAAAAGCAACACCCATAGATCCTCCAACTATCTCTATAAAAGTTACAGTTAATAGCTCTCCACTAGCCGGCACTGAGGGAAAGAAATTAACAAGTACTCAAATTAGAGAAAGACTAATTCAGGAGTCGGAAAATAATGTTGGAATATCATTTTCAGAAAATAGTAGTAAAGATTCTTTTGAAATTAGTGGAAGAGGAGAGTTAATGTTAGAGATACTTCTTACTCAAATGAGACGTGAAGGTTTTGAAATGACAGTAAGTCCTCCAAAAGTTTTGTTTAAAAAAAATAAAAATGGAGAAAAATTAGAACCATTTGAAGAAATTACAATGGATTTAGATGAGGTGTATTGTTCAAAAGTCATTGATTCATTAAATAAGAGAAAAGGAAGAATGATCGACCTAAAAGATACTGGTAAAAATAAAAAAAGACTTTTGTTTCAAGCGCCTTCAAGAAGTTTGATGGGTTATACAGGAAAGTTTTTAACATTAACAAAGGGAACAGGTATTATAAATAGGATATTTCATTCTTATGGAAATTTTGAAGGAGAAATGGAAGGTAGAAGAAATGGAGCCTTAATATCAATGGAGCAAGGAAAAGCTGTAGCATTTGCAATTTTTAACTTACAGGCAAGGGGTGAAATGTTTGTTACACATAATGATCCTGTATACACAGGCATGATAGTTGGTTTAGCTCCAAAGCCAGGTGATATGATAATTAATGTTATGAAGGGAAAAAAATTAACAAACATGAGAACACAAGGTACTGATGAAAACGTTGTTCTTACACCGGTCAGAAAAATGTCAATAGCAGAACAATTAAGCATTCTTAATACTGATGAAGCATTGGAAATAACACCTAAATCTTGCAGATTACGTAAAGCTATACTTGATCCAAACGAGAGAAAAAAAAGTGAAAAATTAATGTCTAGTTTTTAAATTTTTGTTTTTTTATTTGAAATTTTTTTTCCTAACCTCTTCATGGTGGATGAAAAGTTAATCTAACAAATTTATGTAGTCTAATTCTAACAAACCACATTCTAAAATTATACTTTTTTGGTGAGTTGTATAAATCACTAATTTGTTGAAAATTTTATTTATTTACTTTTCTTTTTTTTTGAAATGCCTAGTTTATCGCTATGTCTTAATCTTAAGATAACAATTGCTCCAGCAATTAGTACAATAGCTACAGCTTCATAAACCAGCGCGGAAGGATCCATTTCTTTTCCTTGCAAAATTATAAATCGCGAAAGAGCAGTAATTGCAATTAGAAGTGGTAAAGTAATACTTATTGATTGTTGATCCCAAAAAACTCTGACCATTGCCAACACCTCTAAATACAGAAACATTAAAAGCAAATCAGCAAGAGTAACTGAGGTATTTATAAACATCAATTTAATCTCTAAAATGACAGCAATGATAGTGCTAACCAAAATAATTCCCAGCAGACCAAGTTGTAAATACTTTACTAAATCTCTCATATTTTTTTATTTTAACTGATTCGATTATTAAATTACTAGAAATTACCTAAAAATTCTACCAACAATAAATAAACTAAGTGCCACTGCTGGTCCTATACCAAAGGCAAAAAGAATGGTTCCAATACCAACTGTCCCCCCTAAATACCAACCAATGCTAACTACTGTTATTTCTAAAAATGCTCTCACCACTGCGATTGGCAAATTTGTTTTTTTTTGTAATCCCGTCATTAAACCATCTCTAGGACCAGGACCCAAATTAGCAACAAGATAAATTCCACTCCCTATTCCTACCAGTAAAACAGCTGCTACTGCTAAGATCATTTTTAAAATAAAGCTTTCAGGGGTGGAGACGTAATTTAAACAAAGATCAATCATAGCAGCTATAATTAGTGCATTCAGTATTGTGCCTATTCCTGGTTTTTGGCTCAAAAATACCCAAAGAGAAATTACGAAAATACTAATAAAAAAAGTTATAATTCCAATTGAGGCATTTACTTTCAACGAAATACCTTGAGCTAATACACTCCATGGAGAAGCTCCGGTATAAGATACAAGCAATAAACCCTCTCCTATACCGAATAAACTTAAACCAAAACATAAAAAGAAAAAAGTTGACAATCTAGGCTTTAAATTTAGGGGCTTTTCAGAACTCCATGAAACTCTTGGTATATTTTTAATTTTTAGAAACATTATTTATTTAATATAAAACTTAATAAATCCTAATAAAAAATAATTTGCAAATAAATAATCTTATTTTAGTAATTAAAAAAAATCTATAGACTTACTTTTATGAAAAAAATCTTCATTACTGTTATAATATTAACTCTTAGTATCTTTAAAACTTCAATTTCTAAAGAGCCGACAGATCTAAAATTTATAGAAATGGAAGTGTTAAGAAATGGAGATGTAATTGGTTTTTCAAAGTATAAATTCTCAAAAGAAAATGATTTTTTGAAAGTTGAAAATGAAACAAAATTCAAAGTTGATCTTTTAGGGGTGAATTTGTTTAAAATTAACAGCAAAGGAACTGAAATTTATAAAAACAATATGTTAATTTCTTTTGAATCTGAAACTTTTCAAAACAAAAAAGTTAAATATGTAAATTTAAAACTCTCAGAGGAAAAAAACCAATATTTAATTAATGGATCATCATATAAAGGAAAAGCCTCCCTAGATAACGTTATAGGAAACTGGTGGAACTATAAAATTTTACAAACTGATACACAAATAAGCCCATTGTCAGGAAGTGTAAAAAAACAAGAGGTAAAATATATAGGCGATGAATTAATAAAAATTTTAGACAGAAAAATAAATACAAAAAAATTTAGTTTAAAATCCAAAAATCAAACACTCCCTGATGATAAAAGGCTTGATTTCATTATATGGAAAGATCCTAATACAAAATTAATTTTAAAAGTTACCTATGAAAGAATGGGTAAATGGGAATATATATTAAAAAACTATAATTAAAAAATTAATTCTCTTTTTTTTTTCTTACTCTTGCAATAAGTTGTGTTAACGAGTCAACCATTTGATCTGAAGCTTTAAAAATTTCTGTAGTCTTATAATCATAAGATAAATTTTTTTCTGGATTGGTTTTATCCTCTATTATTATCCCTTCATCAGGAGAATTATTTTTAATGTAAATTAATATTAGCCAATTATCATCTTCATTTTCATCCCATTTAATGAAAATTTCTCCTGTTTCAAATCTTCGGTCTATACATCTTAAAATAGACATCTGTCTTGTGATATGTCTTTTATTTAACTGGAAAACTAAACTACTTGCGCTTCTATAAAAACTCTCTAAAGCAAACTCAATTTTTTGTCTTGCTAAAGTATAATCTTTTTCTTTTTGAAGTAGCGTTTCCCTGTCTTCATCACCTTGTATTTTTACTCCAAGAGCCTCTACTCTCTCTCGAATTTTTTGATCTCTAATAATTCTATATTTTTCTCTTAATTTATCTATTCTTTCCTGGAGACCAGCATAATCCTCTCTTTTTTCTTTAAGCGAGATTTTTTCTAATTGTTCTAATTCTTTGATTTCTCTTATTCTAAATTTTTCAATCTGTTTTTCTAATTTTAATTGTTCAAGAAATTTTCTCTGCTTTTCGGCTTGCTCTTGTCTTATTATTGCTTGTTCTTTCCTTAAAAAAGATTTGATGTCTTTGACTCTTTCTTTTTCTAATTTAATCTCATCTTTTAATAGTTGTTCCTTAAGTTTCAAATTTGCTTTCTTTTCTTCTTCTAGTTGTAATTTTTTATCTATTTTCTCTTTCTCAATTCTTTCCATTTCCTCAATTTTTTTCCTTCTCGTTTCATCTTTTTGTAATATCTTATACTCATTGATTGTATCTGAAATTTTTGTAAAAAATTTTTGAAGGAAAGTATCGATAGTTACAAAAGGGTTGAAGTTTATTTTAATGTTAGGCTTCAAAGAACTTTGAAGTCGTATTAACTTTAATAGGATTTGATTTTCTTTATTTTTCTTATCGACTTTATCTTTTTTTTTTATAAATTTTTTTCTTTTTTTTGTTTTTTTTTGTTTTTTCGACTTTATTGAGGATTTTTTAATCTTATTGATTTTAGAGACTCTTTTACCTTTTTTATTTTTTTTTTTCTTTTTTTTCATTTAGAGAGCTTAAGAGATTTATCAATTTATTGTTGATAAATATAGTCTCTTGTGTTCGGTACAGAACCTAATTTTTTTGATAATTGGAATTGAAATACAACCTGGTCTCCCCATTTAAAAGCCATTTCACAACTTGCAAGATAAAATTCCCACATTCTAAAAAATTTTTCATCAAACATTTCTAAAACCTCGCTTTTTTTACTTAAAAATCTTTGTTTCCAGTGTCTTAAGGTATATGCGTAATGCTTTCTTAAAACCTCAATATCAGAAAGCACTAAACCAGATTTTTCTATTGGTTCAGCAACTTCACTTAAACTTGGTGTATATCCTCCAGGAAAAATATATTTATTGATCCATGGCTGTTGATCACGCGGTGGATTAATTGATCCTATCGTGTGTATCAATGCGACACCATCTTCAGAAAGAAGTTTTGATACTGTATTAAAGTATGTTTTATAAAATTTTTTACCCACATGTTCAAACATTCCAACACTTACTATCCTATCAAACTTTTCATTTAAATTTCTATAATCTTCAAGTCTAAAATCAACTTGATTTTCTAAGTTCATCTCTTTCGCTTTTTGTTTGCTATACTGCAACTGGTTTTCTGAGAGAGTTATGCCAAGTACTGAGCATTTAGTTTTTTTCGCTATCTCTAATGCTAATGTTCCCCATCCACTTCCAATGTCTAAAACTCTTTGATCATTTTCTAATTTAAGTTTTTTAATTATATGGTCGATCTTGTTATTTTGAGCTTCTTCTAAAGTATTTTTTTCATCTTTAAAGTACGCGCAAGAGTATTGTCTTTTCTCATCCAAAAATAAATCATAAAGTTTTTCAGATATATCATAATGGTGTACAACATTTTTTTTCGAGTTTTTTACAAAGTTTAAGCTTGTTAAAGTCTTATAAAACCCTCTTAGCTTATTAATTATCATTCCATAATTATTTATCTCACCTCTTCCGATATTTTCAAATGCAATTTCTAAAAAGTCTGTTAATGATCCATTTTTAATAACAACAGATCCATTAGAGTAAGCTTCTCCAAAATAAAGATCTGGATGAAAAAGTAATTTAAAGTGTAAGCTTTTATCCAAAAGTTTCAGAGTAATTGGATTTTCTTTTTTTGGGTTTCCAATCTTATATTTATTGCTATCAGCATCGATTAAAATAAATCCATTTTTAATAAATAAGCTATTTAAAAATTTCGCTAGTTTCATTTTAAGCTACCTTTAAAAAATTATAATTAAAATCTAATTTGACTAATTCATCAAGTAATTTTTTTTTACTATCTTTATTTAATAGGGAAAGTGGTGGTAATAAATTTGCATAAGAATTATCTGAAATAGATAAAAATGTATGAATACCGGATATTAAATTATATTTGTCAAATTCCTCTCTTACATTGCATAATTTTTGATTGTTGGCTTGATCAATTTTATTGATAAAATTGTCATAAACATTTCTTGATAATTCTGCTGTAACGTTGCATGTTGCAGTAATTATACCTGAGCATCCTAATTCTAAACCACTTAATAATTTTAATTCTGAACCAGGTAGAATAGAAAAATTTTTTAATTTTAAGTTTTTGTACAAATTATATGTGCTGTCTTTAACTCCTATAATTTGATCTGGATAATTTTTTACAAGCTCCTCAACACATTCTATGGAAAATTTATATCCACACAATTTTTCAAAGTTATATAAAATTATTTTGCACCATGGATGAATTTTGATTATCTCAGAATAAAATTTAATCGCATGGTTATCTGTATAAAAGTAATATGCCGGCGGCATAATAAGAAAATTCTCAAAATTAAAATTTTTACATACATTGAGAAATGAAATAGTTTCTTTAAGTGAATTAAAACCTGTGCCAATTATAAAATTATTTTTAAATTTATTTTTTGAAAGTTTCTCAATTAATTTAATTTTTTCTGCAACAGAAATTAATTGAGCTTGTCCTGTGCTGCCAAAAATTACAACTCCATGACAACCCTGTAGTATTAAATTTTCTGCATGTTTAATTGTTTTATCTACATCTAAATTCAATTCTTTATCTAACACAGATACTGAAGCCGCATAAATGCCATTAATTTTACTCATAATAAAAACTTATATAAAAATAAAATTTTAGTAAAGTTGATAAAAAAATGAAAATTCTAGCTATTCAAAACAGGATGGGTATTGGTGATATGATAATATATTTACCTTTTATAGAAGCAATATCAAAAAAATATAATACAAAAATCAACATTCTAGTTAAAGAAAACTCTAAAGCGTCAGAAATTTTAAAAGGAAACAAATATGTAGGTGAGATTATAAATTTATACAGAAGTAACAAGAATAAAAAAGGAAAACATGATGGTATTTTTGGATTAATCAAATTAGCAAATCAATTAAAAAATTATAAATTTGAAAAAGTTTTTATTTTTAATTCATCTTTAAGGTACAAATTAATATGCAAGTTGGCATACATTAAAGAAATATATCAATATCCGTTGTTTGAAAAAAAAAACCAGCATATTGTTTTAGCTGCTCAAAATTTTCTTAAGAATTCGATCGGTGAAATTATAAAAAGTGAACCTGTAATCAATGTAGATAAAAAAAGTATTTCTGATACAGCAAGTAAGTTAAAAATAACAAAGAGTGAAAAAAATATTATATTAGGTATAGGTGGGTCAGGGAATACAAAAAGAATACCATCAAAAATATTTTTAAAATTTATGGAAATGTGTGAAAATAATTATAATTGCAGATTTTTTTTAGCTACAGGAACTAACGACGAGGAGCAAATTATCTTAAAGGATATATTGAGTTCAAAATATAATTCTAAATGCTTAGCCTTAGATAAAATGAGTTTGTTTCAAATCTTGCCCATCATTGCTAATTGCGATGTAGCAGTTTGTAATGACTCTAGCTTTAGTCACTTATCTGCAGCAATTGGTATACCGACTATAGTTTTAATGGCTGATACACCTTTGCTATATGGTAGTTATAGTTCAAAAATGTTTCCAATAATTCCTGACGGAGAGGTTACTGTCAAACATGATACTTTAGGTAAAGATAAAATTGATCCACAAAAGATATTTTATAAATTTAAAGAATTAATTAACTAACATCTTTCAAAACAATTTCTTTAGCCTCATTTACTATTGCTGATAGTCTAGATAGTTCAGGACTTATATCTGGGTGAATTTTTTTCATGATATTTTTATACGACCTCATAACTTCTTCTTTAGAATATTTTTTTTTTTTATTTAAGTTAAGTATTTTGTAAGCCTCATCTACTGACATAGACTGAGTGTTCGCTGCTGATCCCATATTATTAAAATTAAACCTTCCTGAATTTCTCAAGAATCTTAGCAGGCCCCAAATTCTTACTAGTTGAAGTAAAGTCAAACCAGCTTTAGTCTTTACTAGTGGCAAAATCATAAGTAAAAATGGTAAAGAAAATATATACCTTCCAGCAAAGGCCATTATCACAGCAAGAACTATAGATAAAATAATAGTAAAAGTTCTAATTCCTTTAGAAATTTTAGCACTTGATGTCTTTACAAACCAATTAAGTAACAAATAGACTAGGACAAAAATAATAAGTGTTAAGAAAAAAATATTCATGTAATAGATGTTAAAATGAAAATACCACAACTTGAGAAAAAACCAGAACTAAAATCTTGTCACAATGTGACATGGGAAGATAATTATAGCTGGATTCATCAAAATAACATTTTAGAGGTTTTAAAAGACAGCTCTAAACTATTACCAGAGGTAAGAAAATATCTAGAAGAGGAAAATAATTATACAGAGGAGAATTTAAAAGATACGAAAGAATATCAAAAAAAAATTTTTGATGAAATCAAAGGAAGAATTAAATTAGATGATGAGTCTTTGCATTTCAAAGATAAAAATTATGAATATTGGACTAAAACAACAACAAAAGGAAATTATTCAATTAAATTAAGAAAAAAAATTGGTTCTAACAATGTTGAGGAAATTTGGAATGGAGATAAAGAAAAAGAAAAACTTAAGACTAAGTATTTTGGGGTTGGTGATTTAGAAGTAAGCTACAACGATAAATATTTAGCATATTCATTGGATTTGAAAGGTTCTGAGTATTTTACTATTCATGTAAGAGATATTAAGACAAATGAGATCATTACTGATAAAATTGAAAATACTTCAGGTTCTATCTTGTTTAGTTTAGATGATAAATTTATTTTTTATTCTAAGCTTGATGAAAATCACAGACCTAAAAAAATTTTCAGGCATGAAATTGGTAAATCAATCAAAGAAGATCTATTGATCTTTGAAGAAAAAACACCAGCATTTACTGTAAGCATTGGTATCAGTGCAGATGAAAAATACTATTTAATTAATTCCTCTGATCATAACACCTCTGAAAAATACTATTTTAAAAGTAATGAGAATTTACCTAAACCAAAAATAGTAAGAAAAAGAGAAAAAGGAATTATCTATAGCGTAAGTTCTTGGGAAGGTTATTTTTACATTCACACCAACAAAGGTGCAGAAGATTTTAAAATAGAAAGATCGAAAGATATCGAGGCATCTAAATGGGAAGTATTTATCCCAGCTAAAAATGAAACAATGATTGGTGGACTAACATTTTTAAAAAATTGGATTATTAGATCTGAGCTTAATAACGCGTTGGATAAAATTTTTGTTAGAGATATCAAATCAAATAAGGAGGAAGAGCTTATTTTCACTGATGAGGAGGTCTATGATGCTAGCATTTCACATACACAAAGAGATAGAAACACTGATCTTATTTATATCTCCTATTCTACTCCGAAAACACAAGCGAGGACTTATTTATACAATTTAAAGACCAAAGAAAAAAAACTAGTAAAGGAACAAATTATTCCATCAGGACACGATTCAAAGAACTATATAGTACAAAGAGTTGAATGTAATTCTGATGATGGAAGAAAAGTACCTTTAACAATAACTAGACACAAAGATACACCTTTAGACGGATCTGCAAATCTTCTTTTATATGGATATGGTTCTTATGGCGCTTCAATGTCTCCGTCATTTTCTTCTACAAGATTAAGTCTAATTAATAGAAATATAATATGGGTAACTGCTCACATACGAGGAGGTATGGAAAGAGGGATGAAATGGTGGAAAGAAGGTAAACTGCTTAAAAAGAAAAATACTTTTAATGACTATATTGCTGCCGCAAAATTTTTAATAGAAAAAAAGTATACTTCAAAAGGTAAGATTATAGGAATGGGTGGATCAGCTGGAGGACTATTGATGGGTGCAGTTGTTAATAAAGCTCCTGATTTATTTTTAGGCATGATTATGGCTGTTCCGTTTGTTGACAGTCTAACAACTAATCTAGACCATTCTTTACCATTAACGATTGGAGAATTTGATGAATTTGGAAATGCAAAAGATAATAAAGATCACTTTGATTATATATATTCCTATGCGCCATATAATAATATAAAAAAAATGGATTACCCGAATATTTTAATTACAACAAGTTTAAGCGATAATAGAGTTTTGTTTGATGAACCTGCAAAGTTTACTGCTAAACTTAGAGATTATAAAACTGATAATAATCTTTTATTGCTTAAGACTGAAATGAATGCAGGTCACGGAGGTAAGTCAGGCAGGGATGGTGCTATTGAAGAGATAGCTTTCGACTATGCATTTATTTTGAAAATTGCAGAAAAGATTTAACTCTTAGTCTTGAAAAATTAAAATTAATACCCATATGTAATTTACAAGTTGCCTTATTGGGGCTTGTAATAAACCTTGCTAACAAAGGAGGAAAAATGACAAGTAAGGATCTATCTATATTTAACTCACTAAGACCATTCTCAATTGGTTTCGACGATATGTTTGATCAATTTGAGAATATGTTAGGAAATGGTAATTTGACAATGCAATCTAATTACCCACCCTACAACATTAGAAAAACAGGGAAGGATAAATACTCAATTGAAGTAGCCTTAGCAGGTTTTTCGAAAAAAGATGTTGAAGTAGAGTTTGAAGATAATTTATTAACAGTGAGAACAAAACAAGTTAATAAATCAGATAATCAAAACGAAAATGGTGAAATTATTCATAAAGGAATTTCACAAAGACAATTTGCTAGATCATTTACAATTGCTGATGATGTAAAAGTGAATGGTGCCGAGCTTAAAGATGGTCTTTTGACAATTGCTTGTGAAAGAATTGTGCCAGATTACAAAAAGAAAAAACTTATTGAAATTAAATAAGTATTAACCTTGCTTGTGGGGATAATCCCCACAAGTTAAAAACACCCTTTAGATACAAATCCAATCACCATACCCTCACTGTTGATTTCAAATTTTCTCTCACAAGGAATTCCATATTTTTTTGTTTTATATACAAGAACCTTAGAACCTGTATTTGACTTTTCCTCATTATCAGGCATACCCATAACTATTTTTAATTCTGAGACAGGTTGACCAATAAATTGACTTAATTTCTCATTTTCTTTTTTTACAATTTCATCTGTTTTGTCCTTAACAGTCTGACAACTGGACAATTTTGTTAAGACTAATAGAAAAATTAAAATATGTGATATTGATCGCACTTTCTCACTTTATCAGATCTGTTTTAATAAAAAAATTAAATTCTAAGTTGAAAAATGTGAATAAAGCTTTCAATTGAAAGGATTTGTTTTGAAGAATGGTTTATTGTTATAATTATTTGGAGGAATTAAATGTTAGATAAATATTTTAACTATAAAAAACATAAAACTACTTTTAAGACTGAAGTTATTGCTGGAGTTACCACTTTCCTAACTATGGCATACATAATGTTTTTAAACCCTTTTATTTTATCTGGAGAATTCGCAGGGCCAGAAAAAGGTTTTTTTGACTTTGGTGCTGTATTTACAGCTACGATATTAGCCACCGCTTTAGCTTGTTTCATTATGGCTTTTTACGGAAAGACTTGGCCAATAGGTTTGGCTCCAGGAATGGGCATAAATGCTTTTGTTGCTTTTGGAGTTGTTGCAGGAATGGGTTATACACCGCAAGAAGCTCTTGGGGCTGTATTAGTTGCGGGTGTTTTGTTTTTAATTATATCATTAACACCTGTTAGGTCATGGTTAATTAATTCAATACCAAAAAGTTTAAAATTAGGAATTGGAGCAGGTATTGGATTATTTTTAGCAATTATTGGTTTAGAAATTATGGGAGTAGTTGGAGATCATCCAGTTACGCTTGTAACTTTAGGAGATATAAAAAATCCTTTAGTTATTCTAGGATGTCTTACATTTGTAGCAATTATAGTCATGGAAAAACTTAACATTAAAGGAAATATAATAATTGGAATAATTGCATTTAGTATTATTGCTTGGGTAAGTGGATTAGCAAAATTTAATGGAGTTGTGGGAAGTATACCGCCAATGACTTATCTTTTTGAATTTGACTTATCAGCAGCGTTAACTGCAAGTATGTCAACGGTAGTGTTCACATTATTATTTATAGATTTTTTTGATACTGCAGGAACTTTAACATCAGTTGCTAACGTTGCAGGCAAAGTTGATAACAAAGGTAGAGTTCAAGATATTAATAAAGCAATGATGTCTGATAGTGTTGGTACTGTTGCTGGAGCATTAATGGGAACTACAACTGTTACAAGTTATGTTGAATCAGGAGCTGGTGTAAAAGCTGGGGGCAGAACTGGAATGACATCTTTAGTAATTGGTGTTTTGTTTCTTGCATGTTTATTTTTTGCACCTCTTGCAACAAGTTTGCCAAAAGAAATCGATGGAGCGGCTTTATTATATGTGGCTGTTTTATTTGTAAGAAATATTACTGATATAGAATGGGATGACATTGCCGAATCTGCTCCTGCCGTGCTTGCCATGATAGCAATGCCTTTAACATACAGTATAAGCAATGGTATAGCGTTAGCTTTTATTTCTTATGCTTTAATAAAAATATTTACAGGTAAATTTTCTACGACTTCTCCTGCCATATGGGTTATTGCGGTTCTTAGTGCGATTAGTTTTGCTGTAGCTTAAATTTATTTAAAATAAGGCCAGATTTAATTCTGGCCTTATTTATTTCTCTTAATTATTTTATCAATAGATATTTCCTCATAGTGTTCAGTTGGTTGAACAATCCAAGGATCTCCATCTAATTTGATAGGACAAAAATCTGGGTTAAATTCAGATGATTTTTTTTTCCATAAACAAGCAGTTTTAATATCTTTTATATAATTTTTTACTGGTTCGTAATTTTTTAACCAATCAATACTTCTGTTTAAAGTAAGTCCTGTATCTGATAAGTCATCGACCAGCAGAACTCTTTCAAAGTCTTTTTGTTGCGCTATTGAGCTTATGTCTCTTGCAAAGATTAGATCTCCCTGCTTATCCTCTAATCCTTTTCCTGAATAGCTTTGTATAACAATATAAGCTGTGGGTAATTTAAATATTCTTGATAAAATATCTATTATAGGTGCAGCCCCTCTCATAATTCCAACAAGTACAGTTGGTTTAAATTTTTTGTCTACCTCTATTGCAAGCTTTTCAACAGTATCTAGGTATTCCTGAAAATTTATTATTAATTTTTTTTCCATTTATAATTATTAATATAGTATTAGATTTAATTAAATATATTTATGAAAATATTTGACTGTTTTATGTATTTTGATGAAGATTTAGTTTTAGACTTAAGACTTAATCTTTTGGATGATCGGGTAGATTACTTTGTGATAGTTGAAAGTAAATTCAATCACAAAGGTGAAAAAAGAGAGTTAAAATTCGATATTAATAAATTCCAAAGATTTAAAAAAAAAATTCTTTATTTGGTTTACGATCAAGTACCAAATAATTTAGATATGATCAAAGATGATGAAGATAAGGATATAACGATTAGCAAGTATATGTTTAATGCGGGAAAAAGAGAAAATAGCCAAAGAAACTTTATTATGAATGGATTAACCAAAGCTGGTAATGAAGATTTAATTTTAATCTCTGATGTAGATGAAATACCTAATCTTTATAATCTAGATTTTTCAAAAATTAATAAAAAAATTATAATGTTCAAACAAGAAATGTTTTACTATAAGTTTAATTTAAAATTACCTAATTTTTCGTGGATAGGAACAAAAGCTTGTAAGAAAAAGAATTTAAAAAGTCCTCAATGGCTAAGAAACATAAAAGACAGAAAGTTTCCTTTTTATAGGTTAGATACTCTTTTTTCAGATAATAAATACTCAAGTATTAAATTCATAGATAACGGTGGATGGCATTTTACAAATATTAAAACTCCAGAAGAAATTTATCGCAAACTAAAGTCTTACCTTCATCACATTGAATTTGAGCTAGAACCTTTAACAATTAAACAAATTACTGAAATTATGAATGAAAAACGAGCAATATATAATTTAAATGTTGACCAAAGAACAAAAAAATTTGGTAAAGGAGAAAAACTTTTGAAATATGATTTTCAGAAATTACCTGATTATATTAAAAACAACAAGTCAAAATATGAAAGGTGGTTAGACTAATGAAAAGTTACTGGGTGTGTATATACGAAAAAATTGACAATCCTGAAAAATTAAAAGAGTATGCCTCAAAGGCTAAGCCAGCTGTCGAAAAGTTTTCTGGAAAATTTATTGTAAGGGGTGGAAAAAATAGAACTACAGAAGGTATTAATTCTCCACGCACTGTTGTAGTCGAATTCCCTGATTTTAATAAAGCTATAGAATGTTATGACTCGAAGGAATACCAAGATGCTCATGAAGTTCTTAATGGGCATGTTGTAAGACATCACCAAATAGTAGAAGGAAGCTAATACTGTATTGGTTCGTCGTCAATAGATCTCCACAAATACCAAGTAGCAACTGAACAGTAAGGTGAAAATTTTTTATACAATTTACTTACAAAAATTTTCGGCGGTAAATATTTTTTTTTATAATTATTAGATATTGCTCTTAATAGACCTATATCCTGTAAAGGCCAAATATTTTGCCTATTAAAAGTGAAAAGTAAAATCATTTCAGCTGACCATCTACCAATCTGTCTTAAAGTTGAAAGATATGCTATAGCATCTTCATCACTCATTTTTTTAATCAAATTTGGATTGAAACTTTTATTATAAAACTTAATAGCAAGCTCTTTAATGCCTTTTACTTTTTGACGACTTAATCCACATTTTTTTAGTTGTTGTGAACTTAATTTATTTACTGTTTTAGGATTTATTTTATTTTTACAGAGTTTTTTGAATTTTATAAAAACTGAGTTTGCCGCAGCAACGCTGATCTGTTGACCTATAATGCTTTTACATAAAGAGAAGAAAACATCTCTTCTGGAAGTTAAAAATGTGTCATCGTACTTTTTTATTAGAGACTTCATAATCTTATCTTTTGAAGATAAATGACTGATTGCTTTATTCCAGTATTTGGGTGGTTTAGTCATGTCGTGCAGTTAAAATTTGTTTTTTTAATAAAATCTCTCTTCTAAAAATAATTATTGAAGATGCAACAACTAATGTTGCGCCTACCAAAGTTTTTATTGTTGGTATTTCGTCCCAAATAAAATATCCAAAAATAATTGCAAAAACTAAAGCTAAATATTTTAATGGTGTAACTAATGATACCTCTGAAAATTTGTAAGATTGACTCAACCATAAATTTGCAACACCTCCAAAGATTCCTATGAAAGATAAAAGTATTAAGTCTTTTAAATTTGGCATTAACCACCCATAAGGTATAGTAAATAAACCAGCTAACGTAATTGCTGCAGAAAAATACAAAGATATAAGCCAAACAGGTTCAGTCGAGGACAATTGTCTGATTGAAATAGCAACATATGACATTCCTAAAACGAAAATAACTGGAAAGATATAGTAAATATTTAATGAGCTTAAACCTGGTTCAGAAATAATAATAATTCCAACGAAACCAACAAAGACCGCTAACCATCTAAAATAACCAACTTTTTCACTTAAAAAAAAAATTGAAAAAATTGTTGTAAAAATTGGTGCAGCAAACGAAATACTTACAACAGTTGCCAATGGGAGGTTTCTCAATGCTGTGAAAATAGAGAGTAACGCCATCAGTCCAAAAAAACATCTTGAGAAGTGTAACATTGGCCTTTTTGTATAGTAAAAATCTTTAAGTCTTTCTTTAGGGATCACAAAATAATAAAGAACCAAGCCAAAAAAACCTCTGAAAAAGATTACTTGGCCTAAAGGGTAACTATCTGACCATTTTACAATAAGATCCATTACCGAAAATGCACATACAGACAAAAACATGTACAAAAAACCTAATTGATTTTTAGAAAGCATAAGATTAACTTTAGTTTAATAAACTTAATAATCAATGGAAATAGCAGTATTAGCTTGTGGATGTTTTTGGGGACCTGAAATAAAGTTCAGTAGATTAGACGGGATTTTTAAAACTGAGGTAGGTTATTGTGGGGGTAACACGAGTAAAACAAGTTATCAAGAAGTTTGTAAAGGAGATACGAATCATGCTGAAGTTGTTAAATTAGACTTTGATCCAAAAATAATTTCATATGAAAAAATTTTAGATTACTTTTTTGAAATACATGATCCTACAACCTTAAATTCTCAAGGACCAGACTTTGGTACACAGTACAGAAGTGAAATTTTTTATCTTAACGAAGAACAAAAAAATATTGCAAAAAAAATAACAGAAAAATATAACAAAAGATATTCCGGGAAAGTGGTTACTAAAATTTCACAAATAAAAAATTATTGTATAGCTGAGGAATATCATCAAAAATATCTGGAAAAAAGATAAAATGTCTTTAGTAGAAACTGCTTGGGTTGAAAATAA
>CACOSS010000002.1 GCA_902629955.1 uncultured Pelagibacteraceae bacterium
CCGGGATATATTATTGCTAAAATTCTCAATGGAGTTGGAAGATTAAGAATTCCTAGAGAAGCAGAAATTGCTGGATTAGACTATGAAATAATGGAGGCTGCAAAAGATGATGAAAAATCAGTAGCCTCAGCAACTAGGTAAGGAGGATAGTTATGGCAACAGTAACAAACTGGATAGATCATTTAAGCGCCTCTGAAGTCCAAGGTGCTGTATATCCGGGTGTTGGTTCTGAAGGGATACTTGTTATTCTTGGAATCATAATTTGGATTGGATGGCACGTGATAACTGCCAAGCAAGAAAAAGAAGAATTAGAAAAGCTTGCAAGGCAAAGGCGTGGTCCAAATGATTGGAAAAGCAATATTACCGATGGGTAATTAAAAAAATTGAGGGCGCACAAACTGTGCGCCCTTTTTAAATATGGAAAATAAAAATCTTCAAGAAAACTTCAATAAAACACCTAGTAAAATGTCAAGGTTAGCTTGGCCAAAAGCTAAATATGGAGCAATTGCCGCAATCATCATCATTGTGCTGGTTTCATTAGTTTATTATAAAGATATTTTACTATCTATAATCTGAATTAAAATTAATATGTGCGGTATTGTTGGAATTTATTTAAAAAATAAAAAATTCGAAAAATCACTTGGCAAACTATTATCAGGGATGCTTAAAAATATGTCCTCTAGGGGTCCTGATAGCGCTGGTTTTGCAATTTATAATGAAGAAAAAAAATATAAATATAAGTATTCAATCTGCTTAAATCACATATCTTTTTCAGATTTTAAAAGAAATTTAAATAAAGAGTTAAAAAAATATAAAATTAATCAGGTCTCTGATCATGTGGTAATTAAAACTAACGAAAAACCTGAAAAAATGCTTCAAATACTAAATAAGAAATTTAAAGAAATTTCAATAGTTGGATATGGAAAATCTATAGAAATTTTTAAACAAATTGGTAGTCCAGAAAGAGTAGTTCAAAAATTCAATTTAGAAAAATTAGAGGGATCTCATGGAATTGGACATACCAGAATGGCGACCGAGAGCGCAATTACAACTGACGGATCACATCCATATTCAACTGGTGAAGATGAATGTTTAGTGCACAATGGATCATTATCCAATCACAATAATCTTAGAAGAGAATTAAAAAAGAAAGGTTCAGTATTTACTTCTGAAAATGATACCGAAGTAGCAGCTGGATATATTTCAGATAATTTAAAAAATAAAAAAACATTAAAAGAAACTCTTCTTTCTGGTTTAAAAGATCTCGATGGATTTTATACTTTTATAACTGGAACAAGAAAAGGTTTTGCTATTGTTAGAGATGAAATAGCGTGTAAACCTGCAGTAATAGCAGAAACAAAAGATTATGTTGCAATTGCATCAGAATTTCAAGCAATGGCGCATTTACCTAAAGTAAACAGTGCAAAAATTTTTGAACCTGAGCCAGGGGTTGTTTACACGTGGGGGAAATAATGAAACTTGATTTAAAAAAGTCAAAGCTAAGACAGATAAATGAAAAATTACAAACTGTTGGTATAAAAAAAAATCAAAGAATTTTTACAATTATTAATCCTGAGGGAAATCATGCAATTTGTGCTGGTCTTAAAGATGATATTGATGTTACCATTAAAGGACATACTGGATATTATTGTGCAGGAATGAATCAAAATGCGTCTATAACTATTGATGGAAATGTTGGAACAGGAGTTGCGGAAAATATGATGTCAGGTAAAGTTCATGTTAAAGGCAATGCTTCACAGTCAGCCGGAGCAACTGCTCATGGTGGTTTGTTAATAATCGATGGAGATGCGAGCTCTAGATGTGGTATATCAATGAAAGGTGCGGATATTGTTGTAAAAGGATCTGTTGGACATATGTGTGCATTTATGGCTCAATCTGGAAATATATTGATTTGTGGAGATGCAGGAGATGCATTAGGAGATAGTATTTATGAAACAGAGATATTTGTAAAAGGTAAAGTAAAATCCTTAGGTGCAGATTGCATTGAAAAGAAAATTGAGAATAAACACGAAAAACTAATAAATAAAATGCTACAAGAGAGTGGAATTAAAAATCTCAAATCTTCACAGTTTAGAAGGTATGGGTCAGCAAGGAACCTATATAATTTTAAAATAGATAATTTATCGAGTTATTAATAATGACAAAAAATAAAACTATACCTAGAGTTTCTTGGACGTTTGATGAATATACAAATTCTGAAATAAGAAGAGCAGCTGAAACTGGAATTTATGATATTAGAGGAGGTGGATCAAAAAAAAGACTACCGCATTTTGATGATCTATTATTTTTGGGAGCCTCAATGTCACGTTATCCTTTAGAAGGTTATAGAGAAAATTGTAACACCAAAGTTGTTTTAGGAACAAGATATGCAAAAAAACCTTTGCACCTTGATATCCCTATAACAATTGCGGGAATGAGTTTTGGTGCATTATCTGGACCTGCAAAGGAAGCTTTAGGTAGAGGAGCGAGTCAGGCAGGTACATCTACAACAACTGGAGATGGGGGAATGACTCCAGAGGAAAGAGGACAATCAAAAAACTTAGTATATCAATTACTTCCATCTAGATATGGAATGAACCCCGTAGACTTAAGAAAAGCAGATGCAATAGAAGTTGTGATCGGTCAAGGTGCTAAGCCCGGAGGAGGTGGAATGTTACTAGGGCAAAAAATAAACGATAGAGTTGCGGAAATGAGAACTTTGCCCAAAGGTGTTGATCAAAGATCTGCTTGTAGACATCCAGATTGGACAGGACCAGACGATTTGAAAATTAAAATTTTAGAGCTGAGAGAAATTACAAATTGGAAAGTTCCAATTTTTATAAAGATAGCTGGATCTAGACCGTACTATGACACAGCATTGGCAGTAAAAGCTGGTGCAGATGTTGTGGTTTTAGATGGCATGCAAGGTGGTACTGCAGCTACACAAGAAGTATTTATTGAAAATGTTGGTCAGCCAACTTTAGCTTGCATAAGGCCAGCTGTTGATGCATTGCAAGATTTAAAAATGCATAGAAAAGTTCAATTAATTATTTCAGGGGGAATTAGAAATGGTGCAGATGTAGCAAAAGCTATGGCATTAGGTGCTGATGCTGTTTCAATTGGATCTGCAGCAATGATTGCAATTGGAGATAATGATCCTAAATGGGATGAAGAATATAAAAAATTGGGATCAAAAGCGGGAGCATATGATGACTGGCACGAAGGAATGGATCCTGCTGGAATATCAACCCAAGACCCAGAATTAATGAAAAGACTCGATCCAGTGTTAGCAGGAAAAAAACTTTCTAACTATTTAAAAGTCATGACGCTAGAAGCTCAAACAATAGCTAGAGCATGTGGTAAAAATGATTTACATAATCTGGAGCCAGAAGATTTATGTGCTCTTACAGTAGAAGCGGCAGCAATGGCTAGAGTTCCATTAGCTGGCACAAATTGGGTACCTGGAAAAAAAGATTAATTTGTTATTGATACCGAATAAATAAACACTTAAAATAAATTATGCCAAAAAACTTGTCATCAATAGCAAAATCAAAAAAAATTAAGTATTTTTTAATTAGCTTTGTTGATTTGTTTGGTGTTTTAAGATCAAAACTGGTACCTGCAAGCGCAATATCAGGAATGCAAAAAGATGGTGCGGGTTTCGCTGGATTTGCAACTTGGCTTGATATGACGCCAGCTGACTCAGATATGTTTGCAATACCTGATCCTGATAGTTTAATTCAATTACCATGGAATAAAGAAATTGGATGGCTTGCCTCTGACTTGTGGATGAATGGAAAACAGGTCGAAGCATCACCCAGGGTAATGCTCAAAAAACAAATTGGTATTTTGTCTAGAGATAAATTAACTATGAAATCTGGTGTTGAGTGTGAATATTTTTTAATTTCACCAGATGCATCATCAATAGCAGATGAACGAGATGTTCAATCAAAACCTTGTTACGATCAGTCGGCGTTAATGAGACGTTATGATCTAATAAAAGAAATTTGTGACTCTATGATTGAATTAGGTTGGGGTCCTTATCAAAATGATCATGAGGATGCTAATGGACAATTTGAAATGAATTGGGACTATTCTGATTGTCTTACAACAGCAGATAGACATGTTTTTTTTAAATTTATGGTGAAAACTTTATCCGAGAAGCATGGTTTAAGAGCTACATTTATGCCAAAACCATTTGAAAACCTGACAGGAAATGGTTGCCATGCCCATATTTCTTTATGGGATGACAAAAATAATAAGTTTTTTGAAGATGGAGATAGATTTGGACTAAGTAAAATTGCGTATAATTTTCTTGGAGGAATAATGAAGCATGCATCATCGCTCTCAGCCTTTTTCAACCCAACTGTCAATAGTTATAGAAGGATAAATGCACCTCCAACTAAATCTGGGGCGACATGGTCACCTTCAAGTATTTCTTATACTGGTAATAACAGAACACATATGATTAGAATTCCAGATAAAGGTAGATTTGAATTAAGATTAATGGATGGTTCATCAAACCCATATCTATTACAAGCAGGTATACTTGCTGCAGGTATACATGGAATGAATATGAAACTTGATCCAGGAGAACCATTAACTTGCAATATGTACACTGATTATAAAAATTACCCAGATTTGGATAAACTTCCAGATGATCTTGAAGAGTCATTAGAAAAGTTTGAGGGAAACAAAATTTTAAAAGATGCTTTTGGTGAAGAGGTGATAAATAGCTACATTAAACTAAAAAAAGAGGAGATAAGAAGTTTCTTCCAAAATGAAAATTTCGATAAAAAAGGTCCAATTACAGATTGGGAAAAATTAAATACTTTAGATTGTTAAATGCAATCAGAAAAAATATTTAATTACTGGTCACATAGCAAATTTATATCAAATCAGAAATACAATTTTAGCCGTGAAGAGATTTTAAAAGTTTTGCCAAAAAGCTATATTGATGATGCTTATGCAGCAATATCAAACTGGGAAGGCTATAAACCTACTCCACTTATTGATTTAAATAAATTATCAAATACTTATAATTTAAACAAAATTTTTTATAAAGATGAGTCTAAAAGATTTAAATTAAAGTCTTTTAAAGCTCTTGGGGGAGCGTATGCTGTAGAAAAAATTTCTGCTGGAAATAAGAATATTATTGTTTCAACTGCAACAGCTGGTAATCATGGTAAATCTGTAGCTTGGGGAGCTCAAAGGCTAGGATTAAAAAGTAAAATATTTATTAGTCAAAATGTAAGTGAAGCAAGAGCAAGAGATATTGAAAGCTTTGGTGCTGAAATTATAAAAGTTAAAGGAAATTATGACGACTCTCTTAAAGCTTGTATAAATCAATCAACTCAAAATAAGTGGGAAATTATTCAGGATGTTGCCTGGAAAAATTATGAGCTTGTTCCAAAATTAACGATGTCAGGTTATTCAGTGATGATTAAAGAGATATCTGAACAAACTAACCATTATATAACACATATTTTTTTACAAGCAGGTGTTGGGGGTATGGCTTCAGCAGTAATTGCTGGGGTTGCAAGATATTTTAAAAGAATACCTAAGATAATAATTATTGAACCTCAAAGTGCAGATTGTGTACTTGCAAGTATTGAGAATAATAAACTAACAAGAGTAGATATAAAAACAGAGAGCATAATGGGTGGTATGTCCTGCGGGGAGGTATCTTTAGTCCCATGGCAAATAATTAAAAATTCTGTAAATAATTGTCTTAGTTTGTCAGATGATAACATTGCAACAACAGTAGCAATGTTAGCAAAAGCTGAATTTAGCAATGAAAAAATAATAGGTGGGGAATGTTCTGCGCCAGGTATAATGAGTTTAATAATGAGTTGTAATAACAAAAAAATTAAGCAATCGTTAGACTTAAATGAAAAATCAAATATTCTTTTAATTGGGTGCGAGGGAGATACAGATAGCAAACTTTACAAACATATGGTTTCGTTGGGTAACGAAAAGTTAAAATAGAATGAGTAAACATGCAGTATTTTGGATAAGAGATGATTTTAGAATTAAAAATAATCCAGCATTGTCATATGCAACAAATAATCATGAGTTCGTATCTGCAATCTATATATACAATAATTTAAAATTTGATCAGAAGAGAGAAGCCCAAAAATGGTGGATAAGCAAATCTCTTAAAGAATTTGGCAAAGATTTACAAAAATTTAACATTAATTTAGAGATTTTTAATACAGAAGAAATAAAATTTTTTTTGAAAATAAAAAAAGAAAAAAATTTAAGTGTTTACTGGAATAAAATTTATGAACCAGAGGAATTAGAAATTGATAAAAAGTTGATTTCATTTTTTGAAAAAGAAAAAATAAATTTTAAATTCTTTAAAGGAAATGTTCTTAATGAATTTAATAAAGTAAATAAAAATGATGGAACCCCTTTTAAAGTTTATAGCCCATTTTGGAAGAATGCAGAAAGGATTTACCTAGAAAAAGTTCCAGAAAAAAATTCTATCGTAAAAAAATTAAAAAAAAATAAAAGTTTTTTTAATGGATCTTTAAGCTCGGATAAAATACTTCCCAATAAAAATTGGTACAAAAAATTTGAAAACTATTGGACTCCATCAGAAACTCACGCTGAAAATGCTCTAAATCGGTTTATTAAAAATGAGATATTTAACTATGGAGTTGATAGAGATTTTCCATCAAAAAAAGGTACTTCTAAACTTTCACCATTTATTCGAAATGGGCAAATTAGCGTACAATATATTTTTGAAAAGTGTTCAAGTATTAAACAAAAAAATGTTAGTATTAAAAAATATATAAATGAAATCGGATGGAGAGAATTTTCTCATAGTCTAATTAATAATTTTCCGCAAATGCTTAAAGGTAATCTAAGAAAAGAATTTGATAGATTCCCTTGGGTTAAAAATAGCAAGTTCTTAAAAGCATGGAAAAGAGGAATGACCGGCTACCCAATTGTTGACGCTGGAATGAGAGAACTTTATGAGACAGGATGGATGCATAATAGAATTAGAATGGTTGTAGGTTCTTTTTTAGTAAAACATTTAAGAATTAATTGGCAAGAAGGAGAAAAACATTTTAGAAATTGTTTATTAGATTTTAATGCCGCCAATAATGTAGCTCAGTGGCAATGGGTTGCTGGATGCGGAGCAGATGCAGCACCATATTTTAGAATTTTTAATCCAATTCTTCAGGGTGAAAAGTTTGATAAAGATGGTGAATATGTAAAAAAGTGGGTTCCAGAGTTAACAAAAGTTCCAAAAAAATTTATTCACAAACCTTGGGAAATGGAAAAAAAATATCAAGAAGTAATTCAAACCATTATAGGTAAAGACTACCCTAGTCCTTTAGTAAAACATGAAATTGCTAGACAAGAAGCTTTAGCTGCATTTCAGAGTTTGAAAAAAAATTAGTCTCCAATAAAGTGATGTACAAGTGTTCTGGTATGTGGCTCGATTCTATGCTCAAAAAGATATATTCCTTGCCATGTTCCTAATAATAGTTTTCCATTTTTAATACTGAGTGAGATTTGATTATTTGTTAATGAAGATTTTATATGTGCGGGCATATCATCTTTGCCCTCGGTGGTATGTACATATAATTTATTATTCATAGGTACTAACCTATCAAAATAATTAATTAAATCTGTTTGCACATCAGGATCTGCATTCTCCTGAACTATTAAAGATGCACTGGTATGTTGTATACTAATATTTAAAATCCCATTTTTAAAACAATTATCCCTAATCCAATCATAAGTTTTTTCTGTGAAGTCATAAAGTTTTTGGCCATTTGTAGAAATTTTTAGATTAAAGAACTTTTGAATCATTTATTCTTTTTAAAATCAATTCCATATTCTGAACGTGGTCCTTTTCTTAAACCAAATGGTCCAGAGATAAAAATTGTCATTGGCTTTGTTCCAGGCTTTAGATCTACTCTGTGGTAGTTATTAGCAGAACGAAAACCAATATATCCAGGTGGTCTCCAAAATTTACCTGTTTTTAAAGTTTCGTAATATCCGTCTTTCAAAATGATAGTTATATAAGGAAACAAATGATTGTGAACTCCATCACCATGATCATCATCTAGCATTTCATGAATTAAAATATTGAATGGAAACCATTTTGGTCGATTTCTAAATAACAAATAATATCTGTTCATCCATGGTTTAGCCTCATTATACCTTGGATGAGACGGACCTCTATCAAGTACAATTTTTTTTCGACCGAGTTTTTCTAGTAATTTTAAAAACATTTAATTTAATTTTATAATAGAATTATTTTTTGTAACATATAAATTTTGTCCTTGTACTATCGGCGAAGAAACCTTTTCTCTGTCAATTTTCAGCACTGTATTTACAGATCCTGTTCTAATATCCACGACAAGAAGTTTTCCATTATTCAAGGTTAAGTAAAGATTATTTTGTCCCACAATAAATCCAACTGGTTTTATTTTTTTTCTTTTTTTCTTTTTAAAATTACTTAATAAATAATTACTTCTGATCAATTTCCCACTCTCATTGTCTAATACCACCAAGTAACCCTCGTTGGTAACCGTAAAAATTAGATTGTTAAAAAAAACTGGTCTTACATTTGAATTAATTTTTTGTTTCCAATTTATAAGACCACTATCAGCATCTAAAGAATAAAATCCATTTTTGTTGTTTGAAAATAAAATTGAATTTTTTGCAGATATAAGATCAGAATTTTTAAAAAACATTGATTCATCATATATTTTTTTTGATTGTGTTGGAGCTTGCCAAACCAATTCCCCAGTTTCTGAATTGACTGCTGTAATATCGCCAACACTATTGTTAAAAATTATATTATTTTTTTTTATAATTAATGAATTTTTTTTTTGAGATTTAATTAATGGTTTATCGGTTTTAAAATTCCAAATTTCTTTACCATCTTTTAAAGAATAACAATGTAAGACATTATTAGCATCTACAACATAAAATTTATTTTTGAAAATTTTTATTTGAGAATTATATGGAGAGTCATTGTATTTGCTCCACAACAAATCACCAGTTTTAATGTTAATAGCAAAATATTTAGCAATAGTATCAACTACAATTAGTGTTTCCTGGTTTGCTGATAAAAATAAAATAGGTTTTAATTTTTTTTCAACTTTGGTATAATAATTTTTTTTCCAAAGAAGTTTTGAACTTTCATCAAATTTAAGAATTGTTCCCTTGTTATCAAAAAAGATAATATTATTTTGGTTAATTATTAATTCAGGTTCATACTGGTCAAATTTTTCAATTTTTGAAAATTTATATCTTGATATACTTTTTAACTTTCCATTATAATTTGTCCTTCCATCATTATTATCAAAATAACTTAGGGGGTAATTTTCTTTTGCTAAATTAGATAAATTAATTTCTAAACTTTTATTAACTTCTTTAAGTAAAATTTTCTCTTTTTTTGTTATCTGTTTAATATTTAATATTTTTTGCTCTTCATTTATATTTCTTTTAGACCAAAATGAGGAATCTGAATTAAGTGAACATGAAAATAAAAATAAAGATATTAATATTGGTTTACTTATTTTATTCACTAAAATCTCTAGTAAGTTTTTTTTGTGCCTCTAATTTGATCTCTAAATTACTATTCTCGTAATTTATAATTTCATTTAGCAATTTTTTTGACTCTTCTTTATTTTTTTTAAAATAAAAAAATTCTGCTAATAAAAATAGTGAATGTGACTTCCAAATACTATTAGAGTTTGTTACTGGTCTCAAAATTTCCACGAGCTCTGTTTCATTTACAAAATTTGAATTATAAATTGCCTTTTTATAAATATTTAAGTTTTTAATTTCCTTTTCTAAAGAACTAATATTAATAACTATATCAAAATACTCATTTATTTTGTTTTTTTCGCTTACTAGATCATTATCCAAGATAAAATAAAGAGCTAAAGGTGAGTATGTTGAGTTTTTTTTCTCTATAATGTTAATTAATTCTTCGGTTGATTGTTCTAAACTTTGAAAATTGTTAAAATTATTTACAATATTATTATATTTTTCAGCAAGCTTAATTTGGTTTCTTGATTTTATTTCCACATAAACAAAATAAGCTAATATTAAAACTATTAAAGCTGATATTGAAATAATTAAATATTTACTATTTTTTATAAAAAAATTTTTAAGTTTTTCTTTTTTTGTATTTTCGCTAATAATTTGAATTTCTTCTTCCATGGCTTACATCATATTTCTCAAAACAAATTGTAGAATTCCTCCATTTTTATAATATTCAAGTTCATTCTTTGTATCTATTCTGCACAATGTTTTTATCTTCTTAATATCACCTGATTGATATTTTATTTCTATTTCTATTTCATCTGATGGATTTATTCCATTTTCAATTTTTAAAATAGAAATTAATTCTGAACCAATTAGTTTTAGTTTTTTTCTATCAACCCCACTCACAAATTGTAAAGGAAGTATCCCCATGCCTATTAGATTTGATCTGTGAATTCTTTCAAAACTTTCTGCGATAACAGCTTTGATACCTAAAAGTTTTGTTCCTTTAGCCGCCCAATCTCTTGATGAGCCTGTGCCATATTCTTTTCCACCAATTACTATTAAATCTGTATCTCTTTTTTTATACTCAACTACCGCATCATATATAGGCATGACTTTACCTTCGGGATAAAGTTTTGTGAAACCACCTTCAGTATCCGGGGCCATCTCATTTCTTATTCTTATATTTGCAAAAGTTCCTCTCATCATTACTTCATGGTTTCCTCTTCTTGAGCCATATGAGTTATAATCTTTTGGTAAAACTTGATGTTTCATAAAATATTCACCTGTTGGGCTGTCTTTCTGAATAGATCCTGCTGGTGAAATGTGGTCAGTTGTAACCATGTCTCCTAAAATTAATAATGGCCTCGCATCTTTAATTTCTTTAAATCCTTCAGGCTTATCTGATAAAGAGTCAAAGAAAGGTGGTCTTTTAACATACGTAGAGCTTTCATCCCAGTTATAAATACTTGTTTTGTCTGTTTTAATTTTCTGCCATTGCACGGGTCCCAATGATACATTTGAGTATCTTTTAATAAACATTTCTGGATTTAAAGATTTATTTAGAGTCTCCTCTATTTCTTTGTTTGAAGGCCAAATATCTTTCAAATAAATATCTTTACCATCCTTACTTTTTCCTAAAGAATTTTTGTATAAATCAATTTCCATATGGCCAGCTAAAGCATACGCAACAACTAAAGGAGGTGATGCTAAATAATTTGCTTTTATATGTGGTGATATTCTACCCTCAAAGTTTCTATTGCCTGATAAAACAGAAACTGCATATAAATTTTTACTTTCTATAGCTTTTACAATATTCTCATTTAGTGGACCAGAGTTCCCGATGCATGTTGTACAACCATATCCAACTAAGTTAAAACCAAGTATATCCAAATATTTATTTAATCCAGCTTTTTCTAAATAATCTGTCACAACTTGCGAACCAGGTGCTAATGATGTCTTGACCCAAGGTTTTGTTTTGAGACCAAGTTCAACCGCTTTCTTTGCAAGTAATCCTGCACCAATTAAGACATTTGGATTTGAGGTATTGGTACATGATGTAATTGCAGCGATTAATATTGATCCATCTTCAATTTTAAAATCTGTATTTTCAACTTCTGAATTATTTTTTTCATCTCTTTGGGTGGCATCTTTAAATACTTTTTTAAAATTTTCTGAAGCATCGTTTAATAAAACTTTATCTTGAGGTCTTTTTGGTCCAGAAATAGTTGGAACTACTTTTGACATATCAAGTGAAATTGTATCAGTAAATTCTATATCTCCACTTGCCCAAAGACCTTGTGCTTTAGCGTATTCTTCAACTATTTTAACATCATTGTCATCTCTTCCTGAAAATTTTAAATATTTTACAGTTTCTTTATCCACCGGAAAAAATCCACATGTAGCTCCATATTCTGGAGCCATATTAGCTATTGTCGCACGATCCGCTAAAGATAAATTCTTTAATCCGTCACCAAAAAACTCAACAAATTTTCCGACTACTCCTTTATCTCTTAACATTTTTACAACAGTCAAAACTAAATCAGTTGCTGTAGTTCCCTCTGGTAATTTATTTTTTACTTCAAATCCGATCACTTCTGGTATTAGCATTGATATTGGCTGACCAAGCATTCCAGCCTCTGCTTCAATACCTCCAACTCCCCATCCAAGAACAGATAAACCATTAACCATAGTTGTATGGCTATCTGTTCCAACTAGGGTATCCGGAAATAAATATTCATCATTTTTAAAAGTTTCTTTCCATACAACTTTTGATAAATATTCTAGATTTACTTGATGACAAATTCCAGTTCCAGGTGGAACAATTCTAAAATTATTAAAGGCTTGTTGCCCCCATTTTAAGAATGAATATCTTTCACCGTTTCTTTCAAATTCAATATCTACATTTTTTTCAAATGAGTCTGATTTAGCTGATTTATCTACTTGAACTGAATGGTCAATAACCAAATCAACTGAGGATAGTGGATTTATTTTTTTTGGATCTTTATTTTTTTCTTTAACAGCTTCCCTCATTGCTGCTAAATCTGCAACTGCAGGTATACCTGTATAATCTTGCAACAATACTCTTGCGGGCCTATACGCTATTTCTGTATTAGATTTTTTTTCTTTAAGCCAATTTTTAACTGCTTCAATTTGTTTTTGTGTTACTGTTAAGTCATCTTCATATCTTAATAAATTTTCTAAAAGCACCTTTAAAGACTTTGGAAGTCTTGATATACCTGATAATCCATTTTTTTCTGCCTCAACGAGAGAATAATACTTATATTCTTTAGAATTAATATTTAGTGTATTTAAAGATTTATAAGAATTTTTGTTACCTGGTTTCATAATTCATATCTTATAGATTATTAAGTCCTAATTATGTATTAAATTATAGATAAAATGTTCCAATACAAGCCAATAAAAGAGAAGCCATAACATAGTTAAAGATTTTAATAAATTTCTCATTTGTCGCAAATCTTCTGAAAAATTTACCCACAAATGTCCAAAAAGTAATGCTGATTAGTGCACAAATAAATGATACTAGAATAACCCAAAATGAATAATTAATAAAATTATTACCACTCTCTACGTATGTTGATACAATTATAATTCCAACAATTACTCCTTTGGGATTCAAAAACTGAAAAAAAAATGTATCAAAAAATTTAACTGGATTCTCTTTTTTTTTTTCTGTTTGGCTTTTTGAGAATGCTATTTTGTAAGCTAAATAGATAAGAAAAAGTGATCCAGAAATTTTAAGTATTTCTTGTAATATAGGATAAATTTTGAATACATTTATCAAACCAAAATTAAGTACACATACCATTGTGGTAAAACCAAAAATCACACCTAGCATGTGAGGAAAAGTTTTAATTACCCCAAAATTAAAACCTGAATATGATGCAACTATATTATTTGGACCAGGAGAACAACTTGTGCCAAGCATAAATAATGACAATGACAGTAATTCTGGATGCATATACTATGCTATTGGTAATCCATTTTCAGCTTTTTGAGATGGATGAACTAAAGTTACTTTTCCATCGTCGTCTATAGATCCTAAAATAAGTACTTGGGAAATCACACCTGCAATATTTTTTTCAGGAAAATTGCATACTCCAATAACTTGTTTTCCAATTAAATTATCTTTGTTATAAAAATGTGTTATTTGAGCTGAAGATTGTTTAATCCCAATCTCACTTCCAAAGTCAACTTTAAGAACTAATGAAGGTTTTCTTGCTTTTTCATTTTTTTCAACAGATATTACTGTTCCTAAACGTATGTCTATCTTTTGAAAATCATCATAGGTTATTTGTTCTTTCATAAGAATAATATATAATTAGTTATAGTGAAAATAGATAACATATTATTTGAAAAATCAATAAAGATTCTTAAAGATCTTATATCTTTTAAAACAATTTCGGGTGAAAATAATTCATCTTTGATAAACTATTGTGAAGATATACTTGCAAAATGTGGTGCCACATCTTTCAAAGTTTTTGATGATGAGGGAAAAAGAGTAAATCTTTTTGCAACTTTAAAAGCAAAAAAACCAAATGGTAAAGAGCCAATAATTTTATCAGGACATACAGATGTAGTGCCGGTATCTAAAGGTTGGTCTACAAATCCTTTTATTGCAGAGATTAAAAATGATAAATTATATGGAAGAGGTTCTTGCGACATGAAAGGTTTTCTTGCTTGTTCCTTAGCCTTTGCAGAAATATTTTCAAAATCAAATCTTTCAAGAGACATACACTTCTCTCTGACGTTTGATGAAGAGACAGCATGCATAGGAGCCCCCTTGTTAATTAAAGAACTTAAAAAAAGAAAAATTACAAATGGAATTTGTATAGTAGGTGAGCCTACAGAAATGAAAATTATAGATTCACATAAAGCATGTCATGAGTATACAACCTTTTTTGAAGGTCTTGCTGGTCATAGTTCTAAACCAGATGAAGGGGTGAATGCAGCCGAATATGCTTCAAAATATGTTAACAAACTAATGTCATTAAGAAACGATTTAATTAATAGAAAACCAAAAGACTCAATATTTGTTCCTGCTCACTCGACACTATCAATTGGTGGAATTTTTGGGGGAATAGCGCACAACGTCATAGCTGATAAATGTCATGTCAATTGGGAAACTAGACCTGTTAATAAAGAAGATGGTATATTTTTAAATAGTGAAATTGATAAATATGCAGATGATCTTTTGTCAGAAATGAAAAAAAAATATCCTAATGCTTCAATTAAAAAAAAAATAATTGGAGAAATTATTGGATTTAATCGGGTAAATAATTCTAAAGCTTGTGAATTTGTATCTAGTATTACAGGAGATAATTCTAGAGAGGTAGTATCTTTTGGAACAGAGGCAGGATTATTTCAAGAAATTGGAATTAGTACAGTTGTGTGTGGACCTGGATCAATAGAACAAGCTCATAAGATTGATGAATTTATTGAATTAAGTGAAATTAAGAAATGTTTGAATTTTTTAGAAGGTGTAAAAGATAAATCAGTAGTTAATTAACTCCACCCACCAATAGATTTTACTTCTAAGAATTCTAGTAGACCGTCTTTTCCAGCCTCTCTTCCAATACCAGAGTGTTTAAATCCACCAAATGGTGCATCAACTGCAATACCTGCTCCGTTTACATCAACCATTCCTGATCTAAGTTTTCTTGCAACCCTATGTACTTTATTTTGATCTTGAGTTTGAATGTAGTTTGTTAAACCATATGTTGTGTCATTTGCAATCTTAATTGCCTCCTCTTCACTCTCAAAAGGAATAACAGATAAAACTGGTCCAAATATTTCTGTTTGTGCTATTTCCATTTTATTATTTACATCTGCAAAAACTGTTGGTTTTACATAATAACCTTTTGATAAACCATCGGGTTTGCCAAGTCCTCCTGCTACCAACTTTGCTCCCTCGTCTATACCTTTCTTAATCAATCCTTGAATTTTGTTATACTGTGTTTCAGATATTACCGGTCCAATATGATCCCCTTCTTTATTAGGGTTATCTACTTTAAAATCGTTTGCAAATTTAATTAGTCTATCTACTGTTTCTTTATAAATTGATTTTTCAACTAACATTCTGGTTGGAGCATTACATGACTGACCAGAATTTCTAAAACATCTTGTTGCTCCTCTTTCTACAGCTTCTGGATCTGCATCTTTGAAAAGAATATTTGCCCCCTTGCCACCCAATTCAAGGCTTACTCGCTTAAAATCATTCGCTGCATTTTTTGATATTAAAGCACCTGCTCTAGTTGATCCAGTAAAAGAAACCATGTTAACATCTGGATGACTAGTTAAAGCATTTCCTGTTGTTTCTCCGTCACCGTTGACTAAATTAAATACACCTGCTGGAAATTTAGTTTCATCAATAATTTCTGCAAGAATCATAGACGATAGAGGTGCTAATTCTGATGGTTTTAAAATCATTGTACATCCTGTGGCTAATGCCGGCATAACCTTCAAGCAAACTTGGTTCATTGGCCAATTCCACGGTGTAATTAAAGCACAAACCCCTTTTGGTTCATAAATTAATCTTTGATTAGGCGCATGATCACCTAATGGTTTTTCAAATTCAAATTCTTTTAAGTATCTTATAAAAGATTTCATATGGCTTGCTCCAGTACCAGCTTGAAGTTTGGTTGCGAAATCTTTCGGGGCACCCATTTCAACAGTTATAGCATTAGCAAAATCTGCCCATCTTTTTTTATAATTTGCGTAAAGTGTTTCAAGAAGTTTTAGTCTTTCTTGTTTTGATGTAAATGCCCACCCCTCAAAAGCATTTTTTGCAGCTTTCACAGCTTCATCAATATCTTCTTTACTGCCTATAGATATAACAGCACAATTTTCTTCTGTTGATGGATCAATTACGTAGCAATTTTTTTCTTTTATAGGATCAGTCCACTTTCCATTAATATAAAATTTTTTTTTATTTAACATACTTAAAAAGTAACCTATCTTTTTGCTTTTGCAAACAAGTTTGTAAGTTCATATACAATCGTTGCAGCGGCTAATGACGTAACTTCTGCATGATCATAAGCTGGTGCAACTTCTACGACATCCGCAGATACAATTTTCATTCCAGATAATCCTCTAATAACATTAACCATTTCTCTAGATGTCATTCCCGCAATTTCTGGAGTGCCTGTTCCTGGCGCATGAGCTGGGTCTAAAACATCTATATCAATAGATAAGTATAATGGATTATTACCAACTCTCTTTCTAATTCTTTCGACAATTTTATCAACACCTTGTGACTGAAATTCATCACAATGAATTATTTTAAAACCAAAGCTTTCATCATTTTTCAAATCCTCTCTGCTATAAAGTGGTCCTCGTATACCAACATGCATAGAAGAGTCGTCTAAAAATAATTTTTCTTCTCTTGCCCTTCTAAAAGGTGTTCCATGTGTATAAGGAGCACCAAAATATGTATCCCAAGTATCTAAATGTGCATCAAAATGCACCAGCGCAACTGGTCCATTGTTAAATTTATTCATTGCCCTTAATAAAGGAAATGCAATTGTATGATCTCCACCCAAACTTATTATACCTTTTGTTTTTTTTAACAAATCTAAAGCTCCAGCCTCAATTTGTTTTATAGCTTCATCTATATTAAAAGGATTGCAGGTGATATCTCCTGCATCCGCAACTTGTTGAACTTTAAATGGTTCCACATCATAATTAGGATGATAATTTGTTCTTAAATGTCTTGATGCTTGTCTTATACTTTGTGGACCAAATCTAGCACCAGGTCTGTAGCTAGTTCCAGCATCAAAAGGAATACCAACTATTGCAACATCGCAGCTTTCTACATCCCGTAATTCTGGTAATCTTGCAAAAGTACTTGGACCTGCAAATCGAGGAACTTTTGTTCCACTAATCGGTTGTATTGGTTCTTTTTTTTTTGTCATTAATTTTATTTGTAAAATTAAATGTACCACAACTAAATTAAATCGAATATCATTTATGTTTTCAAAATGAGAATTCTTATAATTATTTTTATATTTTTTTCCTATTATTCAACACTTAATGCAGATGAAATATTTAATCTTATTAAAATTCCAAATTTAGAGGTTTTTAATCTAGATAGTAAAAATAAAGTCAAATATTTAAGTTTAAAAAAAAATTTTACAATTGGTGCGACTAAAAATATTACTTGTGACAAAGCAAATGCAAATAATCTTAAAAAAAAATATCAAATAATTAAAAAAAACTTAGATATTTATAATTATGAATTTTTAACAAAAAATAATATTAGGTTTGTTGTACTGTGCGAAAATTTATCTATATCAGGTATTGGAACAGCAGGTATTCCCGATATACAAAAAAGAACTTTAATATTAAATATAAATTTTAATCCAAACTATTTTGAAAGAGTTATACATCATGAAGTTTTTCATATGATATATAACAGCAACCCAAATTTATTTGATGAAAATATATGGAAAAATTTCAATGATAAATCGTTTCAGTACGCAGGATGTTCTATATGTTCTGATAGTATTGGTTTAGATGAATATAAAAAAACTAATGGTTTCATTACTGAATATTCTAAAACTATTCCCTCGGAAGATATGGCTGAAATATATAGTTTTATTATTAAAAAAGAAAATATTTTAACAAACCTTTCCGAGAAAGATGAAAAACTAAAAAAAAAAATAAATTTTATAAAAAATTCTATAAATAAAATAGATAGTCGAATATTTTAAATGATTAAAAAAATTAAAGCATCTATATCAGAAAAAATATTATTATTATTTTTAATTTTACTAAGTATTTTTTCTTTTGGTTTTTTTTATAGTATAAAAAATAAATGTCTATTTGTTGATAAAGTAAATTTAGAAAACCGAAATTTTATCGACAAAGAAAATGTTATTTTAATGAAGGTGGAATGTGGTTTGGTCGTTATTAGATTATTTCCTGAAAGTTCACCAAATTCAGTAAAAAGATTTAAATTATTAACTGAAAAGGGCTTGTATAATAATTCAGCTTTTTACAAAGTTATAGAAGACACATTAATTCAAGCAGGAGATATTGAGTACGGAAATATTGAAAATATAGATTATGTAAAGGTTGGTAGTGGAAAATCAGGATTAGGGAATTTAAAATCTGAAATAAATGAAGATTTTAAATTTACTGCAGGTTCTGTTGCTATGGCTCGTGGTGATGATTTTGATACTGAGGACAGTGAATTTTTTATTATATTAAAAGATATACCAATTTATAATGGTGAATATACTCCAATAGGCAAAGTAATTCTTGGCTTAGATGCTCTTAAAAAAATAAAAAAAGGGAACAAATCAAACTACGTTTTAAGACCTGATTATATTAAAAAACTAAAATTAATTGATTAATGGTTTTCCAGTTGCAAGTGTGTGCTTTATTCTTTGTTGTGTTTTTTCAGTTTGTATAAGTCTCATAAAAGCTTCAAGTTCTAGATTGTAAAGATCATCTTCACTAAGCTGTTTATCTATTGTTGTATCTCCTCCGCTTAAGACATTTGCTAATTCTTCTCCAACTTTAAATCCGTGATCCAAAATAATTTTGTCATTATAAAGCTTTTCTAACGATTTTATCATTTTATCTTTTAATGGTTTGCCTGAAAGTTTAAATGTGCACTCTTTTGGCGGTTGGAAATTTTTATTTTCCTCTAATAATTTTTTTGCTTCTTCAAAAAGACTATTTCTATTCATAACTTTTTTATCTTCAGGTCTTAAAAATTTTAAAGGCAAAGCCTCTACAGTTGAAGTTGCTGTTTTAGCATAACCAATAATATTAAAAACTTGAAGAGGAGCATAATCTGGGTCTTTCTTTGCCTCATCTGTTTGCGACCATCTCCATAAAACTTCTTTACATCCCCCTCCTGCCGGTACCACTCCAACACCAGTTTCAACTAAACCCATTACTATGTTTGTATGTGAGACTACAAAATTGGATTGAATTGCTACCTCCTCTCCTCCACCTAAGACTAGACCAGATGGGGCCGATATTACCGGATATTTAGAATACTTTAAATGCTTACAGGTTTGCTGAAAATATTTTATAAACTTTTCTATAGATTTAAAATCTCCTTTTTCCACAAATTCCATTGTGTATTTTAAATTAACTCCTGCTGAAAATTGCATACTCTCATTAATTATAATTAAAGGTTTATCGGTAGCGTTTTTTAATGCATCCATTGAGTCATAATCTAAAGCACAAGCTTTAGTGGTAAATTCAACAATATTGAAATCCTTAAATCTAAATATATCAGCCGATTTGTTTTTATCGATTTTAATTGCTGTTGGTTTGATTTTACCCAGAGTTTCAATATCTGTATAAAGCTGTCTTTGACCATAAAAATTTTCATTTTTTGTTTTTGATAAATTTTCTAAAAAAGAGTTTCCTTTTACATCTCCTACTCTATCAAAAAAGTTTTTAACCCCAATTGATTTTAACATTTCAAATGGTCCCATCGACCAGTTAAAACCAAGCCTCATAGCTTCATCGATATCATTAAATTTGTCTGTAATACCAGGAACTAAAGAAGACGAGTATTTTATGATTTGTGAAATTACTGACCAAGCATATTCACCAAATTTATCTTTTCTGCTTATTAACAAATGTAAATCTACTTTTTCTATACCTAATTCAATTTTTTTGGAAGTTGAGTATTCTCCTGTTTGTAAATTTATCGCTTCTAATATTTTTTTATTTTCTTTTTTGTTCATTCGATAGAAACCACCTTTACCTTTTCTACCAGTGTATCCATCTTTAATTAGTTTAGTGATTAATGGAATTTCTTTTGCAACTTTTTGAAATGGGTCAGTTTCAGGTAATTCTTTTATAAAACTTTTTAAAACATCCGACATTAAATCAATACCAATTAAATCATATAATCCAAATACACCTGTCTTCGGAATGCCCATTGGTCTACCAAAAATTGCATCTGCTTCCTCAATAGACAAATTCATTTTAAATGCTTCTGTCATTGCTACTTGCATAGCAAATACACCAATTCTATTTCCTAAAAATCCAGGTGTATCGTTACAAACTATAGCTCCTTTACCAAGCTCATGTTCACAAAATTTTTTGAGGTAATTGATTTTATCTAAATCTGAACTTTTACTTTTGACAATTTCTAAGAGCCCCATGTATCTTACAGGATTAAAAAAATGGGTAATGCAGAAATCTTTTTTATCTTCTTCAGTCAATTTTTCAGACAAAACACTTATAGGAATAGATGAAGTGTTTGAAGATACGATTGTGTTTTTTTTTCTAGTATCAAATATTTTTTTATAAATATTATGTTTTATATCAATTCTTTCTACAACAGCTTCAACAATCCAATCTGCATCTGCGACTTCTTTAAAATCATCATTTATGTTTCCAACACTGATTCCATCAATTTTTGATTTATCAATTAGTAAAGGTGGTCTAGATTTTTGAATTCTTTCTTTTGCTTTTTGACTTATTTCTGTTGTTAAATCTAATAAGGTAACTGGAACATTAGCATTACAAAGATGTGCAGCAATTCCGCTTCCCATTGTACCAGATCCAATAACAACAACTTTATTTATTTTCATAAAAGAAATATTTATATATAATAAAATCTAATATGTTTAAATCAGTTATTGTAGGTTATTCTAGATCTCCTTTTACGATGGCAAAAAAAGGTGCTCTTATTAATGTGAAACCTGTCCATATGTTAGCTGAAGTGATTAAGAAACTAATAATTCAATCTAATGTAAAAAAAGAAGATATTGAAGATGTGGTTGTTGGATGCGCTTTTCAGGTAGGAGAACAATGTTTTAATATTGGTAAACTTGTAACTTTTTTAGCAGATATGAATATTAAAACATCTGGAATGACTGTTGACAGATGGTGTGGATCATCTATGGAGGCAGTACATATAGCTGCTGGTAAAATAGCGATGGGATCAGGGAAAATGTTTATTTGTGGTGGTGTAGAAAGCATGACAAGAGTAAAAACTGGTTTTGACTCTGTTCCATATCCTTTTTCCGAAAAACAAAACCCTAATGTTTATTTTTCAATGGGAACAACAGCAGAAAATGTTGCAAAAAAATATAAAATTTCAAGAACAGAACAGCAGGAGTTTTCAATATTAAGTCATCAAAAGGCTTATAACGCACAAACAAATGGAAACTTTAAAAGTGAAATTGTAAAAATTTATGATTGCGAAAAAGATGATAATATTAGACCAAATAGCGATCAAGAAAAATTGGATAAACTTAAATTAGCTTTTGATAGCGAAGGAACTGTAACCGCAGCAACTTCTTCTCCTTTAACAGATGGTGCTGCGGCAACTTTAATTTGTGAGGAAAATTATGCAAAAGAAAATAATTTACCAATTTTAGGTAGAATTATTTCAAGTGCAGTTGAGGGATGTGATCCAAACTTTATGGGATTAGGTCCAATATTTGCATCTAAAAAAGCATTGAAAAGGGCAAATCTTTCAATAAATAAAATCGATATTGTCGAGTTAAATGAAGCATTCGCTTCTCAAGCTTTAGCATGTATTAAAGATTTAGGAATAGATATTAATAAAGTGAACATAGATGGAGGTGCATTAGCATTGGGACATCCTTTGGGGGCCACAGGTGCAAGAATAACAGGTAAAGCCGCAATGTTATTGAGGCGTGAAAATAAAAAATATGCGCTTTCCACACAATGTATAGGTTTAGGGATGGGAATAGCTACTATTATTGAGTCTATAAATTAATTATCTACTTATTCCTCTTATTCTTTCAGATCTTCTTCTAAGTAATTCTGCAGTGACAAGTATTAAAGTGGATAAAACAATCAAACACGTAGCAACCGCAAGTATAGTTGGACTCAATTGCTCTCTTAATCCAGTCCACATTTGTATAGGAATAGTTGTATTTTCTAAACCTGCTAGAAATAATACTACTACTACTTCATCAAAAGATGTAACAAATGCAAATAGTCCACCTGAAATAACTCCTGGTAGAATCAAGGGAAGTGTAATTTTCATAAAAGTATTAACTGGATCGCTTCCTAAACTTGATGCAGCTCTAGTTACACTGTGATCAAAACCAGATAATGTTGCAGTAACAGTAATTACTACAAATGGAGTTCCTAACACAATATGGGCTAAAATTATTCCCGTATGTGTGGCGGCTAGTCCCGCTTTTGCCATAAAGAAAAATATTGCAACACCAGAAATAATTAATGGAACAATCATTGGAGATATTAGTGTGGCCATTATTATTCCTTTGTAAGGCATGTGCCTGCTACTCAAACCTAAAGCTGCTACAGTTCCAAGAATAACAGATCCTAAAGTAGCAAATATTGCAATTATAAAACTATTTTTTGTTGCAAGTCCCCAGGGATTTTTTGTTCCATATATCATGTCCTTGTACCATCTTAATGAAAAAGCGTCAGGATCTAATCTTTTCATTCCATCCGAAAAAACTAAAAACTCTTCAGCATTAAATGATAATGGAAAAATTACAAATAATGGTGCAATTAAAAAGAAAAATACACACGTGCAAATAAAGATATAAAAATAATGCCAAATTCTGTATCTTGCTTCAGTATACTTTGGTAATGCCATAATTATCCTAATTTTATATTATCAACCCCAACTAATTTATTATAAACCCAATAAACAACTAAAACTCCTGTTAGTAACATTAATCCCATTGCAGACGCAAAACTCCAATCTAAAGTACTTTTCATATGAAAGGCGATTTGGTTACTTATCAGCGTTCCAGACGCTCCGCCAACTAATGCGGGTGTAATATAATACCCAATTGCCAATATAAATACTAACAAACACCCTGCACCTATGCCTGGAATTGTTAGAGGAAAATAAATTTTCCAAAAAGCCACAAATGGCGTTCCACCTAACGATTTTCCAGCCCTCATTAAGCTTGGCGATATTGTTTTCATTACACTGTACAAAGGTAAAACCATAAATGGCAATAAGATTTGAGTCATTGCAACATATGTACCGGTTTTGTTGTACATCATTTCTGGTCTATTATCGTTTGCGACCAGACCAATCCATACAAAGAAATCGTTTACTATTCCTTGCTGCTGTAACAATATCATCCAACTAGCTGTTCTAACTAACAATGAAGTCCAGAAAGGAAGAAGTACACAAATCATAAGAAGATTACTATATTTCATTGGCAAGGTTGCTAACAAATGTGCAATTGGATAAGCCATTAAAAAACAAAACACAGTTACAAAAAAAGCAACCTCTAATGTTCTTAACCATAGAACTCTGTGTACTCTTCTGTCCTCTGAAACTTGTGAAATATTCCCATCTTCATTTTCAAACATATCCATTGCTTTAAGATATTTCGCGTAAGTAATATCTGGAGCTCTTCTTTTAATTGCTCTCCAGTATTCAACATTAGCCCAACGCTTATGAACAGCCATAATCTGCTCTTTATAGTTTTCGTTCTCAAATTTTTTCATTTTTCTTTTAAGTTTTTTCAAAATACTTTTAAATCCATTTTTTTCATAATTTAATTGTGTTGCTAATTTACCAAAAGTTTTTTGTTCAACTAAAAGTTTATAATCAATATAAAATGCTTCAAAAACTTCTTCTGGAGGCAGGTCTTTACCGTCCCATTTTTCCATAGCTTTATATGTTTTGGGAAGCATGTTTGTGACCATTCTGTCATCTACACTTCTAAAAAGCATATCACCAATTGGAAATATATATGTGATTATTAAGAAAAGTAATAATGGTGCAACTAGTAAGAATGCTTTAATTTTATTTTTTTTTTCAGCTTTCTTTAAGCTTACTTCTAAAGGAATTCCGTCAGTCGTTAAAATTTGTTTTGTTTCATTGCTCATAAAATAAAAAGGGCGGTTATTAAAACCGCCCTAAATATATTATATAATCTTAGTCTTTAAAACTTAAATTATAGTCCTGCTTTCATTGCTTCCCATTTTTCACCAAGTTCTGTTCCATTATCAGCCCAGAATATTGGATCTACTAAGAAGAAATTTTTAGTATTTTGTGGTGCAGTTGGCATTTGTGGTACCATGTTTGTTTTACCGTCTTTATACCAAGGCTCACCTGCTTCCATAACTTTTAGAGATGATTTTCTCCAAGGAGCGTAAGCAATATACTTAGCACTTCCTGCTAACATCTCTGTACTTGTCATCATTGCAAGAGCTTTTTTAGCATCAGCTTCGTTTGGTCCGCCTTTTACTAATACAAAGTATTCGTAATCAAGACCTTGACCATCCCAAACCTGTTTGATTGGAGCACCTTCACCAACTTCTGCGTTGAAAAATCTTCCATTCCAACCAGTAGCCATTACTACTTCACCTGAAACTAATAGTTCAGGTGGTTGAGCACCTGCTGACCAAAATACACATCCACCTTTAGGATCTGTGCAAAGCTTTTTGATCTTGTCCATTGCTCTCTGTACACCTTTTTCAGATTCTAGAGCTTCGTAGATTTTTGCTCCACCTTTTCCAGGTTTGATACCATCAGCAGCTAGCGCAATTTCTAAATTTGTAAGTGCACTTTTGTAGATAGCTCTTTTGCCAGGAAATTTTTTAGTGTTAAAGAAATCTTTGATAGTCTTTGGAGTACCTTTAACATTTTCCGTGTTGTAAGCATAATTCCAAGAATATAAAATATTTCCTACTGCACATTTGCTAGGCATTGGCGCAAAGAAATCTTTACTTGCTGGAGTTCCATCAGGTGCTGGTGGAAAGTCTTTGTCAAAATCAAACTCAACAAATAAACCTTCATCGCATCCTGTGATAGTATCCATTGCAAATACGTCAATTATATCCCACGTTATTTTACCAGCTTCTTTTTGTGCTTTAATCTCAGATAATCCACCTGAATAATCCACCCAGTTAATTTCTATACCAAGTTTCTTAGCAGTAGGATCTCCGTAACCCAACTTTTGAGACTCTGTGTAAGCTCCACCCCATGACACTGCAGTTACTGCAAATGCCGAAGATGTTACTGAAAGAGCAAAAGAAAGGGCAAGTAATAATTTACTTAATTTTTTCATTTATCCTCCGTTTAAACGTTTTTTTTAAAAACATAATTACAACAAGTAAAAAAAATGGAGTCAACCTCGTATTTGCTTAAAATACATTGAATTAGAGCAGATAATGATGTGAATAATTATAAAATAGTTTATTTTGGGTCCAAAGCTCTTGCGTCAGCTGAGTCCCAGCTAATATTTATTATATTGCCAAGTTTAATGTCTAAATTTTGAGAGCTATTTGGAACTTTTAGAATAAATTCAGAATTTCCAAGAACATTTAATCTTACTCTAGTATGGTCGCCGTGATAAATAACTTCTTCAATTTTTCCCTTATGATTATTGTCCATTTTTTGAGAAGGATTTATTAAAGCTCTTTCGGGTCTTATAGAAACTGTAGTTTTATCACCTGTTGATTTAACGTTTATGGGATTAGCAACTATTTCTCCTTCTTTTAATTTAACTTTGCATTTTCCGTTTGAAATATCTGAAACTTCGCCCTGAAAAGTATTATTTTCTCCAATAAATTCTGCTACAAATGAATTCACCGGTTCTTCATATAATTTATCTGGTGAAGATAATTGTTGAACTTTACCATCATTGAATACTGCAATTCTATTTGACATTGTTAATGCCTCACCTTGATCATGAGTCACATATACAACTGTTACACCTATGCTTTCATGGATATGTTTTATTTCATATTGCATGCTTTCTCTCAAGTTTTTATCTAAAGCACCTAATGGTTCATCCATTAAAACAACAGCAGGATCAAAAACTAAAGCACGAGCAACAGCAACTCTTTGTTGTTGTCCACCAGACAATTGTCCTGGCATTCTATTTTCAAAACCAGTTAGAGAAACCATAGACAATGCTTTATCGACTTTTTTATCAATTTCATCTTTTGGAACTTTTCTTACGTTTAGTGGAAAAGCTAAATTTTCATAAACAGTCATATGCGGAAACAATGCATAATTTTGGAAAACCATTCCAATTCCTCTTTTATGTGGAGGAATATTTGAAATTGGATTTGAGTCTAAATAAATCTCGCCATTTGTAGGAGTTTCAAAACCTGCCAACATCATTAAGCAAGTTGTCTTACCAGAACCTGATGGCCCAAGCATTGTAATAAATTCACCTTCAGCAATGTCTAAATTAAGATCTTTAACAACTAAAACTTTACCGTCGTAACTTTTATCAACTTTATCGAATTTGACGAATTGTGAATTCTTAGACATAAAGTTGTTTTAAAACATTTGTATGATGGTTTTTCAAGTTATTTTATACGCAAATCTTTGGGGAAATTGCAAAATAATTCACTTCCTTTATCAGTAATTCGCACTGACTCTGATGCCTCAACGCCCCAATCTCCAAATTGCATTACCGCAATCATATGAAAACAAACATTTGGTTTAAGAATAGTTTTATCACCTTTGTAAATATTTAAAGTATGTTCACCCCAATCTGGAGGATATCCAATTCCAATTGAATATCCTGTTCTAGACTCTTTTTTGATATTATATTTATCAAGCACACCCCAGAATTTTTGAGCCACATCATCTGCTGTGTTACCAGGTTTTGCTACTGATATCCCTTCATTTAAAGCCTCATTTGTAGCTTTCATTGCATCTATTTTTTTTTGCTCTGGCTTACCGAGATGAACTGTACGGGCAATTGGACAATGATATCTTTTATTTACTCCCGATAATTCAATAACGGTAGCCTCTCCCTCTACAAATTTTTCGTCTGTTGCTGTCAAATGAGATGCTGATGTTCCTTTTCCAGTAGGTAATAAAACAGCGATACTTGAATATTCTCCACCGATTTCTGGAGTTCCCCTAAATAAAGCTCTTTGAATTTCTGCTACCGCATCGCACTGTCTTACTCCAGGATTTATGCTATCCATTGCAATTTTCATTGCATTTTCAGAAATTTTTGCAGCTCCCTTCATAAGATTTATTTCTGAGTCTGATTTTATTAATCTTACCCAGTTTACTAATCTTTCAGAGTCTTTAATATTAGCACTTGGTAATCCTTGTTTTAATTTTTCGTGACAAAATGCAGTGAAGTAGTGACTATCCATTTCAACACCAATATTAAGTTTTTCCCATTTTCTATCTTTAATGAGATCTATTAATGAATCATAAGGATGCATAGGCCAAGTATGAATATACTTTTCCTCGTAAACTATAATATTTTCTTTTTTTAAATAGGTCTTTATATAGGCACCACCTGCATCTTGAGCTCTTACAAAACAAAGTGGTTCATCCAAATCAACATGAACAAGTACACATTGAGAATAATAAAAAGACCATGCATCATATCCTGTTAGGTAGTTAATATTATTAGTGTCTTGTGAAATCAATAAATCTATACCTTTTTGTTGCATAGATAGCTTGGTTTTTTTTAATCTCTGAACATATTCTTCTTTTGTAAATATCATTTTTAGTTTTATTTAAATAATTTTCCAAATCCATTTATAGAATTATTTTGCCCAATTTTTTCAAGGGTATCCCAAATTAATACTTGATTACTTGATAAAACAAATTTTTTTAATTTTTTTTCAAGTTTTTCGATAATTTGAAGGACTGGTAATGCAGTACATGAAATAAATAATGCATCTGAATCTGCATGATCCATGCTAACCAGCACTTTGAATAAATACTCCGGGTCAACTTTCCATATATCTGTATCTGACTCAATATCCAAATAATAATTAGATGTAATTAAAAATTTTTCATCTTTGAAAAAAGATAAAACTTCGTCGTTTAATTTTTTTGGGTAAGGGGTAAAAAGTGAAATTTTTTTGATATTTAATTTCTTTAAGGCTGTAATTGCTGCTGTACTGGGTGTTATTACTTTTGATTTAGGTTTTGCATTTTTAATTTTTTTTTCTATTGTTTCAAAGCCACTAGCTATAGTTCCAGATGTACATCCATAAACAATACAATCAATATCTTCATTCGGTAAAATATTACTAGTTACATAAGTCAGTTCTTCTGACATTTTTATTAGATTTTCTCTATTAAGTGGATCATATGTTTTTATTCTATTAACAAAAAAATCAATTTTTTTATCCTGAATAATTTTATTAAAATCTTTTTCAATAACAAAATCCGATCCTAAAGCAATTAGACCAATTCTTGGGTTTGTTATTTTTATATATTTTGGCTCAATTTTTTTTAAATTCATAGTTTCTATAATTTAGATATCCAAAAATAAGTAAAAGTCCAAATGAAAAAGGATATACCAAATTTTTATTTGGTCTATTTAAATTTTCAATTTTAACTTCACTAATAATATCTCCTATTTCTATTCCATTTTTTTTTGCTTTACCATTCCATTTTATTGTATCAACAATAGTCTGGTTATTTTTGCTTACCAAATTCATTCCATAATCTTCAAAGTTATAACTATTCTCAAAAGTACCCTTATTTATGACAAACAACTTATACCTTTCACCGTATTCACTCAACCTAGTAACCTTGATATGGACTTCTTTATTAGGATCCAATTTTTTTTTATAGACTTTCTCTAAATCTTGAAAACTATATTTTGGGTATATTTTATTTAGTGCAAATTCAGGAGAAAGCAATGATATTGATATTATAAAAAATATTATAATTTCAAACCATCTAAGTCTATTGAACATAAAAAATTGTGTTGCAGATGTAAAAACTAATATTCCTATTAATGATGTGACTATTACTATTAATGCGTGCCAGATATTCTCAATTCCAATTAATAAAAGTTCATGATTGAATAAAAAAACGATAGGTAAAATACCTGTCCTAAGGCTATACCAGAATGCTTGTATACCAGTTTTTAGAGGATCACCCCCAGATATTCCAGCGGCGGCGTAGGATGCTAAGCCAACAGGTGGGGTTACATCAGCCATTAAACCAAAATAGAAAACAAATAGATGAACTGCAATTAATGGAAAAATAAATCCAGATGCATTTCCAACATCGACTAAAACCATAGACATCAATGAAGCTACAACTACATAATTTGCTGTTGTAGGAAGTCCCATTCCTAATAGTAAACATAAAATAATAGTTAAAAGTATTAAAATTATTACATTATCTTTTGCAACCGACTCTATCACAATTATTAAATTCGTGCTTAGGCCAGTTGAACCAACCGCTCCAACAATTATACCTGCTGTTGCAATAGCTATACCAACAGCAACCATATTAATTGCCCCTTTTTCAAATCCAACAATCGTTTGATTAAACCAAATTTTAAAACCTTCAGAAATATTACCTTCTCTGTAATTTTTGATAATCTTATTTATTAAATTTACTAATATAAGAGCAATAGTTGCATAAAATACAGAATATGACGCTGTTAATCTTAAAACAGTCAATAGATAAATCAGCACAAAAATTGGAATTAAAAAATGCAATCCTGATAAAAAGGTTTGCCTTAAAATAGGTACATCTTTTTCATCCATTCCTCTTAGATTTAATTTTAGGGCCTCTAAATGTGAAATATAAAACAATGCTATATAAGAAATTATTGCAGGTAAAAATGCGTGTTTAACAACTTCAAAATAAGTAACTCCAATAAAACTTGCCATAACAAATGCAGCTGCTCCCATTACTGGTGGCATTATTTGGCCATTAACAGATGATGAAACTTCTATGGCGCCTGCTTTTTCTTTTGAAAAACCAGTTTTTTTCATAATAGGAATAGTGAAAGTCCCAGTTGTAACTGTATTTGCCACCGACGATCCTGAGATCATTCCCGTCATTCCAGATCCTAAAATTGCCGCCTTAGCAGGACCACCTCGCATTTTTCCTACCATTGCAAATGCTAGATCTAAAAAATATTGTCCTCCGCCTGCAGTTTCTAACAAAGCACCAAATAAAACAAATAAAAATATAAAATCTACAGAAACACCAATTGGTATTCCAAATATTGCCTCTTGATCAAACCATTGAAAACCAACTAGTCTTTTAAGAGATAGTCCTCCATGAGAAATCATTTCGGGAGCGTATTTCCCAAAAAAAGAAAATAGCAAAAAACAAATTGCAATTATAACCAGAGGTATTCCAATAACTCTTCTTGTTGCTTCAAGTAAAATTAAAATTCCACAAATACCAATAATTAACTCTATTGGAATTACTATATTATCACCCAATGAAATTTTGAGAAGTATTCCGCCTCTATCTACAAGCTGATCATAAAAAAGGTAAATGTATAAACAACAAAAAGTACCTACCAAACTAATAAAAATATCTAAAAAAGTAATTTTTTTATTTTTAGATATAGGAAATATTAAAAATGCTAATAGTAAAGCAAAACCAAGATGAATTGCTCGGGCTGGTAAACCTTTAAACATTCCAAAATTAAATATAAATGGAAATGGAGAAGCATACCAAAGCTGAAATAAAGACCAAATAATTGCAATTGAGGCAACAATTTTTAAATGTTTACCTTTGATTTTTCTAATTGGTGATAAATCTTCACTAATTTTTTCTTTAATATTAGTGTCACGATTTTCACTCATTTTTTAAAGATACTATATTCTAAAAAAAAGGCCCAATATTTATTGGGCCTTTTTTAGTCTTTTCTATAGAAAGAATTACATTAATCCTGCTTCTTTGTAGTATTTAATAGCACCTGGATGTAACGGAGCTGATAAACCATCAGCTATCATATTTTTCTTTTCTAGTGGTCCAAAAGCTGGATGTTGTTTTCTAAAATCATCAAAATTTTCGAATACTGCTTTTGTTACCAAATAGACAAGTTCTTCAGAAACATCTGCGCTTGTAACTACAGTAGCTTTAACTCCAAACGTAGTAACATCTTTCTTCTGTCCTGTATAAGTTCCTGCTGGAATAGTCGCTGCAGCATAGTATGGCGCACCATCAATTAATCCTTGTACAGCTGAACCAGTAAGGTTTATTGGTAATGCTTTAGCTGCACAAGTCGCAGCTTGCTCCATTGCGCCATTTGGAAATCCAACTGAATATCCATAAGCATCAATCTTTCCATCACATAATGCTTTAACTTGTTCTGATGAAGTTAATTCAGTTGTTCCCTTAAAGTAACTATTATCAACTCCCATCGCTTGCATAAGAACTTCCATTGTGCCTCTTTGACCTGAGCCTGGATTACCTATATTTACTGTTTTACCTTTTAGGCCCTTGAAATCTTTTACTTTTGCTTTTTTTCTAGCCCAAATTTGAAATGGTTCGTTATGCACAGAGAAAACTGCTCTTAAATTACTAAATTGTTTTCCCTCCCATTTGCTTGATCCGTTAAATGCATGAAATTGCCAATCAGATTGTGCAACACCAAACTGAAATTCACCGTCTTTTATTTGACCAATATTATAATTGGATCCACCAGTTGATGGTGCAGTACATCTGTAAGCTTTTGCTGTTCCTTTTTTTCTTCCATGATCTTTACTGATCGCAGATTTGTGTAACATTTTGCATATAGCATTCCCTGTCTGGAAATAAACTCCAGTAGGTCCGCCTGTACCTATCGTAAAAAACTCTGCAGATTTTGCTACATTAGTAAAAGATAAAGTTGCAGCAAAAAAAATAAGAGTGCTAGATAGATATGTTATTATTTTTTTCATTATACCCCCTGTGTTAAAGAATAATCTAACCAAAAAAATACAAATATGTCTAGCAATGTATACAACGATTAATTTCAGTTTTTGAAATATTTAGGCTCATTTTGACCATTGCTTCAGTCTTTTAGTCCCTTCAACAATGTTTGGTGCAAAATGATTAATTGTATCGTAATTTAATTTTTTATTTTTTGAATAATGATCCATCAATTTTGCACCATCAAAGTCTGTAAAGCTTAATCTTGCTAGCATTCTTTTTTTTGAAAAACCAAAATCAGATCCTGGTAAAAGAGCAACACCTGTTTCCTTAAGGATACTTTTACACATCTCCCTAGAGTTTAAAAATTTTTTATTAATAAATTCAGGCATTAGATAAAATCCACCTTGGGGTTTATTAATTAATACATTATTTGATTTAAGGTTTTCATATACATATTCACCAATAAATTTTAATATAAATCTAGAATTATCTATAAAGAGTCTATGATTATTTTTATAAGCAATAATCGCGGCTTTTTGTATTGGTGCACTTACTGACGAAAATGACTCGCTAGCTAGCACTTTCAGTTTTTCAGTTATTTTTTTTAAATTTTTAGGTATTATTAAAAAACCTAATCTCCATCCTCCTGCACCACACCATTTACTTATACCGCTGCTTATGATTGTATTTTTTGGGGAATATTTTGAGATAGAGTCAAAATTATCACTAAAAGTTAATTCTGAGTAAATTTCATCAGATAAAATGAGAAAATTATATTTTTTTGTTAATTGAGCTATTTCTTTTAAATTTTGGCAAATCTGACCTGATGGATTATTAGGAGAATTTAAAAATAAAAGATAATTTTTTTTTCTACTTTTTTTAATAATTTTTTCAATTTCAAAGGCAGTTGGAAACCAATTATTCTCCGGTTTTGTCTCTATCCATTTTATATTATTTCTACCAATTTTGGCTTGAGGAGCGTATGAAACCCAGCTGGGTGCAGGCAATATAATTATACCATCAAATAACAAATGAAGAAGAAACATTAATTCTTTTGAACCTGGACCTATAATTATACTTTCTGGTGAATAATTCTGTTTATATTTTTTTGAATAATATTTAGAAATTGCATTCCTAAGAGCTTGCAAACCCTGGATTGGTAAATACTTATTTTGATGTGCATTTTTTTTTAATTCATTAACTATATCTTTAGGGACATTAAATGGTGATTGACCAAAGCCGAACTTAAATATTTTTTGACCTTTTTTTTCTAAACTTTTTGAGTACTCATTGATCAGTAGAGTTGAAGAAGGTTGTAATTTTTTTAAAATATTTTTAATCATTTAATTCTTTTATATTCTTATATTCCTTCAAAATTTCAGGATTTGCCAGAGCTTCTTTATTTTTAACTATATTGCCCTCAATTATATTTTTGACTGCTAATTCAACAATTTTTCCATTTTTAGTTCTAGGAATATCACTAACACTGATTACTTTATTTGGAACATGCCTTGGAGAGGCATTATATCTAATTTGTTTTTTTATTTTGTTAATTAGATCTTGGCTTAAATTAAATTTTTTATTCAAAACAACAAATAAAACTATTCTTATATCATTATCCCAAGATTGCCCCACCACAATTGACTCTTTTATTTCTTTAAATTTTTCAACTTCCGAATAAATTTCTGATGTACCAAGCCTTACCCCACCAGGGTTTAAAGTTGCATCTGATCTGCCATAAATCAAAAACCCACCTGAATTTTTTATTTCTCCATAGTCTCCGTGATGCCAAATATTTTTATACCTGTTGAAGTAGGCATTTTGGAATTTTTTATTATTTTTATCATTCCAAAACTTTGTTGGCATTGAGGGAAATGGAGTTTTACAAACCAACTCTCCCTTTATATTCTTTACTGATTTTCCGTTTTCATTAAAAATATCTACATCCATTCCTAAACCTTTTGATTGTATTTCTCCTGAAATTACAGATTTATAAATATTTCCAAGTACGAAGCATGAAACTAAATCTGTTCCACCAGAAATTGATGCTAGATGGACCTTTTTTTTAATTTTTTTATAAATATATTCAAATCCTTCTTTTGATAAGGGAGATCCAGTCGAACATATTGTATTAAGATTTTTCAAATCAAAATTATTTGAAATATTACTTTTTTTTAAAGCATCTATATATTTCGCACTAACGCCAAAAAGTGTGATTTTTTCTTTACTAACAATTTTTAAGAGCAAATCTTTTTTTTTAAACATTGGAAATCCATCGAATAAAACAATAGAGGCCTTGGAACCTAGACAGGTTACTAGCCAGTTCCACATCATCCATCCACACGTTGTAAAATAAAAAACATTATCATTTTCTTTTATATTTGAATGAAGTTGATGCTCTTTTAAGTGTTGTAACAGTATGCCACCTGACCTATGACATATGCATTTAGGTTTACCGGTCGTTCCACTTGAATAAAGGATTGCTAGTTCAGTATTAAAATTAAATTTTTTAAAATTAATTGAGGATGAGGAATATCTTTGAATTTCTTTCCAGAATTTAAATTTTATACCTTTAGATTTTTTAAAATTTAGATATTTTTTTCCAGGATAATTAATTACTAAAACATGTTTAATTGATTTAATATTTTTTAATATATCTGGAAGTCTTTCAATAACATTAATTTCTTTACCATTATAATAATATCTATCACCGATAATCAAAATTTTTGGCTTTATTTGAGCAAACCTTTCAACCAAACCATTTAAACCAAAATCTGGAGAGCAGGATGACCATATAGCTCCAATTGCACTAGTGGCAACAAAACTTTCAACAGTTTGAATAATATTTGGTAAATATGCAGATACTCTATCACCCTTTTTAATATTTATTTTGTTAAAATATGTAATTATCTTGCTCACATTTTGATTTAACTGAAACCATGATCTTTCTTCTCTAAATCCATTCTCACTTAAAAAAGTAATAGCTTTTGAATTATCGTTTTTGACTAAGATATTTTCTGCAAAGTTTAATTTATAGTCAGTTAAAAATAAATTTTTATAAAAAGTTTTTGATTTTAAAATTTTATTTTTCCCTTTTGTACCCTTTACCTTGCAAAAATCCCAGATGGTGTCCCAAAAATTTTCTTTATATTTTATGCTCCAATTAAATATATTATCGTAATCACTTTTGAAATTAAGATTATATTTAGATTTTAAAAATTTTTCATATTGCATCAAATTTGAATTCAAAATTTGTTTTTTTGATGCTTTCCACAATTTTTTCATGCGATAAATTTGTTTTTTGAATAAAATATCAGGATTTTTCAGTCAAAAAATAAAATAATTTTCATCTTGAAAAATAATTCTAATCAGACTTAAATTACCTTTTTATAAATACTAACAAATTAGAGGAAAAATGAGAAAATTAATAATTACTGTGTTTTTATTTGTATCATCTATGATTTCAAATTCTAATGCAGATGGACATGCAATTAAAATGGGTATTATTTTGGGTTTTACAGGTCCAATTGAATCACTTACACCAGCTATGGCTGCTTCAGCTGAGCTTGCATTTAAAGAAGCTTCTGATTCAGGTTCATTATTAGGTGGAAAGTATATTTCAGTAACAAGAGCAGACTCTACTTGTGTAGATTCTGCAGCGGCAGTAACTGCTGCTGAAGGATTGGTTTCTGGTGGAACTGTTGCTATTATGGGAGCAGATTGTTCAGGAGTTACTGGAGCAATCGCAGAAAAAGTTGCTGTACCAAATGGAGTTGTTATGATTTCACCATCAGCTACATCTCCAGGACTAACAGATATTAATGATAGGGGTTACTTTTTTAGAACAGCTCCATCAGATGCAAGAGGAGGTCAAATTCTTGCAGATATAACTAAAGATAGGGGAGTTAAAAGCGTTGCAATAACTTATACAAATAATGACTATGGAAAAGGACTTGCAGATGTTTATTCTGCTGCAGTCAAAGCTCATGGCATTAAAGTAACTACAGTTGCAGCTCACGAAGATGGTAAGGCAGACTATTCATCTGAAGTGGCAACATTAGCTTCTGCTGGTGGAGATGCTGTTGCAGTTATTGGATATCTTGATCAAGGAGGAAAAGGTATTATACAAGGATCTTTGGACTCGGGAGCATTTGATAAATTTATTTTATCTGATGGTATGATTGGAGACTCTCTTACAGATGCTTTTGGCAAAGCTTTAAATAAATCATTTGGATCTATTCCAGGATCAACTGGTAAAGGTGCTGGTGTATTTACAAAAGTAGCTAAGTCTGCTGGTATCGACTCATCTGGACCATACACAGGAGAGTCATATGATGCAGCTGCACTAATAACGCTTGCTATGCAAGCTGGTGGTAAAGCAGACAGAAATACAATCCAAAAAAATGTAATGTCTGTAGCAAATGCACCTGGAACAAAAATTTACCCAGGCCAACTTAAAAAGGCTCTTGATTTACTAGCTAAAGGAAAAGCTGTTAATTATGAAGGAGCAACAGGCGTAGAATTTACTGATGTTGGTGAAGCTTTTGGTTCTTTCTTAGAAAAAGAAATTAAAGGCGGTAAATTTAAAACTAAAAAACAAAGATAATTTTTATTTTAAAAACCCTAGCGTTTTATGACGCTAGGGTTTTGTTTGTTTGAAATATCAGCTTTTATACTTGCTAATATAACTAATATCATAAAAGGAATACAAATTAAGTTCATTGTCTTCCAGCTTGTTAAAGCAATAAATACTCCTGCTGATAAACTGCCTAATGCGTGGACTGAGTAAACAACAAAATCATTTAGGCCTTGAGCTTTATATTTTTCTTTTTCTTCATATGTAAGTACAAGTAAACTTGTTCCTGATATAAATAAAAAATTCCAACCTATGCCTAAAAAAATAAGAGCAAACATATAATTAAAAAAAGTTTGATCAAAAATACTTGTGAACAAAGTAATACTATAAAAAAATATACCAATGTAGATTACATTGCTATGGCCTATTTTTTTTATTAGATGACCTGTGACAAGTGACGGCAAAAACATTGAGGCAACATGAAATTGAATTACAATACCTGTTTTACTTAAACTCATTTTTTCAATAACATGCATACTTATAGGTGTTGCTGTCATTAAAAAGGTCATTATTGCATATCCAAATGCCGATGCTGCTAACGCTTGAATAAATCTTGGTTGAGAAATTAATTCTAAATAACTTCTTCCAGTATAATTAATGTTTTCTTCAATAATTGTTTTACTTTTATAAAACAAAAAAAGAATTGTAGGTATAAATGTTAAAACTGCTAAAGATAAATATGATCCTACGTATAAATTATCGCTAGCTAAATCTTTTGTATAGTTGGCTAAACTAGGTCCTAAAAAAGCTGAGATGATACCTCCAAACAATAGTATTGAAATCGCTTTTGGGGCCATATTTTTTCCGACACTTTCCGCGGCAGCAAAACGATATTGGTGGGTAAAGGCCATTCCAATACCTATAAAAAAGTTTGCAAAACAAAACATGTAAAAGTTCTGATTTAATACTGAATAAGCTGCCAAAATTGAAGATAATGCATTACCAGTTGATGCATAAATGAAACCAAGTTTTCGTCCTACTAAACTCATAACTTTTGTAGCCACAATTGCACCAATAGCTATTCCAACAACAGAGATTGACATAGGTAAGGTCGCTAATGATTTCATTGGGCTTATTTGAGATCCTATAATTCCGCTTAAAAAAACAGTAACTGGAGCTGCTGTAAAACTAAAAATCTGACTTAATGTTAATAAAATAAGATTTTTATTCATTAAAATATGTATTTATCTCCTAAATAAATAATAATACCTATTGCAATGCCTGTTAGAATGTAAAAAAACATAATTTATTTAATATTTATTTTTTCTGGTATCAATCCTTTAGGACGGTATCTCATTATAATCAAAAGTCCAATTCCAACTAATAAAAATCTAAAATATGCAGCGCTTTGAATTAAATGTTGTTTAACTGCATTTGTTTCTTCTAAGTGAGCAGTAAAAAAATTAATAAAAAATAAAGCAATTGGTGCAGCTTCTACCCATAAAAACCAGACAACAAAACCACCAAGAATCGCACCAAAATTATTACCCGTGCCACCCACAATAACCATTACCCATATTACAAATGTGTATCTCATAGGTCTATAACTGCCCGGTGTAAATAAGCCATCATTTGTAACCATCATAGCACCAGCTATTCCAACTATTGCTGAACCCAAAATAAATATTAATAAATGTTCTTTTACAACATTTTTTCCCATTGCATTTGCAGCTACCTCATTATCCCTAATGGCTCTCATCTTTCTTCCCCAAGGTGAATACAATGCTTTTTGAGTAAGAATTAACAAAATTATTACAACACTTAAAAATAGTCCCGCAAGGCACAATTTTACATAAACTGAAGATGCATCAATTACTAATTGATTTAAAACATCTTGTCTATCAGACAAGGAGGTAATTAGATCTAATTTTTTTGAATGAAATTTTTCTACTAGATCTATAAACCATGTTGAGCCTTGTAAATCAACTTCGTAAGGAACTGGTCTTTTTAAACCAATTACATTTTTTACACCTCGTGCTAACCAATCTTCATGCTTAATTATTGAAACTATAATTTCTGCTATAAGCAACGTTGCTATCGCTAAATAGTCTGCTCTTAGTCCAAGAGCAATTTTACCAACTATAAGAGCTATACCCGCAGCAAATAAACCACCAACTATCCATGAGAAAATTATTGGCAAACCTAACCCACCAAGAAAACCTGTCTTAGCTGGGTCAACGGCTTCTATATTTTCAATTGCTGGACCAGAAATATATCTTATGATTACAAACCCTATAATAATTATTGCAGCAACTATGTAATTTCTTTTTTTAGAATTTTCAAATTTTCTTAGAACTGCACGAATTATATAAACACCAAATATTATAAGAATTAAGGAAACAACCATGCCTGAACCCCCAGCTTTCCAAGCTTCTTTTACTGGTGGTACATTTACTAAAACAGCTGCCAAACCTCCTAGGGCGGTGTAACCCATAATTCCAAAATTAATTAGACCGGCATAACCCCATTGTATATTTGCTCCTATTGTCATTACAGCAGATATTAAACAATAGTTTAAAATTGTAAGAGCTATAGTCCAAGACTGGAGTATTCCTACAGCAGTAATCAAGAATATCATTATAGAGTAGGCAATAATAATATTTTTGTGTTGCATCATAAAGTTTTACCCTTGAATATTCCTGATGGTCTAAAAAGTAATACAATCACTAAAATAGAAAATGATACTGCAAATTTATAGTCGGTTGATAATAATTGTACAAGGGAGTCTGGTTCCAAGGCTTCTGGTAATAAATATGTAAAAAACTTTTTATAAGCGTAAGTAACTAAAATTTCTGCAAACGCAATTACATAGCCTCCAAGAAAAGCTCCAAACGGATTCCCAATACCACCCACAATCGCTGCTGCAAAAATTGGCAACATATTGTTAAAATAAACAAAAGGCCTGTAACTCTTATCTAAACCATAGAGTACTCCCCCAATAGTTGCCAAAATACCAGCAATAATCCAGGTGATTAAAACAACCTTTTTAGGATCAATTCCAGATAGCAAAGCTAAGTCTTCATTGTCAGAATAAGCTCTCATGCTTGTTCCAGTTTTAGTTTTGTTTAAGAACCAAAACATTATTGAAACAACAATTACAGTAACAAAAATTGTTATTGCTTGAGTAGATTTAATTGTTAAACCTTCATTTAACCCGGTCATTTCCTTAAATTCATTAGCTTTTAAAATAAATTTTTCACCATCAAAAAACCTTCTATCAAATGGTCCTATAATTATTCTTATTATTGCCTGTGTAACGAACATTACTCCAACGCTAACCATTGCTAATTGCACAGGTGGACTTTTTTTAATCCGATAATAACTAAATACAAACTTATCAATGAATAACATGTAAAAAATCATTGCCAAGATTGCAGGTGCTATTGTCAATAAGGCTGTAGGCAAAAAACCAAAACTAATTCCTAAAGATTGAAAATAAAATGTTAAAAGCACAGCAACCATCGTTCCAAAAGACATCATGTCGCCAGTTGCAAAGTTAGCAAACCTTAAAATGCCATAAACTAAGGTTACAAATATTGCTCCTAATGCAAGCTGTGATCCATATGTAAGTGCTGGAATTACTGTATAATTTAAAAGTAATATAATTGCATTTATAAAATCCATTTATGCTCCTAAAAAAGATCTTCTTACCTCTGGATCATTCAAAAGTTCATTACCTGATCCCTCAAATTTATTTTGACCTGTAACTAAAACATAACCTCTATCTGATATACTTAGAGCTTGCTTAGCGTTTTGCTCTACCATTATTATTGCAACATTTGTTTTTTTTACTTTAATGATATGCTCAAATAACTCGTCCATCACAATAGGAGAGACCCCAGCTGTTGGTTCGTCTAACATTAATACTGAAGGCTTAATCATTAAAGCACGACCAAGTGCAACTTGCTGTCTTTGACCTCCTGATAATTCTCCAACTATTTGAGATTGTTTATCTTTTAGAATAGGAAATAAATCATAAATATCATTTATAATTTTATTTAAGTCATCAGTTCTTAAAAAAGCCCCCACTTCTAAATTTTCTTTTACTGTTAATTCGGTAAATACATTTTTGCTTTGAGGAACAAAGGATATTCCTTTCTTAACCCTATCTTGTGGTGATAAATTTGTAATATCCTCACCTTCAATTACAACATTACCAGATTTAAGATTAAGCAATCCAAGCATTGTTTTCATCGCCGTTGACTTGCCCGCACCATTAGGACCTAGAATTGCAACAATTTCACCCTTGTTAACATTTATTGTACATGAGCTAATTATATCTGGACCATCTCCATATCCAGCTGTCATTTCTTTTCCCTCAAAAAAAGCCATTTATTTTTTACCTCTGCCTAAATAACTATCGATTACTTTCTCATTTTTTTTCACTTCTTCAGCAGTTCCTTCAAACAAAACTGAGCCTTCAGACATTACAATTACAGGGTCACACATTCTGCTTATAAAATCCATATCATGTTCAATCATACAGAACGTATACCCTCTTTCTTTATTCAATCTAAGTATTGCGGTTCCTAAGTCTTTTAATAATGTTCTATTTACTCCAGCACCAACTTCATCTAATAAAACTAAATTAGCATCCGCCATCATAGTTCTTCCAAGTTCTAAAAGTTTTTTTTGCCCTCCAGACAAGTTACCTGCTAACTCATTTGATAAATGCTTCAAATTTAGAAATTCAGCAACTTCTAATGCTTTATATTTAATTTCTTCTTCTTCTAATTTTATGATTTTAGAACTCATTAAGACGTTCATTAATTTTTCCCCAGTTTGATTTCCAGGTACCATCATAAGATTTTCTAGCACAGTAAGATTTGTAAATTCATGAGCTATTTGAAATGTTCTTAATATACCTTTTGAAAAAAGCTCATAAGCAGGAACTCCAGTGATATCATCATTATTAAATAAAACTTTACCTTGATTTGGTTTTAAATTACCTGCAATTAAGTTAAATAATGTTGTCTTGCCCGAGCCATTGGGTCCAATTATTCCTGTTATAGAACCTTTTTTAATATTAAGTGTACAATTGGAAACTGCGGCTAAACCTCCAAAGTATTTTGAAAGTCCATTAACTTGCAAAATATTTGTGTTTTGCTGCATAAATTATGATTTATTTAATCTTTTTAACAAATCGGTTAAAGAATTCTGCAAAGATTTATAATACCCAGCTTTTCTTAATTGATTAACTCCTTGCCAATTTAATCCACCAGGTGTTTGAGACCCAGCAACAAATTTTTTCATATTTTTGTTGGAATTTTTCAATGCTAATCCAGCTAAAGCGAAATAAAGTGAGGTTACATATTCTTGTGCTTTTTTTCTGTCTGTTTTCTTTTTTACTAACCAATCTGATAAATTTTTTAAAGTTTCATAAAATGATGCCATTGTTCCTGATATAGCCCAAAAATTATTAGATAATTTTTCATTTTTTATTTCAATACTAGTCCCAACTTTATTAAAAAATTTCTTTACTTTTTTGTTTGGTGGACATATTACAACTGGACCTAGCCCAAGAGATATAGGTGGCATAGGTATTGCTCTTACTAAATTTACTTTACAATTAATTTTTTTTTTTAGGTTAGAAAGATTTAAAGTTGCAACAAAACTTATAACTGTTTGATTTTTTCTAAAAATTAAATTTGGTAGTATTTGACTAGCAACCATAGGTAGAACTCCGATAAATATCCAATCAGAGTTATTTACAACCTCTTGATTATTTTTTGCTATTATCACTTTTTTGAATTTTTTTTTTAATTTTTTTGCTTTATTTTGGTTTCTAGGTGAAATTATTATTTGTTTAAATTTTAAATCAGATCTAAAGATGCCATTGATAACATCTGATGTAATATTTCCTGTGCCTATAAAACCTAGTTTCATAAAAAATAGATAACATTATTATTACACCAAAAATTTCTAATTAGTAAAAAAATGGAAGTTTAATTGTGGTAAATTGTGGATAGCCCTATAAAACCGGGAGCTAAAGATGGCTAGATAGGACTATCTGAAATCAGTATAACACATGGTATAAAAATTTCATTAATGATTTAATCAAATTTATTTAAAAAATTATGAAAAAAAGTCACAGACCTCAAACTAGAGTTAAAAATCCTGAGCCAAAAATAGGGAGTCCAGATTGGGTTATATGGGCAGCCTGGGCAGATAGAATCACTTTCGAAGAGATTAGGAGTAAAACTGGAAAATCAGAAAATGAGGTAATTAAAATTATGCGAAAAACTCTCAAACCCTCCTCCTTCAGACTTTGGAGAAAACGCGTTCACTCAAAAAGTATAAAACACAGGAAAAAATTTGAAGCCAATAGAAAAAATATCAGAATTAAAATTAATAAAAATAATTTTCAAACCTAGTAATAAATTTATAAATTGTTATATGTAAATCATGAAAAATGTAATTATGTATACTGGTCCCATGTGTGCATTCTGTGATGCAGCAAAAAGACTCTTTAAAAGAAACAACACATCATTTGAAGAAATTGATATTGGAAATGATTTAAAGATCAGAGAAGAGATGATCAAAAAAAGTAATGGAAGAAGAACTGTTCCACAAATATTTATTGGGGGCAATCATATAGGTGGATTCGAAGAACTTAGAGTTTTAGAAAAAAACGGTGAATTAAAAAATATTTTAGGAAATTAATTATCTAAAAACACTAAAGGGATTTCTCAAACAATCTAAATTATCTAAAGTATCAAAAAATACTGCACTTAAACTAGTTGAATGCGATGTTTGACATTCTCTTAACTCACTTTGTTCCTTTGCTAATGATAAAACAAATTCTGATGGAGACTTTCCTAATGTATGTTTAACTCCATATGAAGTTGCAACAGATGTTCCTGCTTGAATAATGTTACCTGTTTTTACCATTGTATAAGTTGGACCTACTAATGATGTTGTTTGTGCACATCCATTTAAAAATAAAACAGTAAATAATATAACAAGTAATTTTCTCATGCTTCCCTAATTAAATTATTAATATTATATATAAAAAAAATTTAAAGAAAAATTTTCATAAACCAATTTGAGTTTAATTTATTTATTGTATTATTCCTCAATTACTGGCTTTTTTTTCTTAATTGGTTTTAATAATTCTGTATTTTTTAAATCCAAAGCGAGACATGTAATATCGTCTCTCAATTTTTCAGCCCCCCAATTAAGTTGTTCTGCAATTGTATCTACAATAATTTTTGGTGTAACATTCTTCAGATCTGTAACTATTTTTTGAACACCCTCTGCTCCAAGTTCTTGACCATTTTTTAAATATCCTTCAGTCACACCATCTGTATAAACAACAAAAGTTTTATCTTTTAAATTAATCGTCTTAGATTTAACCATTGATTCTGCAAAATACTTAATAATACCAATTGGTGGCATTTCAGATTTTATAAACTCAAAATTTTTATTACGATCAAACACCATAATGCTCTCGTGACCAGCATTAACAAAATTTACATCACCAGTTTCAATATTAAATTTGCCAAAAACCGCTGTCACGAACATGCCTTTAAATTTTGCTTCTACTAATTCGTTGTTTACTCCGAATACTACTTTCTCAAGTGGGAAAGATAAGTTGGATAAAGTTCTAAATATAGATGAAGCCTTTGCCATATACATCCCAGCCTTAATTCCCTTTCCAGATACATCAGCTAATGTGAAAAAATATTCATTAGATCCTACCTTTACAACATCAAAATAGTCTCCAGAAACGTCTCTAGCTGGAACATTTTTTGCATAAATAAAATTTTCAAATCTTTCAATATTTGGAAAAAGACTTTTTTGTACGCCTCCAGCAAGCTCTCTTTCTTTAAGAAGTTTTGCTTCTTTTTGTAAATTCGATAACGCAATTTTGTTTTCTTCTAAAAACCTAAAATATAAGCCTGTCAAAAAAGTTAACGTAAGAATAAATATTGGATAGCTTATATCAACTAATTCAGATTTTAATAAAAAATAACTTACACCAATAACTATTGTCACTAACAAACTTCCAAAAAATACTAATAAACTAAATTTTGGTTTTATTCTTTGAGATAGGAAGAAGGTTATCAAGCCAACAAGTATAGAAAAAAATAATTCGAACACATATGTATTTGGGTTTCGGACTAGATAAGACTGATCAACTATATTTTCTATGACATTAGCGTGAACCTCTACCCCTGGAATAGTTTTTCCTAAAGGAGTTTTAACTAAATCAAATAGACCTTGTGCAGAAGCTCCAATTAGAACATATTTATCTTTAAATCGTGCTTCATCAAATTTACCATCATATACCGAACTAGCCGATATATATTGGTTCTTTAAAGATTTTTTATATTTAATCCAGATTATTCCATTTGGATCTGATAAAATTTTGTATGGCCTAGAACTTATCCTAGTGATTCCAACTTCATTCATTTCCACATATAAATTTTTTTGTTTCCCTCCTACTCTAATCATTTCAAGTCCCATTGTTGGATACATTTTTTTTTCGAATTGAACTATTAGTGGTAACGATCGGATAATCCCATCGGTTTGATCTAAAAAAGAAATTGAACCAAGACCTTTGACGCTTTTTTCTAACATTTCTAAAGATCCAATTGAATAAGGATAAGAATAAGTGAAATTTTTGGGATCACCTCCCTTAGATAAAAACTTAGCTTTAGCTTTTCTATCATAATTACTATGAGAAGGAACGTTACTTCCCAAAACTGCAGTTACAGATCTTGAGTTTTCTAATTGTTCTTGAAAAATCTGATCGTGTCCTTTTAAATTTTGAATTTGGCTTACATCTGTTGGTATCAAATTATAAGCTTTTAAAAATTCATCAGGTGATTGCTTGTCTCTTTCAGTAAAAAAAACATCGAATCCAATTGCTTTAGGGTTTGTGGCATTTACATTTTCTAAAATTTTTGCAAAAACCGATCTACTCCAAGGAAATTGACCAAATTTTCCTAAACTTTTTTCATCAATATCAATTATAACTACATCTGTTTCATTTTTTTTTAATGGAAATATTTTTTGATATAAATCAAAACTTATAAACGATATTGACTTAACAAAACTTGGGTTAGCTATTTTAATTGAAATTAAAAATACTAATAAAGTAACAAAAGTTAAATAATTTTTATATTTTGATAATAATAGCTTCACCCTTAGAATGTATATTTATTATAATTAAAGTAAATAAAAGTTAGGGGTAGGATTTAAGAGATTACTTCTTTCTTCTCTTCTTTTTTCTCTTCTTTTTCTTCTTTGCTACTTTCTTCTTAACTATTTTTTTCTTCTTAACTACTTTTTTCTTCTTAACTACTTTTTTCTTTTTAACTGCTTTTTTCTTTTTAGGCGCTTTTTTCTTAACTGCTTTTTTCTTTTTAGGAGCTTTTTTCTTTTTAGCTTTTTTCTTAGTTGCTTTTTTCTTAGTTGCTTTTTTCTTAGTTGCTTTTTTCTTAGTTGCTTTTTTCTTAGTTGCTTTTTTCTTAGTTTCTTTTTTCTTAGTTGCTTTTTTCTTTTTACCTTTAGATTTTTTAGCTTTTTCTTTTTTCTTTTTACCTTTTTTCTTTTTAGCTTTACCTTTTTTCTTTTTACCTTTTTTCTTTTTAGCTTTTTCTTTCTTCTTTTTATCTTTTTTCTGCTCTGTTGCTTTTGGCGTTTCTGGTTCAGCAACATCTATTTCTTGAGTATCCACTTCTACTTCTTCAGCGATATTTTGATCTACATCTAATTCTGTTGATTGAGGTTCGTTTTCATTTAAGAGAACCATTCTCTGTTCATTATCTTTTTTAAGATTTTCTTTTATTAAAACTCTAATTTCCTCTTTTTCAAAACCTTGTGCTTTTAATTCCTGTCTAATTTTTTTTCTCAGTGCTTTCTTTTCCTCTTTAGATGCACCTGAAGCTTTAGCTACTTTTAAAGCTTTCATTTTTTTATTGAATTTTTTTAGTTGTTTTTTTGTAATCTGTCTTGCTTTGCTAGGAGCCTTTCCTTTTGACATACTTGCAACACTAAAAGGTTTATTTAATAATGTTTGGCCAAGATTATTTCCAACTAATACAGCGCCGGGTCTTAGCCCTAAAGTATTATTTTTTCCTGGTCCGATTAATAATGTATCTGTTTTTCCTCTAGATACATTTGTTTGGAATTCTGTACCTCTTGATCCTAGTGTTCCTTCTGGAACTTCTACTGTTAAACTATCTGGATTTTTTTTGCTAATTAATCCTGATATTACTTTTAAACTTCCTTGTTTGACACTTGCAACAATTTTACCATCATTAGTTTCTGGATCATAAATAAAAGTGTCCATTACAACTTCAGAATCTGAACCAATTGTAAATGTTGATTGATCTAATAATAATATTTGTGTTCCTGATTCTTCAGATGCGTATATAGTTTCGTTAAGATAAATTTTGTCTCCAGCTTTTAAAGTTCTAGTTTCAGTCTTAACAGTTCCATTAATTGCTCCAACTATTCCAACTAACTGTTTCTCAATACTTAATTCTTCAGCAAACGAAACATTGCTTAAGAATAATACACCTAGAAGTAGTGACAAAATTTTTTTCATATACATGATTTTATATCAATTTTTTGAATACAAAAAACATATATTTTACTCACTTTGAGTTTTTTCGACCTGAGTTTTGTGTAAAAATCCTTGATAAACGTACTTTTTTAAATGTACGAAAAAATTAAATTATTGCCTCTTTATATATTACCTTAAATTGAATGATCTCGAGATACCAAAGCCAAAAGATTCTGAAACATAATCATAATTTATAATGTTAGCTTCGGAAATTGTCTTATCATATGAAAAAGACAAATTTATTAATTTGTTAGGATCTAAGAATGGAAAAAAATCTCCTAGAGGTTTTAAAACAATTACATCGAATGTATTTGCTACATCTGATCTAATTAAAGCTGAATTATTACTAGAGTCAAATTCAAAATATTCATTGAATGAAAGGGCATCTCCAACTGAAATATAAGCATAGGGCAAGTTGAAATTAACTCTAAAATTTAAATCAAAAGTTTCATAGTCATTTGCGCCAACTTTATTTTCAGATATGCTATATCCCGAACCTATACTTGTTGAAATAATTTCAGTAAGTAAATAATCATGCCCTATAGTAACGCTGTGCCCGATAGCATTTGACTCATTTGCTGTAGTGTCAGATGAATTATTATTTCCTTTTGAATCTGAAAGTGTATATGAGTAAGTATATGTGCTTCTATCACCACTTGGAAAAAAGCCAGAAAATCCTGCCATTGTTGAAAAACTATCGGCATCATCTATATAATCAGATTTGCTTAACATTCCAAATATTGATATTCCCTGATTTCCTATTTGAGTATCGTATGCAGATGTGAATGTATAACCTTCAACATCATCACCTGTTTCTATTACTTGTCTAGAGTCTGAAACACTTGCACTAAGTAAAAAAGATGAACTGTCTCCAATCTGTCTTACTGCAGAAACATCAGTACTTGCACTGTACGTTCTATCATGCATTGGCGTAGTAAAGGCACTGAGAGCATTCGAACTCATTTGTAATCTTGTTGTCGATACACTGTTGACATTATTACTTTGAGAAAGACCCCAATTCACTCCTGCAACAAAATTCCATAATTTAGGTCTTGCTCTATCTTCTAGCTCTTGCTCTATTTCTGCAACTGTTAATAAATCTTCCTCAGTTGCATCCTCGTTGCTTTTAATTTCTTCTATAACTATTAAAGCTTTATCTGGCGAGTCTGCTTGAACAAGAACTGAAAGTAAATACATTTTAATTTCAATATTATCTGGATAAACCATGTTTAATCTTTCCAATGTTGAAATAGTTTGTTTGAAGTTACCCATTTTTCCTTGTTGCTGCGCGTACTTTATATTTAATTCTAAATCATTTGGTTTTTGCAGTATCTGCATGTAAGTGATGTTTTTTTCAGATGAAATAGCTTTTGTGAAAAATAACGAAGTAATAAATAAAATTACTGATATTTTTTTAAAATTATTCATGTTTTTGATCTCAAAATTCAGCTGAGAATATTTTAATAATTGAAAATATCAATTATTTTTTTTCTTCAAAAATCTTTGATAAATAGTGAATTTAGCATTCTCCAGCTTCACGAATTGAACCATTTCTATTAAGACACATTATATCATCAGCTCCACCATTATCTTGTTCAGCAAAAATTTGAAATGATCCTCCATCAGCAGCAGATGCAACGCACATACTCCAGCCTAAATCATCAGGTATTACATCTTCATCATCAAAAAGGTTTTCATTAATAGCTTCAATTGTTGTGTCGTTAGGGGTGCAAGTATCATTTTCTGTGTTAGTAAAATAAGAACCAGTTTCTGTATACCACTCCGTTTCAGCAAGTGCGACTGCCTGCATTAAACTTCTCATGGTAGTTTTTTTTGATGAAGAGATATAACCGTTATAAGCAAGGACGCTTACTGTTGCTAAGATACCAATAATCGCAACTACTACTAATAGTTCGATTAATGAAAAGCCCGGGCTTTTGCCCGAGCTTTTATAAATTAGTCTTTTAAGATTATTCAACTGTAACTGTGTTCTTTAACTGCCAATCGTCATCAGTACATGGTTCATCGGTCTTATTGTTTCCAAAACATGTTGTGATGGTAATCAAACTATCAGACGTTGGAGTAATGGTAATTGTACCAGACACATATGAATCACCTGTTCCTTCTACAATCGCCATATCAGCAGTACTGTACGGATTTTTATCTTCAATTGGTGTAGCGTCTTCATCTGCTAAATGTTCGGTCATGTCGCCTGCCACTATGTTTCCTTCATCGCAAGCTACTCCACCTGTACCACCTTTCATCATTATAGTATCGCTGTCATCGATTGAACACTTGGTGTACTCTGATGCAATATATTTCATAACATTGTTATGAATAGCTTTTACTGCATTTTTCTTAGCTGATGATATGTAACCGTTGTAGGCAACAACGCCAACAGCTGCTAAAATTCCTATAATCGCTACAACAACTAGTAGCTCAATAAGAGTAAAACCTTTGTTATTATTTTTTTTCATTAAAACCTCTTTTTATAAATATTTATTGGCAAACTTTAATAATAAATTTTGATTATGTAAATATTAAAAAAGGTGTATAAAATATGATAAATTTGAATATGTAGTAAATTATGCTCAAATTGAGCTTAACTTAAAACTTATGACATATAAAGTAGAAGTAATAAATAATATCAGTATTGTTCATCTTAACGGTGAAATTGATATGGATGTTGCTGACAAAGCAAGACAAACGATTTTACCATTAATTGAAAATGGAAAAAGTGTTCAAATTAATTTAAGTAAAGTAGATTATATGGACTCATCTGGAATTTCAGTGCTTATAGAAGGAAAACAACTTGCTGAAAAAAAAAGTACGAAGTTTGAGTTAGTAGAGGTAAGTAAACCTGTAGAAAAAGTATTATCAATGGCGAGGAAATTTTTATGAGTTATAAAGTTACAGAAGAGGGAAACGTAAGCACTATACATCTCGATGGAGAGATAGATATGGATGTAACAGAAAAAGCAAAAGAGGTAATTTTTCCAGTAATTGATAGTGGTAAAGAAGTTCATTTAAATTTGAGCCAAGTTCAATACATGGACTCTTCAGGAATTTCAGTATTAATAGAAAGTCATCAAAGAGCATTAGAGAAAAGTACCAAAGTTATTATAAAAGATGTGAGTAAATCAGTTCTAAAAGTTATTATGATGGCTAAGTTAGAACAAATTTTAAATTTGGAATAAATTTATGAGTGAAATTGCTCACCAAGATCATACAGAGAAAAAAGCCTTTTTAGTAAATACATCCAGCTTAAAAGAAGTAAGAATATTTTGCAGAGAAGTTTTCGAAAAACTTCATATTCAGGAAGATCTAAAAGACGAGTTAGTATTAGCTATTGCCGAAGCTGCACAAAACATTGTTAAACATGCTTTTAAAAATTCTGCAAGTCCTACTGAATTAATGGTTGTTCAAATAAGTTGTGAGAACAACAAGCTACAAATTGCTTTTTATGACAGAGGAACACCTGTTGATCCAAAGAAAGTTAAACATAGAGAAATTGATAATATCAAACCAGGTGGATTAGGAACTTTTTTTATTCAGGAAATAATGGACGCTGTAGAATTTAAGGATGGTAAAAAACCTTGGATTAATCATTTAGTTTTAACTAAACAATTATAAATCTTAACTACCCATTAATGCACCAACGTTAAATATTGGCGAATACATGGCTATCATTAAACCACCAATCATAACCCCCATAAATACAATCATTATAGGTTCAATTAATGCAGACATATTATCTACAGTTTGATCAAATTCTTCTTCATAGTATTTTGCAACGGAATTGAACATCTCATCAAGTTGTCCTGTTTGTTCGCCTACAGAAATTAATTGACTAAACGTCGGTGGAAAAAGAGGTTCTTTTAAAAATAATTTTGTTAATGTGTCTCCAGAGAAAACCCCTTTCTTTACATTTTCAAGAGCTTCAAGCACAACAACATTGTTACTAACTGATTTAGCAATTTCTAAACTTTCTAATAAATTTACACCTGCAGCACTTAAATTTCCAAGAATTAGAGAAACTCTAGCCAACATTGATTTCAATATCATTTCTCCAAATAACGGTAATTTTAAAACTTGTTTGTGCCATCGATATTTAATGGCGGCACTTTTTTTAGTTGCAAAATTAAATCCAAAATAAGATGCGATACCACCAAAAAGTATTATTTTACCTCCAGTGCCTCTTAAAAAATCACTCATACTCATAATTGTGGCAGTTGCAGCTGGTAGTTCTAAACCCATTCCTGAATACATTTCTGCAAATATTGGTACTACTTTAACTAACATGAATGCTGTTACAGTTATTGCAACTGAGAACATTATACTTGGATACATCAAAGCACCTTTGATTTTCTTTTTTATTTTCTCTTTTTTCTCAATGGCCTCCAATACTTTAAATAGGAAGACATCAAGTTTACCGCTAGCCTCGCCAGCTTTTATTAGGTTTACGTAAACATTATCAAAATGCTGAGGATACTTTTCAAAACACTTTGATAAAGTAACACCTCCCTCAAGACTTTTTCTGATATCCTCGATAACCTCTTTAATTGCAGGACCTTCTAGCTGATCTCTTAACATTGCTAAAACCTGAAGAATTGGCAGTCCAGCTCTTACCATTGTTGCAAATTGTTTGGTAAATATTAGTATTTCTTCAACTTTAATTTTTTTACTTTTACCTAAAAACGATAGAGAAAAGCCTTTTTTCTTTTCCCCTGATTTTTCTGTTTTTTTCTTCTTACCTCTTACAAGGTTGGTAATAATAACTTTTTGCTCTTTAAGTTTATGAGATGCTTCATCGAGATTAAGAGCCTCTATATCGCCTTCTACATATTTACCGTCTGAAATACCTTTGTATATAAAAGTTTCCATAAAATTACTTATTCAGAAGTTAGAACTCTTTCGTACTCTCTAAAATTAAGATCTCCTGATGAAATTAGTCTTCTTCCCATATCTTGCATTGTTTGGAAGCCTTCTTTAACTGCAATTTCTCTGAGTTCAGGAGTTGTAGCTTGTCTTAATATTGCTTCTTTCAATGGTTTTGAAACAACCAATATTTCATAAATACCTTGACGACCTTTATAACCTGTGTCTTTACATTTAGTACAACCTTTTCCTTTGAAAGCTTTAGCTCTTGATGCTTGTTCAGCTGTAAATCCTAAATCTTGTAAAACTTTTGGTGTTACATCTTCATCTGGGACTCTGCATTCTTTGCAAGTTCTTCTTGCAAGTCTTTGTGCTAAAACTAATTGGCAAGCTGCACTAATTAAATAATCTGGAGTTCCCATATTCTGTAATCTTGTAATTGTACTTGGTGCATCATTAGTGTGAAGTGTGCTGAATACTAAGTGTCCTGTTAATGCTGCCTTCAATCCAATATCAACTGTTTCTTTATCCCGCATTTCTCCTACAAGAATTATTTCAGGGTCTTGTCTTAAAAAAGATCTTAATGCTGATGCAAAAGTTAGTCCTATATCATCTTTAATTTGAACTTGTCCAACTCCATCAAGTTCATATTCTACGGGATCTTCAGCTGTTAAAATATTAAGATGAGGTTTGCTTACTTCTTTTAATATACTATACAATGTAGTTGATTTACCAGATCCAGTTGGTCCAGTAACCAGAATTAATCCTTGAGTACTATGAATTGATTTTCTTAAATTTTTTAAATCTGCGTCATCAAAATTTAATTGTTCTAAGGTAATGTCTCCTGCATCTTTATTAAGTACCCGCATAACAATTCTTTCATTGTTTGCAGTAGGCAATATAGATAATCGTAGATCGACAACTTTTCCATCAATCTTAAAATTTATTGCTCCATCTTGAGGAAGTCTTCTTTCTGCAATATCTAGTTTGCCCATTATCTTAAATCTTGTAACAACTGCACCATAGTTATCATGTAAAAATTTTCTGTATTGCTCTTGTTCTTGGAGCATTCCATCTAAACGATATCTTACTCTAGAAGAAAATCTATATGGTTCTATATGAATATCACTGACGCCTGATTTAATTGCATCTGCTACAACCGCGGTACTAAACTTAATTACTTCAGATTCGTTTTCAATTGCTTCTATATCTTCTTCTGGTGCTTTTTCTAAAACTTCTCCCGCTTCTCCTAAATCAGAGTCGAACGTTTTTGTCTTTTCTTTATTTTCTTCTCTAATTGTAGCTGCTGTAACTTCATCACCACCGCTAGTTAATTTTTCTATAAATTCAGAGATTTGAGTTATTTTAGCGCCATGCAATTCAATATTTTTTTTTGTAATCGCTTTAAGGTTTCTCATTAGACCAAGTTTTGAACTATCTGGAATAGCTATGTGAAGTGTTTTTCCATCTATCTTGAAAGGTGCTACGAAATTTACTTTAATATAGTTTGATGGCAATACTGATTTGATATCATCTGAAACATCAATCTTTGATAGGTCTTGTACCTCAAGATTTTGTTCTTTTACCAAAAGTTGTAAAATTTTATCTTCATCAGTAAGTTTTAAGTCGAATACAGCCTCTATCTGAGACTTGTTACCCTCTGTACTATTTTTTTTAATACTAATTAAATCTTTGCCAGATATAACGTCATTATCTATTAAAACGTTAATTAAATTTATTTCGCTTTCTCTACTAATTTTTAACATAACAATTAAAGTACCCTTGGAGCTATAAACACCAGAAGCTCAGTTAAATCATCTTCTTTTGATTTTCCTGAAAACATTTTACCTAAAACTGGCACTTTGTTAAGACCAGGAACAGTATCTAGTTGATCTGTAACAATATTTTTCTTTATTCCACCTATTACTACTATATCACCATCAGCAATAAGTAGTTTAGTCTGTATTTCCATGGTATTTATACTACCTGAACCACCAGGAGAGTCATTATTTACTTGAATATCTAAAAGAATATTTCCGTCACCTATTATATTTGGTGTAACTTGCATTTTTAAAGCCGCATCTTTAAATGTAACTGGACTATCTCCACTACCTGGTACTTGTATTTGAATACCTTGCGTTATAGATGCTGCCTGGTTGTTTAAAGAAAATAATTTTGGATTTGATATAATTCTTGTTTGTTGCTCTGTTTGTAAAGCCTCTAATTGAACTCTTAGAATTGATGCTGGTGTTTTTTTCAATATACCTAACCCTGCAGTTTGTGGAATGTTACCTGAGGCATTAAAATTTAATATTCCATCATTGCCTCCTGATCCAGCAGAGGTAATCGCAGCTGTATCTGAGGTAAAGTCTGCACCTTCACTTCCGCTCACACCAGAAGTTACAGTTGGTCCATCTCCTCCGGTACCTGCCATTCTTAAACTTTTTCTTGAATAAGCTCCGCCAAGTTTAGCTGCTAATCTTCTCTCAAATTTTGAAGTTGCATCAACTATAAATGCTTCGATTAATACTTGCTTTGTTCTTACATCGATCTCTCTTATAACTTTATCTACTACATCTAAATCTTTTTCTTTTCCTCTAACAATTATTGATCTTGTAGTATTTTCCTCAGTTACTTGGATTGGTACAAAGCTTCCTGTGCCAGCTGTCTGGGTAAATAGTTCTAACATAGTAGCTTTAGCTTCAGCAGGAGAAATATAATAAAGTCTAAAAATTTCTGATACTATAGGTTCAACAGAGTCTTCTATTTCTATCTTTTTCTTAACTGCTGAGGCTCTAGCTGATTTATAGCTTTCTTGAGAAGTTAAAGTTGAAGGAGTTGCTACTCTTATAATGTTACTTGCAACATCAATATCTGCTGCGTAGCTTTTAATATCTAAAAGCGCATTAAATGCTTTATCCCATGGGACATCATTTAGTTCAGCTGATACTGATCCAGCAACATCTTCACCAACCATAATATTTATATCACCAATTTTAGCCATTAGGTTCATTGCTTCTTTGTAATCTAAATTTTGAAACTTGAACGTTACATTTTGTTTTAAAAGATCATAATCTTCAGGAATTAGTAGATAATTTTTTTCTTTAACTGAGGAGATTTTTTTTCTTTTATTTAACTTTATAACATCACCTTCGACAGGAGTTGGTCCCATTTCTGCAGTTTTATCAACTTCCTCTTTACCTAATGCTTTTACATCAGTTTTTATTAATGGTTCATTGTGCTTAAATTTTTTTCCGAATTTTGATTTATCTTTTTGAATAGTCTGACAACCTGTTAAAGCGATAATTGAGATCATCATTATAAACATTATTTTATTAATTCTTTTATTCATTTTTACCGTGCTCTCTCAACAATCTGATTTTTAAAATTTATTACAAGATAAGAGTCTTCATCTCTTTCAAAGACTGCTTCTTTATTATTGAGTGCAATTAATTTAACACCTGGACTAAGTTCCTCAAAAAGTTTTAGAGTTAGAGTATCCCCGCTTGCATTTATAAGAGTTGCAAAACTATCATTCTCACTAGCTACTACTCCCACTAATTTAAAATTATAAAGACTTTCTCCTGACTTGGGTTCATTGCTAGTTTGATTATTTTCTAATAATGTAACTTCTGTTCTTCCACTCATTGAGGCGTCACCAACAAACGGATCATTTAATGGTAACGGCTCTTCTGCGCTTTGTAATGCTTGTTCTTTTTTTACCTTTTTATTTATTTCTTTAGCTTTTTCGATGATATTTTGCTCATTATCGTGACTATCAGATATAGAGTTGCCTACTAATAATAATGAAATTATTATTAATGAAGTTAATGTTTTAAAAAAAGTCATCAGCTAACCCCACTATAGTTAAAGTACCGCTTACTTTTATCGCTCCGGTTGTATCTCCTTTTACCACTTGTATTGACTCTTTGTCAAAGTTTAACATCTTTTTCGATATAGAGAGTGCCCTTTTAAACTTAATATAACCTATAAAATTGCCAGTAATCTCAAAATCCACTGGAATTGTATAATAAGCAACATTTTCCTTCTTAATCTTTGCACCTTTTTTCTTCTTCTTTTTCTTCTTCTTCTTCTTCTTACCTTTGGCTACCTTAGCTAATGCATCTGATTTAGTGACTTGCTTAATTTCTTTTTTTTCAATTTTAGAAATAACTAAATCATTCTCTCCCGCAAATACGCTTAAAGTATTATACAATCCTTCAACTTCTGCTCTTGAATGAAATAAAGTTGAATATTCATCGTATCTGGGTTTGAGTTTCTTTATTTTTTTCTGTTTTGATTTTATTTGTTGAACAAATTCAGCGGTTTCCTGCTTTTTTTTATTCATATCGTCAATTTGAATTTTTTTCTTATTAACTATTGGATTTAAAACTGCGTAGTAAATTATTAGGAAAAATATAACTGCTCCTGCTCCAATTCCAATTTTGGTTAAAGTCTTTTTATCAGCTAACTTTAAAAGTTTCTCTTTTATGTCTTCGACTTTTAAGTTTTTAAAATCAATATTTAAATCCATATTTAACCTCTTTTAATTTTTACAAAAACTCTAAACCCTTTCATTGTTGCTCCTCCCACTGTTGCTTTTGGAAGCTTCATCGATGATAAAGATGCCTGTTCTATCATTTTTTGTTTACCTAAATTTTCAATAAATTTTAAAATATCTTGGTCAGTTGCAGCAATACCCTGAATTGTAAGGTTGTATTTTCCATTATATTCTACTGAGTCAAATCTTACTCTTTTTGGAACACTTGAAGCTACTTGTGCAAGAACTCTATATGTTAACTCTTTGTTTGATTTTAATGTTCTGCTTAATTTAAGTGTAGTTTCAATTAGCTTTAATTCTTTTGTTATAGCTTCATTCTCTTTAGCTTTTTCAACATGAATTTTTTTTACTTTTTCGTAGCCTGATAACTGTTTGTTATATGAGTAAATTTGAAAAAATGATAATGAAAATAAAATTAAATAAAGAGCCGCGACAGTTGCTGCCACACCTTTAAAAGCAAATCCAGATATAGCCTTCATCTTCTTTTGTTTGAACATGCTTTGTCTATTGGGTAATAAATTTATATTTTTTACTGCAGTGACAAATTTATAGTAGCCAAATACGTCTAATTTTCTAAAGGCAAGACCAATAGCTGTTGTGAGGTATGATCTATTAGGAAAATTTACTTTATCCTCAAATTGTTTAGGAACATTTAAACCTTCAATTGGGTCAAAAAGATTAAACCCAACATTCATTAAGTTTTTCCTAAAGAAAGATAAATATTCGTCGACGTTTTCAATATCAGATACTACTTTAATATTTCTTATTCTTTTTTCATATTTAGTCTCAAAGTCTTGTATTGCTTGTTTTACCTGCGTTACATACCTTCGAACAAGTCCCTCTTTTTCTTCAACGTCTTCAGAAGATAAAAGAATTTTTCTATCTAATCCTCTTAAAAATATGTCAGTAATAATTGGGTTATTGTCGTATAAAATCATTAGATAATTTTCATCCAGACCAAACTCTAAAACGGCTGTTAAATTTGCATCCTCAATTTTATTTGAAATTTGATTAATTTGATCGACTGCAGATTTTAATGCAAAACATTTTACGTCAATTATAACTGGATTTAATCCTGCATTCTTAATTATTGTTGTGTAACTATTTATATCTGCCAATTTAGAAGCAACAAATAATATATCCATTGTATTTGCTTTTTCATTTTTGTTTATTACTTGATGAAAAATTGAATAGTCATCGAGGTTATCAGTTAATTGAACTAAATTTTCCCATAATGAGTTTGTTTCAATAGCTTTTTGTAATTCTTCATCTTTCATAAGTGGAGCGGTTACAACTCTAATTATTGCGCTTGTAACTGGTATTGATAAAGCTGCATTAGGAGTAGAAATTTTATGTTTTTGCAGAACTAATTTTAGTTCTTCAGTAAATTTTTCAGCATTTTCTAAAACTGTGCTTTCATCTGCAATTTCTATTTTATGAGTATAAAATTTTTCCAAAACCCATTGATTAGCTTTGTTACTTGAAATTTGAGCAAGTCTAATTTCTTTGTTAGATAATTCCACACCAAGAATTTCTTCACCTTGTACGGAAGATTTTCCAAGTTTAGATTTAAAAAAACCTTCAAGTTTAGATTTTAAATTATTTTTTGAGCCTGCTGAAAGTTTTGGTGTTTTAATTCCTGATATATTTGGTTTTTTAATTTTAATATCTTTTAATTTTCCAAATATATTTGTTAGTTTACTTTTCACTTGATCCGTTTTTGAAACTTCAGAGCTTTCTGTTGTTTGAGCTTGAGTTGCTTGATCTGAAGTTTTATTTTCTGTGTTTTGGTTTGCGGCTACACTCTCGGGTACTGAAGCGGTAGGCGCAGGTTGTTCATTAATATTTGGTTTATTTTCATCAACACTTGTTTGATTTTCAATATTTTCTGCTTGAACACTTTGTTTTTTTAATCTTTCGCTCTCAGCAATAACGTCATCGTACCATTTTTCAAGAATTGGTATTGCTTCATCCAAATTCGTCGTACCTGAAGAAGAAATTTTTTGTTTTCCATCAATATAAAGTCTACCTACCCAATTTTTTGATTTTAATTCGCCTTTATACTTATCTTGCCTTACATAAATATGTAATCTTCCATCTTTTTTATGTATTACTTGGTGGCCAGAACCAGAATCTTGGTCGTTTGTGGTGTTATCAGGCACTGTGTCTTGATTTTGGTCAACGTTTTGATCTTTATTCTCATTTCCCTCAGAAGTTGTCTCATTATTTGAATTCTCTTCTGGTTTTTTACTCTCATTTGAATCAATTTTTGGTTGATTCTCATCATTTGACTGAGAACTTTCTTCGTTAACTATTTTTTTTTCGTCGTCTTGATCGCTCATATCATTTTAAATATATTTTCTCTAACACAAATTTACGAATCTCTAACACAAATGTCGGTGTAAGTCTAACACATAACTATAAGTTGCATGACCAAAATGGGCTATTTGTGCAAAAAGCTAATAAAATCAGTACTTTTTAATTAAAAAAAAATTCAAAGCAAATTTTGTGAAATTTGAGAAAATTTAAAAATCTCTAACACAATTATTAAAAACTCTAACACAAGTCATGTTTTGAAATTGTGTTAGAGAATTTTTAATTTTTAAATTTTAAAAAAAGCTAATAAAATCAACAATAATTAGAATTATTAAATAATTAGTATTTTTTGTGTTAGAGTAATACTTTTTTGTGTTAGAGATAATTTTTTATAAAAAAATTTTTATTTTGAAGCTCGCAATTTTCAGAAAAAATGCAAAATTTGACAAATAAATTTTTTTTCTACCTAAAATTGTACACTTTTTAGAAAAATTTTTAAAAATAATGCACTTTTGGATTGTATTTTTTTAAAATTTTTTAAATTAAAGAATTAATTATGAAATAAATCAAGTTTTACTTATTCGAGAGGGTTTCCTTTTATATCTGTGTTTAATTCTTGGTAGACCATTACAGTTATTGTTCTAAAGTTATCAATCATTCTCTCTAAATTAAAATCTAGATTAACTTTATTGCAATTTAACTCTTTAAAGTAAAAATTTCTTGATTGATATAACGAAGGATCTATTTCATTAGTAATTATATTTAATATATTTGATTTTTTTTCTATTGCAAAGTTATATCTGCAAACATTACTTGAAGCCCAATACAAAATAGTTGTAAGAATTATTCCAAATATAATCATTGTCTTGCTTATACCAATCATTTGCCATCAACAACCACAATTGTTAAATCATCTTTCTGTATTCGACCAGATTTAATTATATCTTCAATAATTTTATTTAATCTTTCGTTGTTTGGAACTTCTTGATACTTCTTTATATAATTTTGAAACCCTACAGACTCTAACATTTTTCCTTCGGCATCTTTAATCTCTGTAATACCATCAGTAAAAATGTACATAGAGCTATTAGAAAAATTAATTTTTGTTTCTTTAAATTTAAATTTTGGTGCAATACCGAGTGGTGGACCAGCATCTTCAAAATTAGAAAAGTTTCCGTCCTTAGAATAAATTAACGGAGGTTCGTGACCTGCATTCGCTAAGGTTAATTCTTTTTTATTGCTATCATAAATTCCAATCAACATTGTAACAAACATTCCTCTTGATGTAGTTTCACATATTTCAGAATTTAAAATATTTAAAAGTTCTGCTGCAGAAAAATTTGTTTTACTTAAACATCTATAAAGACTAGAAGCCTTCGACATCAACAAAGAAGATTTAATTCCTTTACCTGAAACATCAGCAACACCAAATCCAAAAACTCCGTTTGATATCTCCGCAAAATTATAAAAATCTCCTGAAACAACTTTTGCAGGAATATTTACTCCAGCAATTGGAAAATTTTCTTTTTTGTTTTGAGATAACAAAGTTTTTTGTATTTCACCAACAATTTCTATTTCTTTCTGTATTCTGTTCTTTTCAACTAAATCTTTTGCCATCTTTGCATTTCTAATTGCTAATGCAGCTGGTCCAGATAAAGTTTCCAAAAGTTTTCTATCGTTTTCTTCAAAAAGTTTATTTCCAGTTTTTTTATTTAAACAGTGAATAACACCGATACATTCTCCTGAAACAATTAATGGTGAACATAAAACAGAATAGGTTGTGAAATTTGTTTTATTATCTAAGTCAAAATAAAACTCAGCTATTTCTCTGACATCTTTTCTTACATCGCCAACTCTAATACATTTTTTTAAAACTGCTGCTTTTCCCATTACACCTTGAGTAATTGGTATTTCAAAATCTTCTAAGTAAGCTTGGTGTTTAGATGCAATGCATTGAAATGTTTGGCTTTTGTCATCAATTAAAAATATGTTTGCTGCTTGTGCATTTATTCTTTTAATAATAACTTCTAGTGAATTCTGCAATGTTTCTTTTAAATCAAGAGATTTTGCAAACTCTTGGTTCATCTGAGTAACTATAGCAAGATCTTTACTGCTAGTATCCTCAACTTCATTTTTCAATTCTTTTTTCTTACCAAAAAACATGTTTTTAATTGGCAATCTATTACTTTTTTGATAATTTTCCACTATGGAAGTAATCATTTATTCACCTAACTTTTACCTTCATTTACAAGATGCATTGGTTTTAATTCATTATGTTTTTGATAGTATATTAGAAATTACAGCCCAAATCAAACTTTAGACCGTGTTATCAATTACAGTATTCATTTTAGGAGCTCTGTGGGGTAGCTTCTGTAATGTATGTATTTATAGGCTACCATTAGATCAAGACGTTATTACTGGAAGGTCGAGGTGTTTAAAATGTAAAAAGCAAATTAATTGGTATGACAACATTCCTTTCTTTTCATTTATGATTCTTAAAGGAAAATGTAGGTCATGCAATTCTGTAATAAGCTTTCAATATTTTTTTGTTGAATCAATTTGTGCTTTTTCTTTTCTTTTTGTTTTTTTACTATTTGGGTTAACAACCACAACTTTATTATTTTTCATACTTATTATATCCTTTATTATTATTTTTTTTGTAGATCTGAAACATTTTATTATTCCAAACCAGGTAACATATAGTTTGATGGTAATAGGGTTTTTAAAATCTTTTGATCCTAATTTAAACCAATCTATTTTTCCTAACTATATCCATTCCGTTATTGGTGGTGTGTTTGGGTATTCTGTAATTTGGTTGCTGATATTTTTCTACAAAAAATTTAAAAATAAAGAAGGGATGGGCTTAGGGGATGCAAAGTTTTTGTCCGCTTTGGGATTTTGGTTTGGTTGGATTTCAATTCCATTCATCTTAGTTTTTTCATCTTTAATAGCTTTGGGTTTCTCTTTGCCAAGTCTAATAAAAAAATCAAAAAATTTAAGCACAGAAATTCCTTTTGGACCTCACTTAGTAATCGGATGCATCACTTATATATTATTTATTGATTTTATATTTAAGTTCTTAATTTAAAGAAAAAGTTTTTTTATTTATAGTTTTATTAATAACTACTATCTCTCCAACCACCTCTGTTTGAAATTATATCGCCAGGTAGTGCTGGAACTCGGTAAAGTGTAGATGCATCTGCACTTGGACCTGCAACGTTAGCGAAGAGATTGGTTCCAAAGACAACAAGTTCAGATAAAACTCCTTCATTTATATATGCACAAGCATTATCTTCTGATCCTATAGTTACTGTGTCTTGTGAGCCAGTACTTGAGCTTGTGTCTGTGCCAAGATCATTGTTTGATTGCGCAGCGTTAGTTTGTAATCCTTGAGATTTATTTGTACCACATTCATCATCTGTTACACATATGTAAGCCTTACCTTGATTACATCTGTTTTGACCTACTGGTGGCTGGTAAACTGGGAAGTATACCTTACCACTAAACAAAGTAGGTGGTGCAGAAGCTTTTCTATATTGTCTTGGTGATATAAAAGATCCATTTGAGTCTCTATCTAATGCTATGTACCAAGCTTTCTTACCTTTTGTTGGGCATTTGTCACCAGTTACATCTCCTGTAACATCATTGCATATAACCGCATCATCTAAAGTGTCTGCTTGTTCAGCATTTAAGTTTGCTTTTGTTAAAAAAGTTTCGTCAGAACCACTTGGGGTTTTTGTGTGCGCACCTCCATTAATTCTTGCGTTAGGATTAAAGAGTGGGAAATCTGGATCTTTAACACCGTATAAGATATTGTCTAATCCTGCTTCCTGACTTCCTAAGTCTGTAAAATTACCAGTTGAACCAAATAGCCAGAATTCAGAGTCAGAGAAACCTATTCCAGCATCCATTGAGAAATAACTATATCTTGCATTACTTGTATCGGCATTTAGTTTGAATAAAGTAGTTTGATCAAATAATTCTGCTCCATTCTCTTCTGAGCTTGTAAGGTTTATTTTTGTAATCTTGCCTTCAAGGTCATTAACATAGACCATTGCTCCTCTCCAAGGTATACCAAACGCGGTATCTGGTGTTATTACTAAAGGCGTTGAAGGAATTGAGTTATTAATATCACTTCCATTAGGAGTAGGTAGTACATCATTACCCACAGTAACTCCACCTGGATCAGTATCAACTATACTTATTGGTCCTCCATTTTCTTCCGCTCCAAAAATTGAGCCAGGGTTATCTCTATCCTCTAAATTTACTAAGAAAACTGCAGACCCAGCGCAAGGGTCATTTAAACTCAAACCACCACCCATAACTGCAACGTATGTATCTTCTTTTACATTATCTCTTTTACCTGGGTTTGCTGATGGAATTCTAAATATTCTTGGCGATGACCAAGTTTCACCTAATTGGGTATAATCATACATTGGCTCTATTCCAGTTGCTCCTCTACATGCAGTCGAAATACTGAATTGATTAGACTCAGTAGGCTCTGCATCAGATACATTTATATTAATCACTTTTTCTTCATTAAACGTAACTTTCAAACTACCACCCTCCATCGTTGCGCTTGCAATTGGTATGGATTTAGCCTCCCCATCATCGATTTCAGTAGCTGATAAAACTCCAGCAGGTATAGTGTCACCTTCGTTGTAATCAAGAACTATACCATCAAAATAAAAAGTTGTTCCTTTAAAACAAGATGCTGTCCCGTTTATTCTAAAGTCTTCGCTATCATCACATGGTGCTATTGCATCTTGTTGAGTGGTAACTTCAGGATTAACGTCTGTTTGATTTCCTTCATCTTCTGCCCTTGCAGCATTATAGTTTTCTTGTGCCATAATACCCTCTTGTGATTGCAACGAAGATGCAAAACCCGAGTTGTAAGTTTTTTGTGTGATATTACCCTCGTGGTCCGCTATTAAAATTCTTTTATTTATATTATCATTGTAAATGGAGAACATATGGATTGGTCCTCCAGTTCCAGTTATTTGGGGTTGAGTCACATCTAATACAGAAAAACCAGCTCCACCCCTACCGTACGGAATAAATAATATTGTGTGCCAACTTTTTCTTGTTTCAATTGCACCGGAAGGTGAGATACCTTTAATGAAAACATCATGTATTACTGGGGAACCGTCCACTCCAAATATTGGGTTGGAACCTCCATTAGTTCCATTTACTTTTCCATTATAATTTTTATTTATTACTTGAGGCAGTAATCCTGCAACAAAAGGCGGGATAAAACCCCAAAGCTCTTGTCCTGTTTCTGCGTCTATAGCATGAAGTACTCCAGAATTTGCTCCAGCATATATTACACTTTTTCTAGAAAAATTATTCATAGCGAAGCTTTGATAATTATTTTTAGCTCTCCAATAAGCCTCTTGATTGTTATCCTCAAATTTAACATTTGCATCTGGTTTTCCGACCTCAACCAATTGTGAATGGTAAACATCTCCCATTACACTATCTCTCTTCTCATCAATGTTGCAATCTCCATCGTAATCAAAATAATCTACACCGCTCATAAAGTTTATTAATCCAATAATGTCATCTGCATTTCCATTGCTGCCTAAATTACAGCCCGTAGCACCATCATGATAATCTTTAACCGTATAGTTTAAACTCTCAAATAAACTTCCTATAGCATCTGAGTTTTCTGTAGTGAAGTTATCCCAATTTCCTATGTATGGAACAGTTGGCATTGCTGTCCAAAGATTTCTAGCATCTGGCACTCCTGCATCCCTACTTTGGGCTCTCATTTCAACTGCAGCATTCCAGTTTCCAGAAAGACCCATTTCATGAATAACATCACCATTCGCTTTTAATTTTTTTCTTAATATTTTTCCTCTCCATTCCTTAAATTGCTCATAGCCAAATTGTGCTTGATACAATGAACCGCCTTCTTGAATAGTTGCAGTAATTGATGGAGCTGTAAAAGCTAACTTGTCCGCAATGATTTGCCTAATTTTACTAGTAAGCTCACTTTTAAGATCTTCTGGTGTGTTTGCTACAATGACATCTTCACATTCATCTGACCCATCGGCGCCACATGAGCCAGCCGTAGCCAATCTTTCAAAAGCTCTCATAGAGGTTCCTCTTATATTTCCGCCATATGCTACAAATAATGTCTTAATACCCTGCTGTCTCAATGCTGCTATTCGAGCTTGTGCTGGACCAGTATTTCTCATTGCTCCGTCACCAATAACAATCACATAATTTAATTGACATTCAGATGTCGGATCAAAAACTAATCCACCTGCGCTACCGTCATTAAAATAATTTTGAGCCATTTGTGAGAAGGCATTAGCGTCTGTACCCCATGCAAGTCCTAATGGGCGAAGAACACTCATTATTCTTCCCGCTCCTTGTGAACTTATTCCAACGTTAATACATGAATCAGTGTTGCATAATCGGCTTGTGCCCTCTGGGTGACTGCCAACCCAACCACGATAGTACATGCAGCCATCATTTCTATGACAATGTCTACCTCCTCTTCTGCTATTTTTTCCTCGACCACTTTCACCTGCGTTCCAGTGTCCAAATCCAAAATGAGCTCCAGTTGTTAAAGTTGTGTCATTAACGATTGCATCAATTGCTTGTTTTACTCCGGTCCATCTATTAATTCTTGGACCACCCATATTTTCCAACCAGGCTGTGTCTCTATTAGTATTAGTAAAAAGGTCCTCATTAAATTCGTCAATAAATCCACTAGATGTTGATGTAAGTATTCTACTATTTGCAGCATCAACCTCTAATCCCCAAACCTGTGAAAAATTAACATCGCCTGCAGCTATAGTAGTCGATCCTGTTGCTGGTTCATTTTTATTAAAACTTCTTATACCTTTTCCAATACTTGATAGTACTGTACACCCTGTATCTGAAACCTGTATCTTTTGAATTGCAAAATTGATACCTGAGCCCACATAGATAATATTACTATCATCTGGTGAAACAGCTAATGAAGTTACATTTATTAATTGACTATCTAAGGTTGGTTGGTTAGTTCGCGCACAATATCTTACTCTGTTCTCGTTTATCGTGAATGCGTTTCCAGTTCTTGTAAGTGAATAACCATTTAGATTACCGTTTCCTAAGTACAGCATGGTGCCTTCATTATTTACAGACATTCGAGAAAAACTATTTATTAAGTTACTCCATCCTCCTCTACCAAATCTTTGTGTTTCACACATAAGTGTTTCTAAATTACAAGACACGAAAGATCCGTTTCTCCTACCAGCATTACTAGTACCTAAAGCAAATATATAAGGCACATTATTTATAGTTTTGACGTCAAAACCTCTTACAGTTCCAATTTCTGGAAGATCCAATACCATTCTGCAATTTCTGCCAGTTTCATCAAATGCGAATATTAAATGGAATGTTCTTCTAACTGTTGAATTAAAAAAAATTAAATTTTCATTATTTAAAACACTAGTAGTTAGCCCTCTAACAGATTTAACATTTCTATTTCTAGAAACGTTCACATTCATTCTTTGATTGGTACTCGTTCGGCCGTTATTATATAAAACTTGTCTACAAGTACCTGCAAATCTAATTCCTCCGTTGTTTCCAAAACTTCTGTCTCTTTCATAAGCTTGGACGTCAGCATCGTTATTGTATGTATATCTAATTACTCCATTACCTCTTGACTGAGTAACTATAATTCTTCCTGCTGAATCGTATACAGCGTTTGGTACACTATCTAATCCATCATTACCAATCCACGCAGCCATACTTGCTGAACTGTCGACCAAAAATAAAATATTAGCAGCTACATCTCCTTCTCCTGCTCCTGGTGGAACTGGTTTTGAATTTAAACTTGTCTGCAAATTAAAAAATACTAATAATACAAAAAAGATTTTAAAAATTTTATTCATTTTACCCATTTGCTTCTAAAACTTGTTCACCTACAACAAAATCTTTTAGTTGGTTATTTGTTATTTCTAAGACTTCATATATTTGTTCTTGATGTTCGTATTTGCTATAGACTATTAGCAAATTACCAAGACTTAAATTTTTAAATCCAGCTCGATCTTTTTCCAATTCTGAACCTAACGATCCAATGAAGCTATTTGTGAAATTGTATACTTCATTTTTTATATTAGGATCCCATGATAAAACATTAATCCCTGCAATTTGTGAATTGTAGATAATTACCTCTAGGTCAGCATTTTCTAAACTCGATTCCTCACAATAATCTTTAGCAGGCACAGTATATCTAACAGAGTAACCATCACCATATGTAGTTGAGTCAAATTCTTCAAGGAAGTCAAATTTCTCACTAGCAGCGTTAACAGTAGTTCCTATATCTACATTTAATATAGAGCATGCGTAAGCTTTTGATTGTGAAATTAAAACTAAGAAAGAAAGTATGATCAGATTTCTCATCTTATAGATTTTATTTGAATTTGATTTTTATTCAATACTCTTAAGTGGTCATTTTTGGTTTTAATACGCCAATACAACAATAGTTTCTAGAGGTACTAAAATTACTGGCTTGTCAACAGGTCCCATTATACCACATCCATATAACCGATAAGCTGCCCCTCTCCTTTGAGCATTGGTTGAACTTTTTTTAAGACTTGTACCGGCACCTGCATAAGTCTCGGTTCCAACTAATGTAGAAAGATACTCATATCTAAATGTTTGTAGTTTTGTTCGTTCTCGTGCAATATCATCTGCGTCTCCTAAGTCAGCGCTCAGTTGATCATTTTCAATGATGGGGCCAATAATATTCCAAAAAGATTGATTTCTTTCGTATTCAACAACTCTAAATTCAGAACCGGCACTGCTGTCTATATTTTTAAAGCTTCTGACACAAGGTGTAAGATTCATATCTATTCTTGTACCGTCAACTGCATCGTCTTGATTAACTGGAACTTCCCTTGCACCATAGTCTCTAAATCCAGTGTCTCTATTTATCGGGCCAATCATTCTATCCATTAAACTTTTTTGAGCTTGCAGCAAAGCAGTTTCAGCTACATAAAATGTTTGTTGATACTCATCAGTACTATTATTACTTGAATGATCTGAAGATGCAGTGATGACCAATGCACCACCCATCAAAGACATGGCTAATAGTAAAACCAAAGATAATACTAATGCAAAACCTTTATCATTTTGTTTAATCATTGGAAGGATTGTCCTATATTTCTAGTGTTTACTGTAACTATGACAGAGTCTCTTAAATACTTATCTGTACCATCATCACTAGGCTCATAATTTCTCTGTAGGCCATATACTTTTCTTGCAACTTTAGTGGTTGTATTAGTTGGATCTATTTGTTTATCTTGTTTGTAAAAATCATTTTTTGATCTAAAAGTAATTCTTATATCAACTGTTCGTATATCAAATAATTTATCTCTTAGGTTTAAGTTTTCTGGCGCAGGAAAGTTTTTAGAAGAATCCATTAAAATTCTACCATTTTCATCAAATGGTATAAATTCCATGTCTACAACATGATCTCTTACTAATGTTTCTTTAAAGCATTCGGCACATTCGTCATCCCAATAACCGACAACTAAATCTTCTTCACGACCTGGCCATGCACATATTCCTTCTTCATACCCATCAGTCCTTGGCTGTATCCAGCTTTCTATTTTTTTATAAACTCCGTATCTTTCGTCACCATCTTCATCAATTGGTAATGCGTAGTATGAAGTCTTGTAAATTTTAAATGGTTGGAGCTGGTCAGTATTTGAGAGTAAGCTAAAATCTTCATAAACTATTTCAATTCTATCACAACAAGTATCAAATGCTTTATGAAGACTTGGTTGATCTTTACTTACATTTTTTCTTATAACTAAAGGTGCATGGCTCCTTGCTTCATCGCCATCATAACCAGAATTAAATGAAATATAATTTCTATCGGTTAAACGAAGCCCACTTGCTACACACGTAGCATTTCTTGGATCGTTTCTAAATTGATCAGCAGCATAATCACCAGAATAATATCTAAAACCAGCCATTCTTATGTCTCTCATAATCATTGTAACGAGATCTCGGCTGGATCCACTAATTTTTGCTTTATCACTCACTTGTTTGTAAGCCCCACTGACAGCATTATAAGATGTATACATTGCCCCAATCATTACAGACGTAATGATAATTGAAATTAATATTTCAATTAAAGTAAGACCTTTATTATTTTCGTTTTTTTTAATCATGGTTTAAGTCTGAAATCAGATTGAAAGTATAAATATTTTCTTTTCTGACCATTGTTTAATGTCATTTGAGCTCTTCCAATATACATAATTTCATCTCGTTGATTTTTGTTTTCAATACAGCCTGGAGAAGTTGCATTATTGCAAAGTTTAAAGATTTCAAAAGCCCTTACGTCTCTACCACTACTTGAGCAATCCATGTAGTCCCTATTGCTTATTAAAGCATTCCACTTTTCAGTTTTATTTTCAGTTGGGTCATCGTCAGAGGTTGAATTCTCATAAACCTTTCCCGCTGTATCTGTTTTAACAAGATTTTTTGCTCCTTGAGTTCCACATACTGAATTAAAACTTCTGTCGTCATCAACTGCTAAAATGTCTGTAAAATTTTCACTAGTAGAATTGTCTCTCAATGATAGCGAGTCCTCTACAAACATATTGACAAAAAAAGTAGCTTTAGTTCTTTCTCCAGATGTTTTGACTGAATTGATTGAATACTGAGTAATTTGGAGAACTGCTACAAATCCAATACCAACGATTGCCATTGATATTAGTGCTTCTAGCAGAGAAACACCTAAATTATTTTTCTTATTTTTCTTCATTAAATTTTACTTCCATTCTGATAACACCTCGGTGGTCCTTTTATTCCACTTGAATGTATCTACTTCTCCAAATCTTGTCCACTTAACTGCCCCAACATATTTACAACTATTATCATCAGGATCCCATGAAAGTGGTTGTGGAATTACTTTTTCTAAAGGATTCGCAACATACTCAATTGTACACTCCGCATTTTCATCCTTATTTAATAATATATATATGTAATGTTCAGGTTGTTCATCTATGCCTAATTCTCCATCTGCATAAAAGAATTTACCATTTCTGGAAAAACATACAGAAGCTGGACCATCAAACCATTGAAAGATCACGTCATTTCTTTCCATCTCAAAAATGCTTGCTCTTAACTCAGGTCTTTCCGCTAAATCTTCACTGGTCCAAAATTCAGGATCCAGTTCACCTATGGAACATCTGCTATCACTTGCAGTATTCCATACATCGTTTACATCATTCATTTTGGCAGTGAAATTATCCATTGTAACACCTTTAGTTCTAATTGTGATGCCATCCAATGAGTCACTTTCAAATAGTACCTGAACATAAGCAAAAGTTCCCCTCTCTGTTGTTGCGTGTATATTTCTCAACAAAGATGCGACTTGTTCAGTTGCATTTGATACTACTCTGCTGTTATTCCATTTCGTAAAATTAGGAATACCAACTCCAGCAAGAGCGCCAACTATTGCTAACACAACAATTATTTCTAGTAATGAAAAACCTTTATTGTTCTTTTCCTGCTCCTGCATCTATTTTTCCTGCTTTAACTAATTCCTCCAAAGACTTGGTCATAGTAATCATTCCTTCTTTGACTGCAGTTTGCATGATGCTTGGAATTTGATGAATTTTTGCTTCTCTAATTAAGTTTTGAATTGGTGGAGTACACTTCATCACTTCAAAGGCACCACATCTTCCTTGACCATCTTTAGTTTTTAGAAGTCTTTGAGTTACAACCATTTTTAGTGAAGTTGAAATTTGCGCTCTGATTTGTGCTTGTTGTTCAGGTGGAAATACGTCTATAATTCTATTTATTGTACTTGGTGCGCCACTAGTATGAAGTGTTCCAAACACTAAGTGACCTGTTTCAGCGGCAGTCAGAGCTAATGAAACAGTTTCTAAATCTCTCATCTCACCAACTAATATTACATCTGGATCTTCTCGTAGTGCTGCTTTTAATGCAGTCGCAAATGTTTGCGTTTGTTTACCTACTTCTCTATGCGAGACAATACTTTTTAAATCTTTATGAATAAATTCTACTGGATCTTCGACAGTAATAATATTTGATGTTCTAGTTTTATTTATTTCGTTAACGATTGCAGCAAGCGTAGTTGATTTACCCGAACCAGTGGGACCAGTCACTAAAACAAGACCTTTATGCATATCAATAATATCATAAAGTACTGGAGGTAGATCAAATTGTTCCATTGAAGGTATAACGCTTTCTACTCTTCTCAAAACTGCTGCGGGTCCATGAATAGTTTTATAAAAATTGGCTCTAAATCTTAATCCACTTAATGTTACAGATGAATCTAGCTCATGAGTATCTTTGAATTTTTTCATTTCTATCTCGTTACAATTTGTAGATATTAAGTCTTGAAGGTCTTGAGCTTTAACCATTACCTCGGGAATTTTATGGATCTCTCCTGTTTGTCTATAAGCTAACGGCCAACCACTTCTAATATGAAAGTCAGAAATTTTTTTATTATTTTTTGCCAGTTCTTCTAATTTTTCAAACATGATATTTATTTATATAATAGCTATATTAAAATAAATTTTAAACTGTAGAATTGGCTCAAAATAGTCTACAAAATTGTTATTTTTCAATAAAATCTAATAATTTTTAAGAAAAAATATTTATCTAGATGATTTTTTTAAAAAAACTGTTCAATTTAGTAAAGATAATTCTAATTACTTTTGTATTTTCATTAGTTATTGATTTTTTTCTTGGATCAAAAATTTTAAAATATTTTGATGATTATTTTGCAAAATCTCAATTCTATGAAAGATTAGTAAGGATTGACCATCCAATATATCATCATACTTTAAGAGCGAATATTCAGTACTCTAATAACGTAAGCTTTCTAGGAACTTATGAACTTTGTACAAATAACCATGGATTTAAATCAAAGTGTAATGAAGCAGTAGATAAAAACTTTGAATTTGCATTTATTGGGGACTCTTTCACTGAAGGAACGCCTATAGAATATGAGGAAAGTTTTGTTGGGATTTTCACAGAAGCAACTGAATATAAAACTGCCAACCTTGGAATAGTATCATATTCCCCAAAAATATATTTATCAAAAATTAATTATTTAATAAATGAAGGTTTTGATTTTGACCATGTGGTTGTATTTATAGATATAAGTGACTTTTATGATGATACGAATTTTTATTCTATAGATGAAAGTTTAAAAGTTACTGAAAAATATTCTAAAAAGAAAAACTTAAAACGTAGAAAATTTTTAAGAAATAATTTTCCACTGACAAATTTTTATATGTTTGTCTTAAAAAAATATAAGTTCAAGAGTGAAGAAGACAAGGAATTGAGTGTAAATGATGAATATCCTGTTTTCACTGACAAAGTCAATCTCAAAGCAAAATGGACATATTCAAAAGAAGATACAATTGAAAAGTACGATTTAGGAATAAAAGAGGGAAATCAAATAATGGTTAGTCATATGGAAAAACTTTATGAAATATTATCTCAAAATAATATCAAATTAAGTTTGGCAGTTTATCCTTGGCCTCATCAGTTAAAAAATGATGTGGTAAACTCCATCCATGTAAAAATATGGCAGGAATTCTGTAAAAATAAATGCGAAAATTTTATTAATTATTTTCCAATTTTCTTTGATGAAATGAATAATTCTTCTTTCTTAGAAACTTATAAAAAATACTATTTCAAAAATGACCCACATTTTAATAAAATTGGACATAAAGTCTTAGCAAATAAATTAATAGAAATTTTTAAATAAAATTAATTTAAAGTTTAATAAAAAAAATAATAAATAACCCAAACAATCAAAGAATATTCAAAAAAAGTTTTTGTCATAACCAATTGTTTTTCAGTAAATTTTGAAGTCAAAAATTTAGCTAAAAATTTAAATCCTAAATGAACTAATACAATTGAAAAAATAACGCCAATTAAAATAAATTTAATAGAAAAATTTTTATATCCAAAATAAATTGCAGCAATCAAAGTAAGCCAAGAAACATTAGATATAAATACTTTAAAAATTAAACCAGCTTTTTTACTAAAAATAGATTGAGTCTTAATTATAGAATAAGACCAAATTACCCCAATCAAAAAACTAATATATTTAACTAACATAAGGTTTAAAGACTAAACATATACCATTATTACAATATCTTTTTCCAGTTGGTTTTGGTCCATCATCAAAAATATGACCATGATGTCCCCCACAATTTTTACAATGATATTCTGTTCTAGGATATCCTAATATATGATCTGTTTTAGTTTCAAAAACATCCGGCAAAGACTCAAAAAAAGAAGGCCATCCAGATCCACTTTCATATTTAGTAGAGGATTCAAATAATTTAATACCGCAGCCTGCACAATGATAACTACCTTTCCTTTTTTCAGAATTCAATTCACTAGAACTAGGAGGCTCTGTGCCCTCCTCTAGTAAAACTATTTTTTGTTCAGCTGTTAGTTTTGATTTATCAATCTTAGACATATTATTTTTTTTTATTAGATAAAAATAAACCAATTATAACTAAAATTGAACCTATAGTATGAAAATATCTAAACTGCTCATCGAAAAAAAACATTGCCATAAATGTACTAAACAAAGGTATTAATGATAAAAAAATTCCTGATCTATTGGGTCCAATGATTGAAACGGCTCCTGCCCAGCAATAGTAAGATCCAATACTCGGAAATAAAGCTAAATAAATTAAACAATATATAAATGTTTTATCGATAGTTGCTGCATTACCCTCAAAATATTCGTAACTAAATTGAGGTAATAAAAATATAAGGCCACAAGTACAAACAATGTGAACAAAACTCAAAAGTGATATTTTCAGTTTTAATTTTTTAAGGAAAGACGAATATAAGCCCCAACAAACTACTGCACCTATCATCCAAATATCCCCAATGTTAAAGTCTAAATTTAATAAAATGTTTAAATTAAATTTAGTAATTATTACTAAAATTCCTAAGACTGAAATTAAAAGTCCAAGCAATTGATAAAGGTTTGTCTTTTCTATTTTAAAAATAAAGCAAGATAAAATTATAGCTGCGGGAATAGCGGTATTAAATAGAGATGCATTAATCACTTGCGTATATTGAAGCGAAACATAAACGAATGAATTAAATAAACCTACGCTAGTTAGTCCAAGAAAGAGGAGTAAAGGCAGATTATTAACAATTTCTTTTTTTTTACTTAGTATTTCCTTGTACGTAAAAGGTAATAAAATAAACCAAACAGATACCCATCTGAAAAAAACTAATGTGAAAGGTGAAATGCTTTCAACAAAAGCAAATTTTCCGATAATAAAATTTCCAGCCCAAAAGATTGATGCTAGGACTAGCATCACATAAGCTTTGATATTAAGACTCACTAGCTAAACCTTAGGGAGCTATAAGGATCTAATTCCAAATTTGTTTTTTCCTCAGAAATCATTTTTGAAATTATCTTCCCTGATATTGCTCCTAAAGTCCAACCTAAATGATGATGACCAAAAGAATAAAATACATTTTTATAATTCTTTGATGGCCCAATGACTGGTAAAAAATCTGGAAGGGTTGGCCTGAAACCCAACCATTCATCTTCATGATGTTCTGGTAAGCCATCAAGCATAAATTTTGCGTTTTCGACTAGATTTTTAATCCTTCCTTTCGACGGTGAATTTTTTAAACCTCCAAATTCAACAGTTCCAACAACTCTTAATCCCTGTTCCATAGGTGTTATTCCAAAACCTCTGTTTGAAAACACAACCGGTCTTGAAATTAAATGTTCACAGTCCTTGAAGTGAATATGATAGCCTCTCTCAGTATCAAGTGGGATATTTTCAAATAAATCATTTGTTAATTTTTTGGATAAAGCGCCACAAGCAATTACGATTTTATCAAAAACAAATCTTTGACTTTCTGTTCTTAAAACTGGTTTATCCTCGTCAAAATTTATATCCTTAATTTGATACTTATAAAATTTTCCCTCCTTTTGTAAAAATAAATCAAACAACTTTAAAAGAAGTCTTCTAGGGTTATTAGTGTGTTTAGCATAAGAATAAAACACACCACCATCGTAAATTGGTTTAATGTTTGGTTCTAAATCATGGATTTCTTTGGGATTTAGTAATTGCTGTTTTACACCTAATTTTTCTCTTATGTTTATTTCAAGTTCTCTACTTGATAAATTTTTATTATTCCAAATGTACATAATGCCATTACTTACAACTAAATTCTCAGTATCAATTTCATCAAATAATTCTTCATAAGCAGGCAATGATAGATCTAAAATTTGATGCATATACTTTGCCGTATGCATCATTTTTTTTTTAGTGCAATTTCTAATAAATTTTAAGAACCACGGGATCATTCTTGGTACATAATTCCATTTAAGAGCCAAAGGTCCCGTTGAACTCAAAAGCATTGCTGGCACATCTGTGAGAATATCTGGTCTATTTAATGGGACTGATGCATATGGCGAAAAATGTCCCGCATTACCATAAGAAGCTAAACTACCTGGTTCTTCTTTATCAAATAATACTACTTCAAATCCTTTTTTTTGAAGAAATAATGCATTGCACACCCCTTGGATACCTGCACCAATTATTCCAACTCGAAACTTTCTCATAAATTAAATATATATCATTATCTTATAGAATCTATCGCGACAAATTAATCTGTAATTTCTACTAGTTTATTATTTGCTTATGATAAATTTTAGTACTCATTACAATACTTAAACCTATCATGGTAGCAAGCATCGATGATCCACCATAAGACATAATTGGCAGTGGAGATCCAACTATTGGAAGTAAACCTAAAACCATAGACATATTCACGGCAATATATATAAAAATCGCAGAACCAAAACCATAACAAAACAATCTTCCAAAATAACTTCTTGAGATTGAGCCAATTTTAATAATTCTGTAAATAAGTATTCCATATATTATCAAAAGAAATACAGACCCAACAAATCCTTGTTCTTCAGAAAAAAGCGTAAAAATAAAATCTGTATGTTTTTCAGGAAGAAACTCCAAATAACTTTGTGTTCCTTGAAGAAAACCCTTGCCCAGTAGTCCTCCAGAGCCAACTGCTATTTTGGATTGTATGATTTGATAACCTGCACCTAAAGGGTCTCGGTCGGGGTTAAAAAAACTCAATATACGTAATTTTTGATAAGGCTTTAAAAATGATATTACAAAAGGAAAAGATACTAACAATATTAAACCGCTATAAACAAAATATCTTATATTTAATCCAGCTAACCATAAAACAATTAATCCACTTGCTGCTATTAAAATAGATGTCCCTAGATCTGGTTGACTTACAACTAATACTATTGGCATAACTAGAATTGCAAGTGATACTATTATATTTTTAAAGCTACTTACACTTGTGATTTGTTCTCTATGAAAAAATCTAGCGAAACAAACTATTATAGCTATTTTCATTAATTCAGATGGTTGAAGATTTATAAAATATAAATTTATCCATCTCTGAGATCCAGAGGCTGTTACTCCATATAAAGATGCCCAAATTAAGAAACCGAGAACAACTATATAAAAAAGATATGCGGTAGAGTGCCAGAACCTTAAACTAAAAAAAGATAAAAAAAGCATCAAAATAAAAAAAACAACGAACCTAATTAAATGGCTTTTAGTATGGTATAAAAATTCTCCTCCATCTGTTGAGAACATCGATAAGTTACTTACTAATCCTAAAATTAACACACACAAAACCAGTATAAAATCAAATGATCTTAATTTTTGAAAAAATGTTAGTTGCTCTGTGTATGATGATTGTTGAAACATTTAAATATCTACTAAATTTCTTTTTCTTATTTTTTCACGCTCTTCGTGTCTATCAATTACCTTTTTAATTACTTTTTTTGCTAGTGGTGCAGCAGCTTTACTTCCAGATCCACCATGCTCTACAAAAACACATATTGAGTATCTTGGATTTTTATAAGGACCGAAAGCAACAAACCAGGCATGGTCTCTATCTTCATAGGGAATTTGAGCTGTATCCAAATCAAGTTCCCTTTGCTTCTCTGTAATCTTTTTAACTTGGGCTGTCCCTGTCTTGCCAGCATACTGATATTTTTTATCTTCTATTCTTGATCTATAAGATGTTCCATTCCATTGATTTGTAGATGCAAACATCGCATCCAGTACAAATTTCACATTTTCCTGATTTCTAAAGAGTTTTTTATAATCTTTTTCACCAGGTTTAAAAAATTCTTCTGCAGTTCTAACTATGGATGAGTCGTACTTTTCTTCTTGATGTAATTTTTGACTCATTTTGTATTTAATCTTCTCCAAACTTTCCTGATTTTTATTAGAAATAAGAGTTGGGTAAATTTTAAAGCCCCCATTTGCTAGTTGTGCTGTCATCAAACACAACTGAAGTGGTGTCGTTTGGACATAGCCTTGCCCTATACCTGTTATGAGAGTTTCACCTAAAACCCAGCCTTGACCAAGATTAGTTTTTTTCCAATTGGTAGATGGAAATAATCCTCCTTTTTCTTCATTGTATAGATTATTAAAAACTTTATTTCCAAGACCAAATCTTGATGCTGTAACCTTGAGACGATCAACACCTAACCTTCGTGACATTTCATAAAAATAAGTATCGCAAGATTGAACAATTGCACTTTTTAAATCTACAATTCCGTGTCCCTCTTTTTTCCAACAATGATATGTTTGTCCGTACATCTCCATCTTGCCAGTACATCTCACTTTAAAATTAGGAGATATAACATTATTTTCAAGAGCTGATAAAGCTACTACTGGTTTTATAGTTGAGCCAGGAGAATATAAACCAGAAATTGTTTTATTTATAAGAGGCTTGTTTGGATTATTTCTTATATTATCCCAATCTTTAAAACTAATACCATACATAAATAAATTCGGATCAAAAGATGGTGAGGAATGCATTGCAATTATTTCACCTGTATAAATATCCATTACACTTATGGATCCTGCTTTATCAGCTAATAATTCGTTACATAATTTTTGAACCTCGGTATCTAATGTAAGTTTGATTTCTTTACCTTTGTTCCCTTTTTGAAAATTAACTTGCTTAATTCTTTTGCCAAATGCATTTACTTCATATCTTTGAACTCCATTTGTCCCAATTAATTCATCTTCGAAAGATTTTTCTAGACCTGTTTTGCCAACTCTTAAACCAGGGACATGTTTATTTTTAATATTTTCATTATTTAATAAATCGTTTTCACTTGCTTGAGCAACATATCCTAAAACATGAGTATAATTATCCTTAAATGGATAACTCCTAGCAACTGATAAAACAGGTTTTGCTCCTGATAACTCATGTAAATAAAAGTTTACTTTTGAAAATTGATCCCAAGTTAAGTTTTCAGATATAATCAGTGTTTCCCAAGGCTTTTGTTGATTTTTTTTCTTAATAATTTTTAAGAACTGTTTATTTGATAATGGAAGAATATTTTTTAATCTAACCATTAAATTTTTAAAATTTTCAACTTGTTCAGGAATTACATGTAATTGGTAAACTTCTGTATTTCCTGCAATTGTATTATTGAAATAATCCTTGAATTCTCCTCTTACTGGTGGGAGTCTCCATTCACGAAGTCTATTTTTATCAGATAAAGTCAGATATTTTTTACTATCACTAATTTGAAGTGTAAATAATCTAGCTAATATTCCAGTGAAGATAACACCTTTTGCAATTGATAATATAAAAACTCTTCTGTTAATTGTATTAAATTTTCTAACATTTGAGTCTCCGTCACTAAACACTGTGTGCTCCAAAAATTAATTTTAAGTAATAATTAAAAAGTCCACTAAAAATTATGTAAAATAAAAATGTGAATAATATATTTACTAGTATACTGTAGTAATTTAATTCTACGCTAAATATTAAGCTTATAATTAAATACATTAATGAGTTTACAACCAATATTGTAAATCCAAAGAAGAACCAGTCTTTAATTACGCTAGGTCTTAAAGTTATATTTCTTAAATATGCGGAAAAACCACAAATTAATAAATAAGCCAATGAACTAACACCTATTGGTAGGCCAGTTACAATATCATTAAATAAACCGCTTAAAAATATCAGGCCATATCCTAAACTTCCAGATCTTTTCAGGCTCCAGAAATAAATCAATATGAATGGGAAATTAAATGAAAAATATTTTAAATTTAAATAATTTAAATCAAATTCATTTAAGACAGAAACTATAAGAAGAATAATAGGTCCTTTTTCAAGAATTTTTCTAAAATTACTTAATTTATTTAATTCACCCATTATTCAGTATCTCCTGTAAATGAAATCATTTTCACATATCGAAGTTGAGAAAAATCAGAGAAAAAAGTAACAGTAGTTTTTGAATTTATTGGATCTTTTTGAATTTTTCCTATAGGTATCCCAGATTTGAATAAGCCTCCAGCTCCAGACGTAAACGCAACTGCCTCGTTTTCAATAAGTGATTGTTGTCTTGTATATTGAATAACTCCATGATGCTCTCCTGAACCAGAAAGAATTGATTGAATATTATTAGGCATTATATCTACAGGAACCTTGCTATTTAAATCTGATAAAAGTAAAACTCTAGATGTAGTAAATGTAACATCTACAACTTTTCCAATTAAATAACTTTTATCCATTACTGCCATACCTAACTCTATTCCGTCTTTACTACCTCTATTGACAATTACAGATCTTAAAAATGGACTTTTTTTATCAACTAGAACCTTGCCTATTATTTCAGATGGCGTATTTTCGAATTCTTCTATAGTCGATTTTAATCTTTTGTTTTCCTCAGTAATATATTCATAATTATAATTTTTAGATAATTCAAAATCTAATTTTTCTTTAAGTACTTTATTTTCTTCATAAACTGAAAAATGATTTTTTGTTGCTATATAACTTTCTTTAATAAAATTCTCTGGGACTGAAACTATAAATGTTGATCTATAAGCAACTTCTTTTAAAGAAATTTTTAAATATTCGACTGGTTTTAAACTAAATTTTTCTGAAATAAGAATTAAAAAGGTTAAAAAGATTAATGCAACTAATGAGAATTTCTGTTTGTTCTCTTTTTTTAAAAAGGCAGAACGAATAGCGATTACAAAGTCATCTCTGCTAGCTTGCATTTTATCAAATTAATACTCCGATAACATCGAATTAAAAGTTTCCTCTTGATCTAAAGCTTTGCCAGTTCCTACAGCAACACAAGCCAAAGGATCATCAGCAATATGTACCGGTAATCCAGTTTCTTTGGAAAATCTTTTATCTATATTTTTTAGTAATGCTCCACCACCAGTAAGTGTTAAACCCATATCAACCAAATCTGCTGATAATTCTGGAGGAGTATTTTCCAAAGCATCTTTAATTCCATTAATCATTTCTCTTAAAATTGGATTTAATGCTTCTACAGTATCTTCCTCACTGATATTTACTTCTTTTGGAGTTCCTGATCTTAAATCTCTACCTTTTACAGCATATGTATTATTATTTGTCGCAATTGCAGTTCCAATTTCTTTTTTGATTTTTTCTGCCGTGCTATCACCAATCATTAAGTTATATTCTTTTCTCATGTAACTAATTAGAGCGTGATCCATCGCGTCACCTGCAACTCTCAAAGAGTTAGAATAAACAACGCCACCTAAAGACATAACTGCAATTTCAGTTGTCCCTCCTCCGATATCAATTACCATCGATCCTGTTGCCTCAGATATTGGAAGATTTGCACCGATTGCTGCAGCAATTGGTTCTTCAATTAATTGAACTCTTCTTGCCCCTGCTGCAAGGGCACTATCTTGAATAGCTTTTCTTTCAACTGGTGTTGAGCCAGTAGGTACACAAATTAAAATTCTTGGGTTTGCGAATGAACTTCTTTTATGAACTTTTTTAATAAAGTGTTTAATCATTTCTTCTGTAACAATAAAGTCAGCTATGACACCGTCTCTTAGAGGTCTAATTGCTTGTATGTTACCTGGTGTTCTACCTAGCATCGTCTTTGCCTCATCTCCCACTGCCAGTACAGATTTTTTTCCTTTGTTATCAACAACCGCTACTACAGAAGGTTCATTTAAAACTACACCTTGCCCTTTTAAAACTACAAGAGTATTAGCAGTTCCTAAATCTATAGCCATATCCTGGCTCCACATTGCTGTTACTTTATCTAAAAGTCCCATTTTACACTCCTCCTTTTACTTTTTGATGTTCAATATTCTGTGAAAGAGATCTTTTCTCTCTTTTAATTAACATTTTATTTAAAGCATTCAAATATGCATTAGCAGATGCGACCAAAGTGTCTGTGTCTGCTGACTGACCTACAGTAGTTCTGTCATTTTCCTCTATTTTTACACTTACAGTTGCTTGGGCGTCAGTTCCTTCTGTTACTGCGTGCACTTGATATAAAGACAATTTTACATCATGAGGATAAAGTTCTTTTATGCATTTAAAAATCGCATCAACTGGACCATCTCCAGTTTGAGTAGTTTTTTTAATATCTCCAAAAACGTCTAGTGTCATTTCTGCTCTTTGTGGCTCACCAGTTCCAGCAAATACTTTTAAAGATTTTAGATTTATAGCATTAATTTTATTATCAATTATTAAACTATCATCAACTAAAGCAACAATATCTTCATCGTAAATATGTTTCTTTTTATCTGCTAAAATTTTAAATTTTCCAAATGCAGCTTGGATCACGTCATCAGTTACATCTGTGTAACCCAAATCATTTAATTTATCTTTAAAAGCGTGTCTTCCAGAGTGCTTTCCCATAACTAAAGAGGTTTTTTTTACCCCAACACTTTCTGGTGTCATAATCTCATAAGTTTCTCTATTTTTAAGCATTCCATCCTGATGAATACCAGATTCATGTGCAAATGCATTTTTGCCCACAATTGCTTTATTAAATTGGACTGGAAAACCAGTTGCATTTGAAACTATCTTTGATGCCTTGCTAATTAATTCTGTTTTAATTCCGGTCTTATAAGGCATTAGGTCATTTCTTGTCTTTATTGCCATTACAATTTCCTCTAAAGCTGCATTTCCGGCTCTCTCACCAATGCCGTTAATTGTGCATTCTATCTGTCTTACTCCAGCTGAAAGACCGGCTAACGCATTAGCAACTGCTAAACCTAAATCATTATGACAGTGGGCAGATATAATTGCTTTATCGATATTGGGTACATTGTTTCTAATATGTGCAATTGTTTTAGCAAATTCTTCAGGAATAGAATATCCAACTGTGTCAGGTATATTTATTGTTGTTGCTCCACATTTAATTGCAAGTTCAATTGTTTTACACATAAAATCTAAACTAGTTCTTGTTCCATCTTCACATGACCATTCAACATCATCTGTAAATTTTCTTGCATATGTAACGCTGTCTTTAACGGCGTCTACAACCTGATCGTTAGACATATTAAGTTTATGCTTCATGTGTACTGGACTTGTTGAGATAAAAGTATGTATTCTAAATCTTTTTGCGTACTTTAAAGACTCATGACAAGCATCAATATCTTTTCGCATTGCTCTTGCTAATCCGCATGGTATAGAATTTTTTATTCCTTTGCTTATTGCAGAAACTGCTTCAAAATCGCCAGGGGACGAAATTGGAAAACCTGCCTCAATAATATCAATTCCCATTTCATCAAATACTCTAGAAATTTGTATTTTCTCTTCAACGCTCATTGACGCTCCAGGAGATTGCTCTCCATCTCTCATAGTTGTATCAAATATAAAAACTCTTTCTTTATCAGACATATTTTTTAAAAGTTAGATGATGAATAATACAACCTATCGTAGATAATGCAAAACAAAAGAAATATTAAAACCCAATATGATGTAATAATTAGTTTTTATCGCTGTCTACTAATTTCTTTTTAGTTATCCATGGCATCATTGCTCTTAACCCAGCTCCAACTTTTTCTATTGGATGCTCAGCCAATTTAGCTCTAGTTTGAAGAAAGTTTTTTTGACCATTTTTACATTCATTCATCCACTCTTTAGTAAATTCTCCAGATTGTATCTTATTTAAAACCTCTTTCATTCTTTTCTTAGTTTCTTCTTTATTAATAATTTTTGGGCCTGAGGTATATTCTCCATATTCTGCAGTATTTGAAATGGAGTAATTCATATTTGCAATTCCACCTTCGTAAATAAGATCAACAATTAGTTTTACTTCATGTACTGTCTCGAAATACGCCATTTCAGGTTCATATCCAGCTTCAACTAATGTTTCATAGCCATTTTTAATTAATTCAACCAATCCACCACATAAAACTGTTTGTTCTCCAAATAAATCTGTTTCTACCTCATCTTTAAATGTTGTTTCGATTATACCTGACCTTCCTCCACCAATTGCAGATGCATAAGACATTGCTATATCTCTTGCTTTTCCTGAGCCATTTTGATGAACAGCAAATAAACATGGAACTCCTCCACCTTTTTCAAATTCACTTCTTACTAAATGTCCTGGTCCTTTTGGGGCTACCATAAATACATCTAAATCTTTTCTTGCATTAATTAAATCGTAATGAATATTTAATCCGTGAGCAAATGCTATTGAAGTTCCTTCTTTTACTCTTTGTTCAATATGATTTTTATAAATTGTTGCTTGGAGTTCGTCAGGGGTAAGTATCATAACAACATCCGCCCATTCAGCTGCATCAGACAAGTTCATTACTTTTAAACCTTTTGACTCAGCCTTTGCTTTGCTTGTAGATCCATCTCTCAATGCAACCACAACATCTTTCACTCCGCTGTCTTTTAAATTTAAAGCGTGAGCGTGACCTTGGCTTCCATAACCAAATATTGCAATTTTTTTATTTTTTATTAAATTTTTATCAGTATCCTTTTCATAAAACATTTTCATAATTATTTCCTTTATTTAAAAATTTCTGCGCCTCTAGTCATAGCAACTGCTCCTGTTCTTGAAACACTAACCAAACCAAGTTTTTTCAAATTTTTTGACATTACATCTATTTCTCTTCTTAAGGCTGTTACTTGAACTACATACGATTTATTCGTTTTATCCAATATTACAGCATTATACTTTTTACAAGCATTAAAAGCTTTTTTTCTTTTAGAAATATTTCCTACTAACTTAAATAAAGCCATTTCTTTAAAGATTACGTTTTTATCTTTTCTTTTAAAATCTGCAACTTTATGAACTGGCACCAACTTTCTTAATTGTAATTTAATTTGGTCAATAACTTGGGGAGTTCCTGTTGTTACTATTGTAATTCTTGATATATTTAATTTTGCATCAACCTCTGCTACTGCTAAAGACTCAATATTATAACCCCTGCCAGAAAATAACCCTACAACTCTAGCTAAAACTCCGGCTTCGTTATCAACCCAGACAACTATTATATGTCTATCAAATTTACCTTTTTTGCCAGGAGTACTGTATGCCGATTTGCTCATTATTAAACTAGAGTTTTACCCTTTCCGGTAATTTTATTTTGTTCCTGATCTTTTGGACCTAGTAACATTTGATTATGGGGCTTACCTGACGGTATCATTGGAAAGCAATTTTCTTGTTTATCAACTAGACAGTCAAAAATTACAGGTCTGTCTGTATTTAACATTTCGATAATTTTGTCATCTAATTCACTAGGATTTGTTGCTCTTATTCCAACACATCCATAAGCTTCAGCTAATTTAACAAAATCTGGAAGCGCAGCGGTATAACTCTCAGAATAATTTTTATCATGTAATAGTTCCTGCCACTGCCTTACCATTCCCATATACTCATTATTTAAAATGAATATTTTAATCGGAAGATTATATTGGACAGCTGTAGACATTTCTTGCATTGTCATTAAAACAGAAGCTTCCCCAGCTATATCAATTACAAGTTTTTTTGGATTTGCAATTTGAACACCTACTGCAGCTGGTAAACCATATCCCATCGTCCCTAGCCCCCCAGAAGTCATCCATCTATTAGGTTTGTCAAACTTATAATGCTGGGCTGCCCACATTTGATGTTGTCCTACCTCAGTTGTTATGTATGTGTCTTTACCTTTGGTTAACTCATAGAGTCTTTGAACAGCATACTGAGGTTTAATTGTTTCGGTACTATTCACAAAATCTAAAGATTTTTTTTCTCTCCATTTTTGAATTTGTTCCCACCATTTTGAAATTTTTTGTTTATTAGAATTTGCAAAGTTTGGTTTTACTTTTTTTATTGTTTTTAAAGTTAAAGATATTACATCTTGAACATCTCCAATTATTGGTAAATCTACTTTTACATTTTTATTTATAGAAGATGGATCAATATCGATATGAACTTTTTTTGATTTTGGTGAGAACTCATCAATTTTTCCTGTTATACGATCATCAAACCTTGCACCTATATTTATCATTAAATCACAATCGTGCATCGCATTGTTTGCCTCGTATGTTCCATGCATTCCAAGCATTCCAAGAAATGAATTATCATCACCTGGGAAAGATCCTAATCCTTGTAATGTAGAAGTAATAGGAAAACCTGTTGCATCAACAAGTTCTCTTAATAATACGCTCGCTTTGGGTCCAGAGTTAATTACACCACCGCCAGTATAAAATATTGGTTTGTTGGCTTTAGACATTAATTTAATTAATTCATCAATATCTTTTTGATTAAAACTATTATTTCTTTTTCCGTTTAATTTTTTTTCTTTTTTAGGTTTAGAGTACTTAGTTTTTTGAAATTGAATATCTTTTGGAATATCTACCAATACAGGGCCTGGCCTGCCTGTTGTCGCAACTTCAAATGCTTTATGAATAATTTTTGACAAATCTTTTATGTCTTTTACCAACCAATTGTGTTTTGTGCATGGTCTTGTTATTCCTGTTGTATCACATTCTTGAAATGCATCAGTACCTATTAAATGAGTTGGAACTTGTCCAGAAATACAAACCAATGGTACAGAGTCCATGTATGCATCTGTTAATGCTGTTACAACATTTGTTGCTCCAGGACCAGAGGTAACTAACACTACTCCAGGTTTACCAGACGATCTTGCATATCCTTCCGCTGCATGACCAGCACCTTGCTCATGTCTAACTAAAATATGTTTAATAGATGAATGATTTTTTAATTCATCATAAATGGGTAGAACTGCACCTCCTGGATAACCAAAAATAAATTCAACATTTTGATCCTCTAAACATTTAAAAACAATTTCTGCTCCAGTTGATAATTTTGACATTTAACCAATCTAGCTGAAGTTGTGCTTATTGGTCAAGTTTAAGAGAGGATATTTTGATTTTTTTTGCGAATGAAGTTAGCTTTTTATAATCAACTTTTTCCCAATTGATCATTTGATTTCTTGCCCAAGTTCTCTGTCTTTTTGCATATTGTCTTGTTTTTAAGGAAATTTGGACTTTTGTGACATCAATATTTTGCTTTCCATCTATAAATTTGGAAATTTCTGAAATACCTATAATCTTATTTGACGACTTATCTTTCTTAACTTTAAGCCTTCTAAATTTTTTAACCTCACTTATTGCGCCAGTAGTCATCATATTATTTACTCTTGTATTAATTCTTCTAATCAAATCTTCCTTTGGACAATCAATATAAATTTTTAAAAATTCATTCTCATCAAAATATTTTTTTGTTTTTTCAAACCATTTAAATAAAGAAACTTTAGTATATTTTTTAACCTCAAATGCTCTTATCGATCTTTGAGCATCATTAGCATTTATTTTAGATTTCACTAAAGGGTCTAATTTGATCAAGTTTTTATAAAATTTTTTTTGACCAATTTTTCTATGACTTTCTCTTATTTTGTTTCTATATTTAATTGGTATATTAGGTATTTTTGCTAACCCGCTAATAATAGCTTTAAAGTAGAGACCTGTGCCACCAACCAGGATTGGTATTTTATTTTTTTTTTTTACTTGTTTAATTGCTTTTAGTACTTTCTTTAACCAATCTCCGGTTGAAAAATTATTTTTGACACTATGAAATCCATACAAGTGATGCGTAATTTTTTTTATTTCCTTAACTTTAGGGCGTGCATTAAGTATTTTTATTTCTTTGTATATTTGCATACTGTCAGAATTAATGATCTCTCCTTCGAATTTTTTTGCAAGCTTTATAGCTAAATCTGATTTTCCAGACGCAGTTGGTCCGGCTATTAAAATTATTTTGGACTTTTTGTCCATAATCTAGTTTAATTTAATGCCGATATAACTTTTTTGATTTTGATTATTATAAATTACAATAACCATAGATTTAGTTTTTGCAGTTGCTGCTGACTTCATAATATTATCTAAGTCTCCAGGTGTCTTTATTTTTCTTTTTTGCGCTTCTATAATTATATTATTCACAGCTAAATTTGATATTGGACTGTCATTATCAATTTTTGTAATTACAACTCCAGTTGTATTTGATGGCAAACCTCTATTTACAATATCTTCTTTTTTAACGGGTCTTACTTCAGCTTTAAGATTTTCAATTCTGAATGACTTAACAAGTTTTGGTTTTGTTTCTTTAAAATCTTCTGAAGTTTCTAATCTTCCTAATGTAATTTTTTTATTTATAAGTTTCTTGTTTCTCCATATTTTTACATTAACAGTTTTGCCAACCTTTGTTTGCGCAACTATCATTGGAAGTTCTTTCATTTCATTAATTTTTTTTCCATCGAATTCTAAAATTATATCTCCCGCTTTAATACCACCTTTATCTGATGGACTTCCATCTGATACGCTTGATACTAGTGCTCCTCTCGGTTTTCCTAATTGTTCAGCATCTGCAATTTCTTTTGTAACTTGTTGTATTCTAACACCTAGCCATCCTCTTTTTGTTTCACCAAATTCAATTAATTGATCAATTACTATTTCTGCACTATTTGAGGGAATCGCAAATCCAATACCTATAGAACCAGACTGTCCTAATATTGCAGTATTAATTCCAATTACATTACCATCCATATCAAATAAAGGACCTCCTGAATTTCCTTGATTAATCGATGCATCAGTTTGTATATAATCTTCATATCTTGTAAGACCAATACTTCTATTTCTTGCTGAGATAATTCCTGCAGTAACAGTTCCTCCTAAGCCAAATGGATTACCTATAGCAATTACCCAATCTCCAATTCTTGCTTTATCTGAATTTCCAAATTTTACTGGAGTAAATTTATCGTTAGAATCTATTTGTAATACTGCAATATCGGATAATGGATCTGAGCCAATTATTTTAGCAGTATATTCTTTGTCATCATGAAACCTTACTAAAATATCTTCCGCACCTTTAATTACATGATTGTTTGTAATTACAAGACCCTTCTCATCTATTATAAAACCTGAACCAAGCGCGCTTGCTTTTCTTTCTTGTGGTGTTCCAAATTCTTTAAACATATCTCCGAAAGGTGACCCGGGAGGAAATTCAAAAGGAAAGGGATTTGATCTAGACACAACTGTTTGAGTTGTTGAAATATTTACAACAGATGGCATTAGCCTTTCTGCTAAATCGGCGAATGAATTGGGAACATTTTGAGCCTTAGCACTAAAAGTAAAGCTTATGGTTATAACAAAAATAAGAGCTATTTTAAAAAATCTGTGTTTCATTTTATGTTTTAAAGTACCATACAATTACAAATCCTATAATTGCAAAAGTTAACCCTGAAAATCTAATTTGTGATATTTTTAACAAATCAATTTTCTTGAGCATATTTTTCATTTTTGATGGAAATATGGCGTACAAAATGCCCTCAATAAATAAGAAAAGACCAAAAGCAATGATCAATTCATTCATCAAATAACTATGGGGTAGATTTAGATTTTACGTTTCCAAAAAATTTAAAAAATTCGCTGTCAGGAGATAATACCAATGAAGTCTCTCCTCCTATAAGAGCTTTTTCGTAAGCTTGCATGGCTCTGTAGAAAGCAAAAAACTCTGGATCTTGACCAAAGGCGTCAGCAAAAATTTTATTTCTTTGACCGTCACCTTCTCCTTTCATAATTTCAGATTTTTTCTGTGCATCTGCCAATATTACAGTAACTTCCTTATCAGCTGTTGATGTAATTGTTACTGCCATTTCAGCACCTTTCGCTCTAAATTCTTTCGCCTCTCTATTTCTTTCAGTTTGCATCCTAGCAAAAATAGCATCACTGTTGGCTTGTGGAAGATCAGCTCTTTTAATTCTTACATCAATTATTTTGATACCAAATTTTTCCGCCTCGTTGTTAACACCTTCTTGGATTAAAGCCATTTGTTTTGTTCTGTCTTCAGATAATAAAGTTTGAAGTCTTTGAGTACCTAATACACTTCTTATTCTAGAGTTTATAATCGTTGATAGTCTTGATCTTGCAACTCTCTCATTTCCAACTGAAATATAAAATTTTAAAGGATCAATAATTTGAAATCTAGCAAACGCGTCTACAATTAATCTTTTCTGATCTGATGCAATCACCTCTTCTGGTGGAGCGTCTAAATTTAAAATTCTTTTATCAAGAAATACTACGTTTTGAATAAATGGAAGTTTAAAGTTTAAACCTGGATTTGTAATTATTCTTTTTGGATCACCAAATTGTAATACTATTGCCTGGTTAACCTCTTTAACAATAAAAATTGAAAAAAATGCAGTTGCAGCAATTACAGCTATTAGGGGTAAAATTATTTTTCTCATATTAATTTGTTGCTTTCTTTAATTCTGGCAATGGAAGGTATGGTACAACACCAGATCCAGCCTCTTTATCAATTATAACCTTATCTATATCTGCTAATACTTTTTCCATTGTTTCTAAATACATTCTTTCTTGAGTGACTTGTTTTGCGTTTTTATATTCATTAAAAATCGCTAAAAATCTGCTAGCCTCACCTTCAGCTTTAGCTACAACTTCTTTCTTGTAAGCTTCTGCTGCTTGTAATATTTTTGCCGCTTCCCCACGTGCTCTTGGTATAACATCATTCGCATATGCCTCTGCTTCATTCTTTGATCTTTCCATATCTGCTCTTGCAGCCTGTACGTCTCTAAATGCATCAATTACCTGATCTGGTGGATCGGCCTTTTGTGTTTGGACTTGAGTAATTTGAATTCCAGAGTTGTACTCATCTAAAATACTTTGAATGATTTCTTGTGTATCAATTTCAATTTTTGATCTTCCTTCGGTTAAAATTGGTTGAATGTTGCTTCTTGCAATAACTTCTCTCATAGCAGTTTCAGCCGCTGCTTTTACTGTTCCTTCTGGATCTTGAATTTTAAATAAGAAATTACCTGCGTCTTTAATTACCCAAAAAACAGAAAAATCTATATTAACGATATTCTCGTCTCCTGTTAACATTAAACTTTCCTCTGGTACATCAGCTACAGCAGTTGAAGTAAAGCCGCTATCTCTCTCAGATCTAAATCCAATATCCATTCTATTAACTTTTGTAACTTTTGGAGTGAGAACAGTCTCAACTGGAAAAGGTATATGATAATTTAAACCTGGTTGGGTTGTGTTTACAAATTTTCCAAATCTTAGAACAACTCCTTGTTCATCCGGCAAAACTCTATAAAGACCGCTTAAAGCCCAAATAACAATTAATATTACCAATCCGAAGATTATAGGTTTTCCACCTTTTGTAGCACCACCTGGCATGAATTTGTTTATTTTATCTTGAAGGCTTCTAATTATTTCATCAATATCGGGGGGAGTTGGCCCTTTTCTACCCGAACCATTACCACCTCCTCCTGGGGGAGATCCCCAAGGACTTCCGCCTCTGCCTCTAAAATCGTCAACCATGTCACTCTATATAGTGTCTTTAATTTGAAAAACAAGATAAGTTAAAAGGTCAAATTAGTACTTATTGAAGCAATGAAACAAGTAAAACCCACAAAAAAGTTTATAAAAAACCCTATTCAGGGAACTAAATTTACTATAGCAATTTCAAGCGCAAAAGGTGGGGTTGGAAAATCCACTTTTGCAACAAATTTTGCCTTAGCGTTAAAAAAGTCTGGATGCAAAGTCGGGTTATTAGATGCCGATATATATGGACCATCGCTTCCAAAACTTTTTTCCATTAATGAAAAGCCAAAAAGTGAAGAGGGTAAATTAATTCCTATAAATAAATTTGAAATACAATGTATGTCCATAGGTTTTTTAACAGATGAACAAACCCCTATGATATGGAGAGGTCCAATGGTGACTAGTGCAATAAAAACCTTTACTCAAAAAGTTGATTGGAAAGACCTTGATTTTATCATTGTAGATATGCCCCCAGGGACTGGTGATACTCAATTAACATTTGCACAAGAAATTAAGCTTGACGGAGCAATAATAGTTTCCACTCCTCAAGAAATAGCTCTTCAAGATGTAAAGAGGGGTATTAGAATGTTTGATAAACTTAAAACTAAAATAATTGGTCTTGTAGATAACATGAGTTTTTTTAAAGGAGATGATGGAAAAAAATATGATATTTTTGGGACAGGAGGTGTTAAAAAAACTGCGTTAGAATTTGATAAAGAATTTTTAGGAGAAATTCCTATATACCCGGAGATAGGAAAATATGGTGATCAAGGTAGACCTATTGTTGAGGCATTGCCAGATCATGAAGCAACAAAAATATATACTCTTTTAGCAGCGAAAATTAAAAAAGAATATTTAAGTTAATCTAATTCAAATTGATTTTTATAATCCTTTTTAAAATTTTTATTTTGTTTTTTCTTATCTAAAAAACAATTTCCAATTACTAATTTGTCCATTTCCGTTCCCATAAAACAATTAAAAGCATCTGAAGGAGTATTAACTATCGGCTCACCCCTCACATTAAAAGATGTATTAATTAAAACTGGGCAATTTGTCATTTCTTTAAATTTTTTAATTAAAGAGTAATATTTAGGATTAGTTTCATTATGTACGGTCTGAATTCTTGCAGAATAATCAACATGGGTAACAGCTGGTATATCTGATCTTTTAATATTTAATTTATCTATGCCAAATAGTTTTTTTTCTTCATCGGACATTTTAATTTTTTTATCTTCTAATACTTCGGCAACTAAAAGCATGTATGGACTGTCTTGATTAATATTAAACCATTTATCAACATCCTCTCTGAGTACAGAGGGGGCAAAAGGTCTAAAACTTTCCCTAAATTTAACTTTTAGATTTAAATTTTTTTGCATTGTTGGTGATCTTGGATCACCTAAAATTGATCTTCCTCCTAAAGCTCTTGGACCAAACTCCATTCTACCTTGAAACCATCCAACAGCATCACCATTTTTAAGAGCCTCTGCAGTTTTATTAATTAATTCTTTTTCTTCTAAAAGTTCAAAGTTTGCATTTAAAGTTTTAAGCTCGTTTTCAATTTCATTTTGTGAAAAATTTGGTCCTAGATAAGAGCCTTTCATATCATTATTTGATATTTTTCTCTCTTGTTTAAGCTCTAAATGCCAAAGAGCCAAAGCTGCACCTAGTGATCCTCCAGCATCGCCAGCAGCAGGTTGTATCCAAATATTATCAAAAATTTTTTTCTCAAGAATTTTTCCATTTGCAACGCAATTTAATGCTACTCCTCCAGCTAGACACAAATTTTTTATATTAAACTCAGTTCTTAAAGATGTTGCCATTTTGATCATCACCTCCTCTGTTACTTTCTGAATTGAAGCAGCTATATCCATGTGAAATTGCGTTAATTTTTCTTTTTTACTATCTCTAGGTTTTTGATTAAATAACTTATCAAATTTACCACTGGTCATTTTTAATCCTGTTGCATAATCAAAAAATTCTTGCTCAAGCTTAAACGATCCATCCTGTTTAATATCAATCAAATTATCTTTAATTAAATCAACATATTGAGGTTCTCCATATGGTGCTAGACCCATAAGTTTATATTCCCCGCTATTAACTTTAAATCCTGTATAAAAAGTAAAAGCAGAATACAGAAGACCTAATGAATGTGGAAAATGAATTTCTTTTTTAATTGATAAATCTTCTCTATTACCAATTGCTACGGTAGTTGTAGCCCATTCACCCACTCCATCTGCAGTAAGAATAATTGCATCCTTAAAAGGCGAAGGAAAAAAAGCACTAGCAGCATGACTTAAATGATGTTCTGAAAAAAAAATCTTTTTTTCATCTACAAATTCTTTGTCATGTTCCTGTAAAAATTTGAATAACATATTTTTTTGAAAGAGCTTTTCTCTTAACCATGAGGGCATGGACTTTGTAAACTGTTTAAATCCTCTAGGCGCAAATGCTACATATGTTTCAAGAAGTCTTTCAAATTTTAAAAAAGGCTTTTCATAAAAAACTATGTGATCTATTTCGGATAGTTTCAATTTTGCAAACTTTAAGACAAATTCAACAGCGTTATAAGGATAACTAGAGTCGTGTTTTTTTCTTGTAAATCTTTCTTCTTGCGCCGCGGCTATAATTTCTCCATCGACCAATATTGCTGCTGCACTATCGTGATAAAATGCAGAAATTCCTAATATTGAAATCACAGATTAAAATATTGTATAAATAAAAGGTGCTACAGCAGAACCTTGGCTCAAAATTATTAATCCGCCAAATAAAGCTAAAACTAATATAATAGGCAATAACCAAAATTTTTTTCTAACTTTTAAAAAATTCCAAAATTCAATTAAAAAATTCATTCTATTTAAAATTGATTTTTTAAACTGCTATTTGAATTATCTTTATCAAGCCAGTAGGTTTCTTTTTTATTTTTCTTTAAATTTAATAAATCTTTCCTCAAAAGTTTCATAATTAAACCAGTTGGTGTTACAACTAAAAAAAATACTATTCCCATAACTATTGGAGCTATAATGCTTCCTAAAAGTATTCCAAATTTAAACCAAATTTTGTTCAAAGGCAAAAGTAGTTTTGAATTTAAGAGACCTAATGCAAAGAAAATTCCAGATATAGATAAAGACCAAAATCTTAAGTCGTTTTGTTTAAGTAAAGGCCACAAAGCTATAATTAAAAAAACTATAGAAAAAACTATTCCAAAGTTTCTATTTGTTGGCAGTTTTATTTTTGATTGCATAAACTATTTTACAATTTTTTCATCTAAATCGAAAGCATTCATTAGCTCATTCCACTCTCTTTTGGACAAACCTGATGACTCAATGTTAGTATTCTTTCCTGAAATTAAATCCTTTAAAACCTTTTTACCTTTTGAGGATACCTCTGTTCCACCAACTCTGTAATCCATGAAAGCCTCAAAAGTTATTGGTACCCATTTTTTTAGAGTATCTAGCATTACATCGGCATATGCTCTTATTTCAAACTGTGCATGACTATCAGCTCGTAGTCTTAAAAAATTCATAAGATTTAATAAATCTGTTTTCCAGTACCATTGTGTGTATGTGTTTAATGTTAAATTCATTCTAGCTAGTTCTCTTGCTAACCCAGATTTTTTTTCATCTATTACTGATCCATCATAACGTTCATTAAGCATTGTTTCATAATTATCATAAGTTCTTTCTGCATCATTTTTTAACAAATTCAAAACCTCTTTTGCTTGATCTCCAGTCAAAATCTCTCCTCTGCCTTGTCTATTATTTTTTGACTGAGCAGCTAAGTTTTCTTGATTAGGTAAATAAAATTCTTTATCTAAAATAGAGTATCTTGCTGAATACTCATTCACATTTGCAGTTCTATGTCTAATCCATTGTCTGGCTATAAAGATTGGTAACTTGATATGATATTTTATTTCACACATTTCAAAAGGAGTGCTATGCCAGTGTCTCATTAAATATTTAATGAGTCCCGAATCTGTTGAAACTTGTTTAGTTCCCTTTCCGTAAGATACTCTTGCTGCTTGCACAATTGAAGTGTCATCTCCCATATAATCGATTACTCTTACAAAACCATGGTCTAGAACCGGAATTGCCTCAAATAATATATTTTCTAATTGTGGAGAAGTTACCCTTTTTGTTTTATTTTCCTGAGATTGTAGATCTTTGATTTCTTGTTGTTGTTCTTTAGTTAATTTCATGAATTAATTATTGAATCTTTAGAGTTTACTTTTATATTAATAGTGTTGGTTTTCCAACTATGACGATAAACGAATTTCGTAATAAACATTGCGGACGTGGGGGCAGTACCCACCACCTCCACCAAATTCAACTTATGGGGGTGAACTAGGATCGACGGATGTCTAAAGGCTGTTCTTTCGTTCGGAATTGTTCCACCGTAACGGGCTATTTTATAATTGCAAATAATAAATTTGCACTTGCAGCTTAATTAATTTTTTAATTAAGTTACGGGGTTTGGGGCACCTGGCAACAGAACGCCCCTAAAATTTTACTGTGACACTCTGAACCTTTTTTTAATTAAACGAATAACTATTTCGATCTGAAAGGAGACTAAAATGAAAAAAATAATAATATCAATTTTTTTTGTATTAATGTCTAGCTCAGCTTTTGCAGGGTCTTGTCCGATGTTATGGGGTGAAGTCGATAGCAAAATGGATGAAATAAAAAAACTGAGAGATGCTGGAAAAAAAGCTCATGATAGTGGTGATCACGCAAAATCAGAGGAGTTATTAAACAAAGCACTTAGTATGTTAAACAACTAAAATATTATGAGGTGACAATGTCACCTCATTTAAAAAATTAAATGAAATTAAAGTTAAATCAAAAAGCTCCCGTTTTCAAACTGCCTAGTACAAGTGGTAATATTCTTGAAATTAATAAAATTAAAAAATATATAATTCTTTATTTCTATCCTAAAGATGATACTCCTGGATGTACATTAGAATCTCGAGATTTTAATAAATTAAATAGTGTTTTAAAAAAAAACAAAACATTGGTTTTTGGTATATCAAAAGACTCAATAGATAGTCATAAAAAATTCAAAAAAAAATATAAGCTTAAATTTGATTTACTATCGGATGAAAAATTAAATGTAATTAAAAAATATGGGGTGTGGGGACCAAAGCAATTTTTAGGAAAAAAATATATGGGAATAATTAGGACTACTTTTCTAATAAGTCCCAAGGGTAAAATTTTAAAAATATGGCCAAATGTAAGAGTAAAAGATCACGCAAAAGAAGTTTTGGCAGAGCTTAAAAAAATAGTTTAAGATAAAATTCTTTAGTATAAGAATATTGGTCTTAAAACTATGAAAAAAATTACCCGTCTTTATAAAAAAATAACTTATTATTTAAAGCCAAAAATAGATGTGGATAAAATATCTAATGAATTTAATTCTTTAGGAGAAATATTCAATTATTTTGGCACAGACAAAGGATCAAATGTAAAAAATCAATACGATTTGAATTCAGATCTTATTATAGGACATGGTTTCGATAAATTTTATGAAAAACACTTATCAGCTTTTAAAGATAAAAAATTTGACTTATTTGAGATTGGTACTTGGAGAGGAGCATCATCAGCAGCATTTGCTATTTATTTTCCTAAAGCAAATATTTATGGTGTAGATAGAAATTTTAAGTTTAGTTATAAATCTAAAAGAATTAAATTTATAAATTGTGACTTGACTGTTGAAAAAGAATTTAAAAATTTAAAAAAAGCTATTGAGGGCAAAAAATTTAAAATAATTATTGATGATGGATCACATATTTTAACACATATTATTCAAAACCTAAAATTCTTTTTTAAAAAAGTTGAAAGTGATTGTTATTTTATAATTGAAGATTTTAATGCACCAAAAGATGAGCCGCACTTGAATGATGGAAATGGTAAAGAAATATTAATTGATGATATTTTAAACAATATTAAAAATAAAAAATATTTTAAGTCTGAAATTCTAACATCGGAAGATCAAAAATTTCTTTTTGATAACGTTAAAGAAATTCATACATATAAAGGAAATCATACTGTACCCCCGTATTATTCAAATATAGCTTTCTTGAAAAAAAGATAATTATTTTTCAATTAGCTTCGAAAAGTTTGGTTTAAAGTAATTTGGGCCTTTCATGACTTTGCCTTTGTCGTTAAAAATTGGTTTACCGTCAACGCCTAATTTACTCATATTAGACTTTTGTACTTCATCAAAGCACTCGTCTAGATTTATTCCAAAAGCATGACCAGCGCCGTATGTAACATACAAAATATCTGTTAGAGCGTCTGCTACCTCAGTCAAATTTTTATTTTCAATTGCCTCTTTTAATTCAACCAATTCTTCTTCTATCAAGCTTAATCTAAGATCAGTAATTTTTTTTGAACTAAAACTTGCTGATGTTTTAACATCTTGTCCAAATGTTTTCATAAACAAACCAACTTTTTCAAAATTTGTCATATTGCTCCTATTTGATTCTATTCAAACATAATGTATAAGAATTATACCAATACACTCAAATTAAAGATTATGAAAAAAAGGAAAGAATTCGATAGTATCGGGTCAATTAGTGTACCTGTGGATAAGTATTGGGGTGCTTCAACAGAACGTTCAAAGAAATATTTTAATATTGGGGATACCTTAATAAATCCATTAATTATTAAATCAATTGCAGTAATTAAAAAATCTGCAGCAATTGTACATTTAAAAAATAAAGAAATTGATAAGAAAATTGCTAGAGCTATCATAAGAGCATCTGAGGAAGTAATCTCAGGAAAGTTAAAAGATCATTTCCCCTTAAAAGTTTGGCAAACTGGGTCTGGAACTCAAACTAATATGAATATAAATGAAGTAATTTCAAATAGAGCTATTGAGATATTAAAAGGGAAAAAAGGAACCAAGAAACCAGTCCATCCAAATGATCACGTAAATAAATCTCAATCTACCAATGATGTTTTTCCATCTGCTATTCATATAGCTATAGCAATAAAAACTGTTCATGAACTTTTACCAAATCTAGAATTATTAAATAAAAAACTTAAGAAAAAAGTCGCAGAGTTTAATAAAATAATTAAAATTGGAAGAACACATCTCCAAGATGCTACTCCAATATCACTTGGTCAAGAGTTTTCTGGCTATCAATCCCAACTTAAAGACTCAATCGAGAGAATTAAGTTAAGTTTAAAAGAAATTTATTATATCGCTCAAGGTGGAACAGCAGTTGGGACTGGGATAAATACAAAAAAAAATTTTGATAAAAAAATTGTTAAAGAAATATCAAAAATTACAAAATTACCATTTAAATGTGCAAAAAATAAATTTGCAGCTCTAGCGTCACACGATCCTATTGTAAATTTTTCAGGAAGTTTAAATACTACAGCTGTAAGTTTAATGAAAATTGCAAATGATATCAGATTTCTTGGATCTGGACCAAGAGCAGGTTACTCTGAATTAAAACTGCCAGAAAATGAAGCTGGATCATCAATTATGCCAGGTAAAGTTAATCCTACTCAGTGTGAAGCTATTACAATGGTTTGTACTAAAGTTATTGGAAATCATAGTGGAATTACTATTGCAGGATCTCATGGTCATTTTGAACTAAATGTATTTAAACCTTTGATAGCTCACAATATAATGCAATCTATAAGTTTGTTATCAGACAGTTCAAAAAATTTTGCAAACTTTTGTGTTGGAGGAATCAAAGCAAACAAGAAAAGAATTGGGGAGCTGCTAAACAATTCTTTAATGCTAGTAACCGCACTTGCTCCAAAAATTGGCTACGATAACGCTGCCAAAATTGCAAAATTAGCACATAAAAATAATACATCTTTGAAATTAGAGGCTTTGAAAACAAAATTAATTAGTGAGGTTGAGTATGATAAATTGGTTAATCCCTCAAAGATGATTTATCCCTCTTCTAAATAAATATTTATAACTTGCCTCATAAAGTTTTTAAATAGTACATTATTAGAAATTTGAAAACGCATCTCATAATTGTCTTCAACAAAATCATCTACATTTTTTGATTGAATAATTTTATTGTTTTTGTCTAAAAAATTTATTTTGTCTATTGAAAATTTAGAATTATTTAAATTAAATGTATATTGAAAGTTTATTTTATAAATCTTTTTTTTTAATCTATTTTTTTTTGGTATAGAAAACACTCTAAAAAATTGCTCATAGTCAAAAATATCAAATTTAATTTCACCATTAAAGTTTGAACTTCCATCACTTTGATCAAAATTTGAATTATAAAGTAATATTTTGGCAAATTTATTATTTATTAATTGAGAATTATTAAGATTTATATCACCTTCTTCAAAATTAAAGTTTATGATAGCGTTATCAAATAATCTTATTTTATTTAATTTATTTGTTTTAATTCTTATTTGTCCATTAATATTGTCATTTATTAATATTTTTGAAGATATAATTTCATTTAACAAAAAAGTATTATTTAAAAAATATTCAAGATCTATGTCTTTTGCATCTACAAAAATTTGAAAACTAAAAGGGGATAATTCTATATTTCCTGAGTAACTAATCGGTGTGTTTTTAATAAATGATTTTTTTGAATTTAATTTGATACTATTATCAAAAAATTCATATTTTGTTTTTAGGTTATTAGTTAAAATATTAAAACTATTTTCATAAAAATATTTCCCCTTTTCTAAATATCCTTTATTAATAAAATCAATATCTACTTTTTCAGCTTTAAAATTGACAATAGTATTTTTATTACTTAAATTTTTTTGCCAAGAAAACTTAATTGGAATTTTAAATATACTTCCGATAGTTTTTATTTGATTACTATTCTCTTTTACATCTTTTAAAAAGTCTAATTTGTTTATTGTATAAATAAAAATTATGTTATCGTTTTTATCACTAAAAAAAAACTTACTTTTTTTTATAAAAATACTTTTTTCGGAAAAATCTTTATTTAAAAAATCATTAATATAATCTAAGTTAGATCTGTTAAAAAAAAAATTACTCTTTGAAAGAATAATTTTATTTATATAAATTTTTTTTTTATTAAAAAAATTTTTACTACTTATAAAAACTCTTAAATCCTTAATCTCTCCTATTTCTTCGGAAACTTTGGATTTATCTCTGAATACTTTAGTATCTTTAATATGAAAATGTGGCTGAGGAAGGATTCTATACGTTATTTCACTTGAGAGACTTAAATTTAATCCAAACTCTTCTATTAATTTGTAATAAAGGACTTTTTGAACTCTTCCACTATCATATAGACTTGGTATTGATAGGTATAATAAATATAGGAAAAAAAAACTAGCAAAAGTGAAAACTCCAATTTTAAAGTTAAATTTAATATTAAAATTTATTTTTTTCATAAAATTAAAATGATTTATAATGATTATTTATAAATGATAAATTCTAATTATTTACAAGATCTTAATTCTGCTCAAAAAGAGGCTGTAATAAACACTGACGGCCCCATTTTGGTTGTAGCCGGAGCGGGATCGGGTAAAACAAAAGTATTAACGTCTAGAATTGCACATATTATTAAAAATAAAAAAGCATTTCCTAATCAAATTCTATCTGTCACGTTTACAAACAAAGCTGCCAAGGAAATGCATTTAAGGGTAAGTAAAATTTTGAAATCTGAGGCTATAGGCTTGTCTTGGCTTGGTACTTTTCACTCAATATGTGCAAAAATTTTAAGAAAGCACGCAAAAGCAGTTGGACTTAACTACAATTTTACAATTTTAGACGCTGACGATCAAGTAAGACTCGTTAAGAACATTTGTAAGTCTGAAAATATAGACACAAAAAAATTATCACCGAAATTGATACTTTCTATTATCGATAAATGGAAAAATAATGGATGGTACCCAAGTGATGTTATTATAAATAAAAAAGATATCTTTGAAAAAACAATTCTGCCTATCTATCATATTTACCAGCAAAAACTTATTGACTTGAATTGCTGTGATTTTGGAGATCTTATTTTGCACTGTGTAAATATATTGGAGAAAAATAAAGATATTTGTGAAATTTATAACAAAAATTTTAAATATATTCTTGTAGATGAATATCAGGATACAAATTATATTCAAAGTAAATGGTTAAATATTCTTGCGAAAGTAAATAAGAATATTTGCTGTGTAGGTGATGATGATCAATCAATTTATAGTTGGAGGGGAGCAGAAATTAAAAATTTTTTAGAATTTGACAAAGTTTATGAAAATACAAAAGTTATTAGGCTTGAGGAAAATTATAGGTCAACTCAAAATATTTTATCTGTAGCATCAGAATTAATTTCAAATAATAAAAAAAGAGTAGGCAAAACTCTTAAAACAAATTCAGATGATGGGGACTTAATTAAACTTAGTTGTTATAGAAATGGCAAAGAAGAGGCTATAGGATTAAGCGATGAAATTGAAAAAAATCTTAAAAAAAATTATTCACTTAACAATATCACTATCTTGGTTAGGGCAATATTTCAAACACGAGAGTTTGAGGAGAGATTTCTCAAAATAGGTTTACCTTACAGAATCATAGGTGGCACAAAGTTTTATGAGAGAGCTGAAATTAAAGATTGTATTGCTTACTTAAGATTGGTTTATCAAGAAAAGGATGATCTAGCTTTTGAGCGGATTGTAAATAATCCCAAAAGATCGATTGGTGAAAGCACTATAAAATTAATTCATGAGCATGCAAAAACTAATTCAATTTCACTTGTATCTGCATCAAGACAATTGATAGAAAAAAATAAAATTAAACCAAAAGCAAAAGTAGGATTGTACAATTTTTTAAATTTTTTAAATAAATGGAAAAAAGATAATGAATTGAAAAATATTTATCATGTAAAGTTACTTCAAACAATTCTTGACGAGTCAGGATATTCGGCAATGCTAAAAAATAAAAAAGATTTAGAAAATGAGAATAGATTAGAAAACATTAAAGAGCTGCTTAGTGCTATGAAAGAATTTGATAATTTAGAAAGTTTTTTAGAACATGTGTCTCTAGCTACCTCAATAGATCAAAATTGGGATGGCCAAAAGATTAATTTAATGACTATGCATGCATCTAAAGGTTTGGAGTTTGACGTAATTTTTTTACCAGGGTGGGAAGAAGGTTTATTTCCTCATCAAAAGTCAATTGAGGAAAAAGGTGAGAAAGGTTTAGAGGAGGAAAGGAGGCTCGCATATGTTGGAATAACTAGAGCAAAAAAAAAAGCATATATTTCTTTTTCAATGAACAGGTTTTATCAGGGAGATTGGATTGACAGTATGGCGTCAAGATTCGTAGAGGAACTTCCTGAAAAATACATAGAAAAAAATATGTTTAACAATGAAGATGAAAATCAAGCTGAAGATTTTGAATTCAACCAGGATTACGAAATTGAAGAAGGCACTAGAAGTCCTGGATGGATCAGATATCAAAAAAGAATTAAATGAAAAAAAAAACACTTAAAAAATTTATTGGTTTATTATCGAATAATAATATTGATGGCTATGTTATTCCAAAAAATGATAGTTTTTTCACAGAGCAGGTTAAACACAATAGACTAAAACTAATTACAAATTTCACTGGCTCAGCCGGATTAGCAGTAATTTTAAAAAAAAAAAGGTACTTATTTGTTGATAGTAGATACACTATTCAAGCAAAACTCGAATCAGGAACAAATTATGAAATAGTAAAAATACATCAAAAATTACCAAGGAATCTATTCCAAAATATCATTTTAGGTTATGATCCAAATATTTTTACCTTTGGCCAGTTAAATTATTTATTTGGTAATAATATAAAATTAAAATCAATAAAAAAAAATCTAGTCGACCAAATTTTTAAAGTAAAAAAAATTAAAGATAAACCTTTTTATTCTTTGCCAAATCATGTATCTGGGGAAAGTCATCAAAGTAAAGTTAATCTAATATCAAAATATCTTAAAAAGAAGAAAGCAGATTTTTTATTTATAAGTGCGCCAGAGAATGTGGCGTGGCTATTAAATATTAGAGGATCTGATACTCCTTACTCTCCTTTACCCAACTCTAATTTATTATTAGCTAAAAATAAAAAATTGTATCTAATCGCAAAAAAATTTAAGACAAAGAAACTTATAATAGAAAAAAAATTATCTTCAAATCAAATTGTTGAAATAGATAATTTTGCAAGCTTTATTCAAAATTTAAAAGGCAAAAGATTTGTTATAGACAATAAAACTCTATCAGTTTTCAATGAGAATACTATTAAGTCTAAATTTAAGATTATTTGTCGAAATGATCCATGCTACTTTTTCAAGTCAATTAAAAATCCAACCGAAATGCAAAACATGATTCAAAGTCACATCTTAGATGGAGTTGCTGTAACTAAGTTTCTTTTTTGGATTAAAAATTTAAAAAAAATTAAAGTAACAGAAATTGACGCAGAAAAAAAACTTGAAAGTTTAAGGAAAAAAAATAAAAAATATTTGTATCCAAGTTTTGGTACAATAGCTGGTTCAGGACCAAACGGAGCAATTGTACATTATAGAGCCACAAAAAAAACAAACAGAATAATAAATAAAAAAGATCTATTTCTTTGTGATTCTGGAGGACAATATAAGTATGGAACGACAGATGTAACAAGAACTATAAGTCTTGGAGAACAACCAAAAAAAATAAAAAATATTTTCACTTTAGTTCTAAAAGGTCATATTGCAGTAGCAACGAGTAATTTAATTAAAAATAATACAGGAAAAAAACTTGATATTCATGCAAGAAAGTTTTTAAAGAGGCAAAAACTTGATTACGGTCATGGAACTGGACATGGTGTTGGTTATTTTTTAAATGTACATGAGGGGCCACAATCAATTTCAAAATTTGGTAAAGTAAAACTTAAAGAAGGCATGATACTAAGTAATGAACCTGGATACTACAAGCAAGGACAGTATGGAATTAGAATTGAGAATTTAGTTTATATTAGAAAAGATAATGAAAAAATGTTTTTTGAAAATCTAACTTTGGCACCAATAGATAAAGATCTAATAAATTATAGTTTGTTGAATACTAAAGAGAAAGATTATTTATTTAATTACCATTTATCAGTATATTCGAAAATTTCTAAACATTTAAATAATAGTGAAAAAAAATGGTTAATTAAAAATCTTTAATGTCTAACATTTTTAAAAATTCTGACTGTGAAATTATTTTTATTCTTAAATTCTTCGCATGGTTAACTTTTTTAACAGTTGGTTTTTCTCCTATGATCAAAAAATCTAATTTTTGACTTACATTACTTATTATTTTACCTGAGTTTTTTTCGACTAATGATTTTGCTTCAGCTCTACTTATCCCTTCTAATTTTCCAGTAAACATAAACGTTTTTTCTTTTAAAATTCCATTTTTTGAATTTTCTTTTTCATTTTGAATACTCAAATTTTCCTTTAATTTTTCTAAAACTAACAAATTTTTTTTGTTTAAGAAAAAATCTTTAATAGAATTTATTTGTGTATCACCTATTCCATCGATATTTAATAATTCATCAAAATTATTATTTTTTCCCAAATTAAAAAAATTTTGTGAGGTTTTAAGAGTTTTGGAAATTAATTTTGCATTTTCTTGACCTATGTGTCTTATACCTATTGAATAAATAAATTTACTTAATGATATATTTTTTTTTTCCTCTATTGAAAATTTGAGGTTTGCCACAGACAACTTTCCCCAGCCTTCTATATTTTTAATTTTATCAAAATCGAGATTAAAAATGTCTTGAGGATATCTTATAAGTTTTAAATTCCAAAAATTTTCAACAATTTTTTTTCCTAGTCCTTCAATATTTAAAGCTTCTTTTGAGACAAAATGTTTTAATTTTTCAATAGCTATTTTCTCACAATCATATCCATCATTTGTACATCTTCTAACTGCATCAAATTTTTTCGTAATTTTATTAAATTCTTTAATAGTAGAGGATCCACAAGAAGGGCAATTTTTTGGAAAGTCAAATTTTTTTGAGCTTTTTTTTCTTTTTTTTAAATCAACCGAAATAACGTGAGGAATTACATCTCCTGCTCTTTCAATAATCACTACATCACCTATCCTTATATCTTTTCTCTTAATCTCGTCTTCATTATGTAGTGTGGCATTCGACACCAATACTCCACCAATATTTACTGGTTTTATTTTTGCAACAGGTGTTAGTGCTCCAGTTCTACCCACCTGAATTTCTATATTAATTATTTCTGAAATAGACTTATTAGCAGAGAACTTGTGGGCAATAGCCCATCGAGGTGCATTAGCTACAAAACCTAACCTTTGTTGAACAGGAAAATCATTAATCTTATAGACTATTCCATCAATATCAAAATCAATCTCTTTTCTTTTAGCTTCAAGTGCTGAGTGATTTTTAATTAAATTATCAATTCCTTTTATAAGTCTATTGTAATTATTTACTTTAAAACCCCAATTTTTTAACATTTTCAAAAACTGAGATTGATTTGATATATTTAAATTTTTAGAAAAACCAAAAGTATAAGCAATAAATTTAAGTGGAATTTTTTTTGTCTTTTCTGGATCTTTTTGCCTTAAAGATCCAGATGCTGCATTTCTTGGATTTGCAAATTTTTCATTTAATTTTTTAAAGTCTGTATTTTGAATAAAAACTTCTCCTCTAATATCTATTTCCTCTGGAATATTTTTGCCTTTTAAAATTTTTGGTATATCAGTAATTGTGCTCAAATTCTCAGTAATATCCTCGCCCTCAACACCATCACCTCTAGAAAGACCCTGAATAAAATTACCTTTTTTATAAAAAAGAGAAGCCGAAATCCCGTCTATTTTTGGCTCAGCGCTATACTCTAAAAGATCACTTCTTTCTAAATTAAGAAAATTTAATATTTTTTTCTCAAAATTTACTAAGTCTTCCCTATTAAAAGCATTATTAAGTGATAACATTGGTACTTTGTGTTTAACTTTTTTAAAGTTTTTTGATGGTTTGAACCCAACATTTAAAGAGGGAGATTCTTTATCTTTTAAAAATGGGTATTTTTTTTCAAGTATAAGTATTTCTTTTTTTAGATTATCGTAAACATTGTCATCAACTAAAGGATTACTTTTATTAAAATAAGCCTCATTGTATTTTTTATATATTTGAATTTTTTTTAAATAATCTTCCTTTATTTTTAAATTATTTTTTTTAATCATTTAAATAATTTTTTAAATTTCCCAAAAACTGACTCTTTATCTTTTTTTATTTCAAATGAGGTTTGATAATCTCTGTTGAATATTTTATATGATTGTTCATACCATTCACTAGATTGGTAATTATAGCCTAGTAAATTTGCATATTTTTCTGCTTCTTGTGTAAGTCCAATTTTATAATTAGTCTCAACAAGTCTATGAAGCGCTTCCTCGATATATATTGTTGTGCTGTAAAATTCTAAAATATTTTTAAATCTATTAATTGCGGCAGACCATTTTTTCTTTTTTAAGTAATATTTTCCTAAATATATTTCCTTTGAAGCTAGAATGTCATTTATTAAATCAATTTTAAATTTTGCATCTTGTGCAAAATCAGTACTTGGATAATTTTGGATTATTAGTTCAAATCTTTTTTTTGAAATAAGCAAAGGTTCTAGATCTTTTTTTTCGTCGACAATATTTTCATAATAGCACATTGCGTATAAAAAATGAGCATAATCTGTATTTGGGTGCTTTGGATATTTTTTAAAAAAACGATCTAACTCGGATAAAGCCTCATCATAATAATTTTGTGAGTAAAAAGAGTAAGCTGCGAGCAAAACTGACTTTGGTGCCCACTCTGATTGTGGATACAATAATTCTGCTTCATTAAATTTTTTAGCAGCATAAATTACATCTCCTTTTTCTAGTTCTTTATATGCTTCTTTGTAAGCATCGATCATTTGAATTTCTAAATTCCCTGTTTCAAGTATCGATATTTTTTCTTGTTTTGAGTTACATGATGCTAAAGAAACAACCAAAAATATAATTAGTATTGTATATATATTATTTCGCATTAATTGTTTTTAACAGATTAATTACAAAACTGAAATTATTTAGGCGATAGATTTAAGATTTTTTTTGTTAATAAAAGAATTTGGCACGATTTTTTCTTTTAATTCAAAAATTGAAAAGTTTTTATTATCCATAAAAACTTCTCTCAGAAGCTCATTAGTAAGTTTGTGGCCTCCCTGAGAACAAACTACTTTGCCAATAATTTTATGGCCTGACAAGAATAAATCGCCAATACAATCAAGTATTTTATGATTTACAAACTCTTTATTATTTCTTAGTTTTTCATCATTTAAAATATTATTATCTTTCACAACTATTGCATTATTTAAAGAACCGCCTTTTGCTAAATTCATACTTCTTAATTTTTCGACATCCTCATAGAGACAAAAAGTTCTTGAATTATAAATATCTGTTAAATCACTTTCATATACATTTATTGAATTTCTTTGATTACCAATTAATTGGTTGTTAAATTTAATTTCGAAATCAATTTCTAAGGTTGTTTTGGTAGGTTCTATAGAAATAAATTTTCCATTATTATTTATTTCAATTTTTTTTAAAATCTTTATAATTTTTATTGGTGTGTCAGAAACCTTTAAGCCTACTTCTTTTATAGCTTCAACAAATTTTTTAGAAGAACCATCCAAGATTGGTATTTCTCCTTGATCAACTTCTATTAAAGCATTATCTACTCCCATTCCATATAGTGCAGCCATTAAGTGCTCTACAGTAGAAACACTTATGCCAGACTCGTTTGTTAAAGTTGTACATAAAGTTGCTTCACTTACATTGTAAAAATTTGCTAAAATTAAATTATCTTTATTTAAATCAACTCTCTTGAATGTAATACCACTGTTCGGAGCAGACGGTAAAATTTTGATCTTAGCTTGTTTTCCTTTATGTAAGGTAATTCCCTCAAATGAAATTGGTTTGCTAATTGTTTTTTGATTTAAAATTGCCATAGAGGTTTATAGATTTTGGTTCTTAAATTTAAAAAACAACTAATGTTACGATAAAATACAATCAGGAAAATATGTGGAAAATCTTTTCAAAAAAGCCCATTTTTGCTTTTTTTTTAGCAAGAACGCTCACTTCGTTCAAATTGATATCTTTAAGTGCAGCTAGACCAGCTTTCGGTACATTATCGATATCGTCATTTAATAGAGACTTGGCATAATTTGCACAAATAATTTTATTTACCTCCAATTGCTGATTTTTAAGTAGTTTTTCAAATTTTAAGATGAGTGTTTTTTTCAAATATATGAAACTTAAATCTATAATAAAATTTTTACAATTAATTTCAAATGGAACATAATTGTATTCTTCATCATCTATATAACATTTTTTAATTATAATGTGAGCAATATACTTTTCTGGATGATTTTTAATTAATTGATATCTTGCATCTTTAAGTAAATATTCAATTTTATTTTTATTAATAATTTTATTTTCCATATTTTCTTTTAAGGTTAAATCTATTGAGTTTAATGATGGATCTTCAATCATCAGATTTACTTTTTGAAAAGTAATTTTTTCTAAATTTTTTTCTACATCCAAGATTAACGATTTCATAATTTCATCAAGATTGTTAAAAGATAAATTATTATTATTAAAATTTTGCAGATTTATGCTTTTATGGAATATTGGATTTATTTCATCATTTGAGATAATTATAAAATCAATCATCATATTTTTTAAATTTATATTAATAAAAAATTGAAAATTATTCATTTTGTAGAAATGATTTTTTTATTTAATCTTAAATCAATAATTCTTTGCATATCTCCATTATTAAAAATTTCAAATGCATAATTCATAAATTTATCTTCGATTTTTAGAGGAAATTTAATTATTCTTCCATTGCTAAAAATAATATCAAATCTTTTTGATGGAAATATTTTTATTATTTTTACATCTTTCATTACAAATGACGAATTATTTAAAGTTTGTAAAATATAATTTATATTTTTAAGATCTTTTTCACCTAAAACTTCTGGTATCGAATTGAATATTTTTTTGCTTTTAAATACTTTGCCATTATCACCTATGTACAAATAATTCTCGTTTTCAATAATTTTGGCAATTGGAATTGATTTTACCAGATTTACTTTTAAAGTATTTGGAAAGATTTTTTTAACCTCAAAATATTTTACTAATGGATTGTTGCTTAAGGAAGATCTCAATTTTTTTTTATTTATATTAAATATATTTTTCTCTTCTAAATCGTGAATCTCTTTGATGTAAAGATTATCATCAAATTTTTCAATATATTTGACTTTAAATTTTTTTGAAAAAAAATTTGGTAAATTAGTATTAAAAATTGTTGTAAACAAAAAAAAGATACTAAAATAAAAATAAATTTTTTTTTTTTTACCTTTTAATAGAAGCATCCTTTAAAATCCATTCAAGTAACATTGAAAAACTTATTCCTTTAAAAGCAGCGATTTCTGGAACTAAAGATAGTTTTGTCATTCCTGGTTGAGTATTTAATTCTAATAAATAAAATTTATTATTAAAAAACTTAAAATCAGATCTAGTTACCCCCCTGCAATTTAAAAGCTTGTGTACTTTTAAGGATATGTTCATAACTTTGTTGTAATTTTTTTTTGATAAACTTACTGGAATTATATGTTCTGTTTTAGAATTAGAATTATATTTTGCCTTATAATCATAGAATTTTCTCTTTGGTTTAAGCTCAATCACGCCAAGTTTTTTATCTCCCAAAATAGCAGCTTGCATTTCTCTGCCACCTATATACTCCTCTATAAGAATTTCTTTGTATTTTTTTAATTTAGTTAAATTTTTTTTTAAATTTTTTTCGTTACAAATAAAAACATCTACACTGGATCCTTCATTAGTAGGTTTAATTACTACTGGAAAATTTAGTTTAGTTCTTATTTTTGCTCTTAATGAATTTAGATTTACAAAATTATTTTTCGCTACTATAAATTTTGGTGTAAGAATGTTGTTTTTAATAAATAATTTTTTTGAAGCTACTTTATTCATAGCTAATGCTGATGATAAAACTCCAGAATGTGTATACTTAATTTTATAAAACTCTAAAACTCTTTGAATATACCCGTCCTCTCCAAATCTACCATGGAGTGCATTAAATATAATATCTGGTTTAAAAGATTTTAACTTTTTCTCAAAATCATTATTAATATCAGATTGAAGAACATTATATTTTTTTTTTAGTGTATTCATGACTTGTTTTGCTGTCTCGAGGCTAATTGGTCTTTCCTTTGAAATACCTCCTCCTATAATTAAAATTTTCTTTTTCATTTACTTTATAATCTCTATTTCTGTTTCTAGTGTGACACCTGTTTTGGATTTTACATTTTTTTTTATAAATTGAATTAGTTTAATCATGTCGTCGAAAGAAGCGTTACCTGTATTAACTAAAAAATTACAGTGTTTTTGCGAAATAGATGCCTCACCAAAAGATGTATCTAGTGGAACAGATTTTTTTATTAATGACCAAACCTTTTCTGAAGATTGCTCTTTAGGGTTTTTAAAAGTACTTCCTCCTGTTTTAATTTTTGAGGGTTGTGAAATATTTTTTTTATTTTTCAAAAAATTAATTTCATTTTCAATTTCTTCACTTTTTTTTTTCTTACCTTTAAAAGAGGCACTTAAATAAATATAATCTTTGTGTAAATCACTTTTTCTATATCCAAGATTAATCTGAGAACTAGGTATTGTTTTGATCAAACCATTTTTTTTATCTATTACTTGAACTGATAGCAATATATCTTTAAATTCTCTTCCATAACATCCAGAATTAATTTTTAATCCTCCACCTACCGTACCTGGTATGCAAGATAAAAATTCAAAACCACCAATAGAATTTTTTAATGCAAAATCCGAAAGTTTTTTATCATTTACCCCAGCGCCTGCTACAATTATATTATTGGGCATAAGTGTAATATTTGAAAAATTTTTTCCTAGCTTAATTACAACACCATCAAATAATTTATCGTTTAGCAAAACATTAGATCCTGCACCTAAAACAAATATATTTATTTTATTGCCAAAATTTTTTAGAAATTGTGCTAGTTCATCTAAAGTTTCTGGTTTAAAAAAAAATTTAGCAGCTCCTCCTATATTGAACCAATTGAGCTTTTTAAGACTATAGTTTGATAAAAACTTACTTTTAATATTTTTTGTAAAATAAGAAATTTCTTGATCTAACATTAATTAAATAATTATCTTTATAGTAAATTATATGAAAAATCTAATTTAAAAAAACAAATTATTTATTATTCTTAGAGAAATAAAGAATAAATAAAATAAATACAAAAATATTAAATTCTTTTTACGAGATAGAAATTTTTC
>CACOSS010000003.1 GCA_902629955.1 uncultured Pelagibacteraceae bacterium
AGACTATTTTTTCTCCATCGACCTCTAGTTTAGCTTTAGCTCTAGAAATAATTTTTTCTTGATCATCTTTTGTAACAGAGACGTCATATTCTTTAATTGAAATATATCTTGGAATTTCACCCATAACTCGTCTAGCTAATAATTCAAATGATGCATCTGCTCCATCATAGCTATAACCAATAAACTCTCTATCTTTTACTTCCTCTAAAAGTTTTTTGATTTTAACATCATTTTCCTCTACTTCGATTCCTATTGTTTTTAGTCTTGATAAAATATTTGATCTTCCTGATTGGTCTGAAACAACTATATTTCTTGTGTTACCAACTTCAGCAGGATTTATATGTTCATAAGTTTTTGGGTCTTTTTGAACTGCAGAAACATGTAAGCCTCCTTTATGTGAAAACGCTGCTGCTCCGACATAAGGAAGATGTTTATTTGGTTTTCTATTTAGTATTTCATCAAGTAATCTAGAACATTGTGTTATGTTTTTAATATTTTTTTCTTTAATATTTATTTCATATTTTTCTCTAAACTCTTTTTTAAGATGAAATGTTGGTATCAATGACATCAAATTTGCATTTCCACATCTTTCACCTAAGCCATTAATGGTACCTTGTACCTGTCTAGCCCCAGATAGAACTGCTGCAATTGAATTTGCAACAGCATTTCCAGTATCGTTGTGAGCATGAATACCTATGTTTTTTCCCGGTATATGTTTAGATACTTCTTTAACAATTTTGGTTACTTCGTGGGGTAAAGTTCCACCATTAGTGTCACATAAAACAACCCATTTTGCTCCATTTTCATAGGCTGCTTTTATACATTCTATTGCATATTTTGGATTTGATTTATAACCATCAAAAAAATGTTCAGCATCAAACATGAATTCTTTATTATTTTTAACAAAGTGTTTTGTTGTCTCGCTAATATTTTCAAGGTTTTCCTCTTTTGAAATTCCAAGGGCTACATCAACATGAAAATCCCAAGCTTTTCCAACAAGACAAACTGAACTTGTATTTGAATTTAAAATAGCTGACAATCCAGGATCATTTTCAGCACTTCTGCCTGTCTTTTTGGTCATACCAAATGCAGTAAAATTTGAGTTTTTTAGCTTAAGTTTTTTTTGAAAAAATTCTGTATCTATTGGATTTGCTCCTGGCCATCCACCCTCGATATAATCTACACCTAAATTATCTAGGGCATGTGCAATTTTGGTTTTTTCATCAAGAGAAAAGTGCACACCCTGCGTTTGAGCACCATCTCTTAAAGTTGTATCAAATATATACAGTTTTTCTTTATTCATTTAATTTTCCAAGTTGTTTTACCATCTTTATCTTCAATTAAAATACCTTTGTCTAAGAGCTCATTTCTAATTTTATCAGCTAATTCATAATTTTTTCTGTCTCTTGCTTTATTTCTTTCATCAATTTTGTTTAAAATTTCACTTTCAGAAAATTTTAAATTTTGTTTTTTAAAATTATCCCATTCCTCTTTTGATTGACACAAAAGACCAATAAATTGACATGCTGTTGTAAATAATTCTTTATCTTCTAGTTGTCCATCTTTAGCTTTATCATAAAGTTTATGTAATATAGCAATAAAACCTGGAGTGTTTAAATCATCATATAAAGGATTTAAATCATCATCTTGTATCAATATTTTTTTGTTTACTGGTACATAGCAATTGTACCACTTGCTCAAAGTCTTTTGACATTCATCCATGAGTTTATCATTCCAATCTAGTGGTTGAGTGTAATGTGTGCTTATTAATGCTAATCTTAAAACCTGGCCATTATATTTTTTTTTAAAATCACCAATTTTAAGAATATTTCCCTGAGATTTTGCCATTTTTTCCTTAGACATAGTAATAAAATTATTATGTACCCAATAATTTGCAAATTTTTTTGTTTTATTTGCACAAACAGATTGCGCAATTTCATTTTCGTGATGAGGAAATATCAAATCCCTTCCACCTCCGTGAATATCAAATGTATTACCTAGATATTTTTTTGACATAACTGAACACTCTAAGTGCCAACCAGGTCTTCCTTTGCCCCAAGGTGAAGCCCATGAAGGTTCATCATCATTTGAAGGTTTCCATAAAACAAAATCCTCTGGATTTTCTTTTTTATCAGATAATTCTACTCTTGATCCTGCAATTAAATCATCAAGATTTTTATTTGAAAGTTTTCCATATTCTTTAAAATTTTTAACCTTAAAATAAACATGTTTATGACTTTCGTATGCAAAATTACTCTTAATTAATTCTTGTGTCATATTTATCATTAGCTCAATGTTATCTGTTGCCTTAGGTTCGTGGGTAGGTATTTCACAATTTAAATAACTACAGTCATCATGAAATTTTTTAGTAATTTTTGATGTCAATTCAGTTATTGAAATATTTTTTTCCTTCGATGATTGAATTATTTTATCATCTATGTCTGTTATATTTCTAACATAAGTTACTGACTTATTTCCATATTTACATTTTAGAACTTTAAATAACAGATCAAAAACAACTAAAGGTCTTGCATTTCCAATGTGAGGGTCGTCATAAACAGTTGGTCCACAAACATACATTCCAACTTTTTTTGGATCTAGTGGTACTAATTTCTCTTTTTTTCCTCCAAGGCTATTTGATAAAAAAATATCTTTATTCATTATTCTAGGAATATACTTAAATATTAGATTTGTGAATCTAATTGATTAGTTGGGAATCTTACATACTGGAATAGGTTCCATCTTATGCAAGTTAGCTTTTCTTATTTTTAAATATTTATCTCTATTTTTTGAACTTTCGTTAACCATAGCTTCTTCGAGCTCTTTGTAGGAAAGTCCTAATTGTCCTTCGTCAGTTCTGCCATCGTCCCACAGCCCGTCTGTAGGCGGTGCATCTATAATTTCTTTTAATATTTTCAATTCTTTTCCAAGCTCCCAAACTTCAGTTTTATTACAATCTGCTATCGGCGATATATCAACTCCTCCATCTCCATATTTTGTATAAAAACCAACACCGAAGTCTTCAACCTTGTTTCCTGTACCTACTACAATACCTTGGTTTGCTGCAGCTACTTGATATAAGGTAGTCATTCTTAATCTTGCTCTAGAGTTTGCCATGCCGTGCTCATTATCAAATTTCGTTAAAGAAGATTCAAAAGCTTGAAATAGGTTATCCAGTTCAATTGTATGCCCCACTACATTAGAAAAATTTTTTTTTAACCATTCTTGATGCTTTAAGCTTAAATCGTGTTGTGTGCTTTTTTGTTTAATAGGCATCGACAAAACGATGGTTTTCATTCCTGTCATTGCACATAATGTGCTCGATACAGATGAGTCTATACCACCAGAAATCCCAATGACTAAAGATTTTGCTTTATTAGGCATAGAGTCTACGTATTTCTCTATCCAGCTTTTAATAAAATTAACTTTTTTTGTTATGTCCATAATTATAATATATTGAGTCGCCTTGATTATTAAAGGGACTAAGATGCCGCTTTAATAATATTTTTTGCGTAATTAGAGTTCTTTTTTATTTCATCAGAAATTAAAAAAGCCAACTCAATAGATTGATCTGCATTTAATCTTGGGTCACAATGAGTGTGATATCTACTAGAAAGATCTTGATCAGAGATATTTTTTGCGCCCCCTGTACACTCTGTCACATTCTGACCTGTCATTTCAATATGCAGACCTCCTGCATAAGAACTTTCACTTTGATGCACTTGAAACACATTTTTTACCTCTTTTAAAACATTGTTGAAAGGTCTAGTTTTAAAACCTGTAGAAGAAGCTAAAGTATTACCATGCATTGGATCACAAGACCAAATCACGTTTAAACCTTCTTTTTTAATTCCTCTTATTAGTTTTGGTAAAAATTTCTCAACTTTGTCGTGTCCAAATCTAGATATCAGAGTAATTTTACCTTTTTCATTTTCAGGATTTATAAGTTCGCAAATTTTGGCTATCTCTTCTGGTTTTGAAGTTGGTCCGCATTTAATTCCTATAGGATTTTCAATTCCTCTACAGAATTCAACATGACCCCCATCAATCTGTCTTGTTCTGTCACCAATCCAAACAAAGTGCGCGGAAGTATCGTGATACTGTCCAGAAGTTGAGTCTATTCTAGTCATTGCTTCTTCGAATGGTAATAATAGAGCTTCATGTGATGTCCAGAAGTTTACGGTTTTTAATCTTCTGTTAAATTCAGCATTTATTCCACAAGCATCCATAAAAGCTAAAGCGTCTGCAATTTTATCTTCAAGCTCTTTAAATTTTTTTGCTTGGGGACTTTTTTTAATATAACCAAGGTTCCATAAATGAACCTTTTTTAAGTCAGCAAATCCACCATGACAGAAAGCTCTTATTAAGTTTAATGTTGATGCAGATTGCGAGTACGCTTTAAATAATCTTTTTGGATCAGGTCTTCTTGCTTTTTCTGTAAATTCGATTGCGTTTATATTGTCTCCTAAATAACTCGGTAATTCTTTATCTCCTTGTTTTTCAGTTGGAGCACTTCTTGGTTTGGAAAATTGACCTGCAATTCTACCTAGTTTCACAACCGGTAGTGATGCTGAATAAGTTAATACAAGAGACATTTGTAAAAAAACTTTAAAATAATCTCTTATGTTGTCTGGATTAAATTCAGCAAAACTTTCTGCACAATCGCCTCCTTGGAGTAAAAAAGCTTTACCATCGACAACTTCAGCAAGTTGTCTTTTTAAATGCGTAGTTTCACCAGCAAAAACTAGAGGTGGAAAAGTTTTAAGTTTATTTAAAACTATATTTAATTCCTTTTCATCCTCATACTTGGGGATGTGTTTTACTGGATACTTTCTCCAACTATTTATGTTCCATTTTTTCATATTCAACCTAAGAGTGTTGTAACAGAGTTTATTATTTATTCAACTGTCACCGATTTAGCTAAATTTCTTGGTTTATCTATATCATAGCCTTTTTTAAGGGCGGTATAATATGCAAGCTTTTGTAAAGGTATTGTAACTAAGAAAGGATACAAATCATTTTCTATATTTTCAATTTCTATTTTTTGCCAGATATTTTCATAAACTACTTCATCATCCTCCTTGTTGGTAATCAATAAAACTTTAGCACCTCTTGCAATAACTTCTTGCATATTTGAAATAGTTTTTTTGTAATGTTCGTCTCTTGGAGCTATAACAACAACTGGCATTCCATCTTCAATTAATGCAAGTGGACCATGTTTCATTTCCCCAGCTGGATAACCTTCGGCATGAATGTAAGCTAATTCTTTTAACTTTAAAGCTCCTTCAAGCGCAATTGGATATGAGTATCCTCTTCCTAAAAACATTGAACCTTTTGCATTAGCAAAAGTATTACAAATTAATTGTATTTTATTTTCTGCTGATATTGTTTTATCAACTAAACCAGACAATAATTTTAGGTTTTCGATTTTTTTAGTATATTTATTTTTATTAATATCACCTCTAAAAAACGAAATTTTTGTGCATAGAAGATATATTACTAACATTTGACCTAAAAATGCTTTTGTCGAAGCAACACCAATTTCTGGCCCACAATGTATTGGTAAAACGAATTTAGAGTTCCTTGCAATAGAACTTTCTACAACATTTACAATACTGCATGTTTTCATGTTATTTTTATTACATAAATCTAAAGCTGCATAAGTATCAGCAGTTTCGCCTGACTGAGAAACAAAAATATACAAACAATCTTCATGGAACTTATTTTTTCTATATCTAAACTCAGAAGCTATATCTACTTGAACATCTAAATCAGTCAATTGTTCAAACCAGTATTTTCCAATTAAGCATGAGTGGAAAGCAGTTCCACAACCAATAAGTTTTATTGATTTTAATTCGTCTTTTTTCCATGGAAAATTGTGCAGATTTATTTCATTATTTATTTTATCAATATATTCATTAATACAATTTTTAATGGTTAATGATTGTTCATCAATCTCTTTAGCCATGAAATGTTTATAATCACCTTTTTCATAGTTTTGATCGCCTGATGATAGTTCTAATATTTTTTTATTAACTTTTTTTCCTTTAGAGTCAAAAAAGTCTATTTGTTTTTTTTTGATTACACAAAATTCTCCATCATTTAAATAAGTGATTTTATTTGTCATTGATTTTAAAGCATAGGAATCTGATCCTAAATAATTTTCATTTGGACCATAACCTACAGCTAGTGGAGATCCTCTTCTCGCACCAACAATAAGATCAGGCATATCTTTAAAAATAATGCCTAAAGCAAAACTACCCTCAAGATTATTAAGAGTTTTTATAATTGCTTCATTTAATTCATTTTTTTTTAAATACTCTGTAAGAAGATGAACTATTACTTCAGTATCTGTTTGGGATTTAAAATTATGACCTTTGTTAATTAATTGTTTTTTAAGAACTGTTGAATTTTCTATTATACCATTGTGAACCACTGAAATACTTTCTGTTGAATGAGGGTGTGCATTTACAGTGCTTGGTATACCATGAGTAGCCCATCTCACATGACCAATTCCAACATTTCCTAATAAGTTAATTTGAGAAATATTTTTTTCCAAAACATCAACTCTTCCTTGACATTTAACTTCATTAATTAAACCCTCGTTTATTGTAGCTATACCAGCAGAGTCATATCCTCTGTATTCAAGCTTTTTTAAAGAGTTTAGTATAGTGGAAGAGACAGGTTTGCTGCTAGTAATTCCAATTATTCCGCACATTATTTTTTCTTTCTTTTGTAATTTTTTTTTTCTATTTGATTAGATCTTGTCAAAGCCAAACTATTTTTATTTACATTTTTAGTAATTACAGATCCTGCACCTATCACTGCATTCTTTCTAATTCTTATAGGTGCTACAAGAGAAGTATTCGATCCAATAAATACATTATCTTCAATAATGGTTTTGTTTTTATTCACGCCATCATAATTGCATGTAATAGTGCCTGCTCCAACATTTGTAAATTTGCCAACTATGCTATCTCCAACATAAGAAAGATGATTTACTTTTGAGTTTTTTTTAATTGTGCTTTTTTTTATTTCTACAAAATTTCCAACTTTAGAATTTTTTTCTAGTTTAGTACCTGGTCGTAATCTAGCAAAAGGTCCTATAGTACAATTTTGTTCTATCTCAACACCTTCGATATGTGAGAAAGCCAAAACTGTTACATTATTTTTAATTTTTACTTTTTTTCCAAAAACTACATACGGTTCTATGATTACATTTTTACCAATTTTAGTATCTTTTGAAAAAAATACAGTTTCTGGAGCAATCATTTTAACTCCTTGTTTGATAAATTTTTCTCTTAATTTAATGTTTAAATTAATTTGTCTCATTCAGTTTTTTCTTATATTTAAGTATGTATGATGTTTAATTCACAAATTATTTCTTAATAATACTTTTTAAATGAGTCAAAAATATACAATTTTATTTGATCTAGATGGTACATTAGTTGATACAGCTCCCGATTTAATGGCAGCACACAATCATGTAATGAAAAAGTTTGGCTATAGCACAAAAAGTGTAGATGAAATTAGAAATTTAGTTGGTAAAGGAGCTGCTGTTTTAATTGGAAGATCAATTTGGGGAGCTGCAAAAAAGGAATTTTCTAAAATAACAGATGAAAAGATTAAAAATGAAATGGTAAAAGAATTTATAGATTTTTACGGAAAAAATTTAGTAATTCAGAGTAAATTGATAAAAGGTGTTAAAGAATTTTTAGATTGGGCAAAATCAAATAATATATCAATGGCTGTATGTACTAATAAACAAGAACATTTAGCAATTGAGCTATTAAAAAAAATTAATATTTACGATTATTTTGAGTATGTAGCTGGCGGTAACACATTTGATTACTGTAAACCTGATCCTAGGCACTTAACTAGCATAGTTGAGATAATTGATGGAAAAATTGACAAGTGTTTAATGTTTGGTGATAGCGAAAATGATGCAGATGCAGCTAAAGCTGCAAATATTCCAATGATACTTTTAGAGGATGGTTATACTGATAAAAAAATAGAACAAATTTATCATGATCATCTAATTAAAGATTTTGTAAATGTAGACAAAATTGTCTCCAAATATTTAAATGTTTGATAATAATTTAGTTTTTGCACTAATAAGTTTTTATTTTGTAATGTATGTAACTCCAGGTCCAAATAATGCTATGGTTCTTGCGTCTGGATTGAAATTTGGTTTTTTAAAAAGTATTCCTCATATGACTGGTATTACTGTTGGTCATGTGACTCAATTAGTTTTGGTATGTCTTGGACTTGGAAAAATTTTTCAAATATTTCCAGAATTACAAAATATACTTAAAATTTTATGTGCAATGTATCTAGTTTATCTTGGATATAAGATAATCGGGTCATTCAGTAAAATTAAAGACGACGGTTCACGACCTTTAAAGTTTTATGAAGCTGCTCTATTTCAAATAGTTAACCCAAAGGCATGGACTATATCTAGTATGGCTGCATCAGGTTTTTTACCAAAAGACGGGAATTTATTTTTCTCAATAATTTTTATTTCATTTGTTGCTCTGATAATTTGTCCAATTTCGATTTCGCCTTGGGCAGCTTTTGGATCTGGTATTAAAAATTTGGTAAAGAACAATAAAATAAAAGTAATTATAGAGTTTTTTTTAGCATTTTTACTTTTAATAACTGCCATTTTGATTGTAATTGAGTAATAAGTCATTATTACTGTATTAAAATTTAAGGAGTTAATTTGATTATTCACAAAGTAAAAGTTTATCCATCAAAAAAAGATTGCCCTAAAAATAAACAATTAGCGTGGAAGATTGCAGAGATTGCTAGTGATAATGCAAAATTAAATAAAGATGCAGTAGAAATGGTTATTAATAGAATTATAGACAATGCATCTGTAGCCATAGCATCTTTAAATAGAAAACCAGTAGTATCATCAAGGGAAATGGCTTTAAAGCATCCTCGTAAAAATGGAGCAACTTTGTTTGGCGTTAATTCAAGTTTTAAATATGATTGTGAATGGGCTGCATGGTCAAATGGTACAGCAGTAAGAGAATTAGATTTTCACGATACTTTTTTAGCTGCGGATTATAGTCATCCTGGTGATAATATACCTCCACTTCTAAGTGTAGCACAACAAAATAAAAAAAGTGGTTTAGATCTTTTGAGGGGTATAATTACAGCATATGAGGTTCAAGTTAATTTAGTAAAAGGAATATGTTTGCATGAACATAAAGTTGATCACATAGCTCACTTAGGTCCAAGTGTTGCTGCGGGAATTGGATCGATGCTTAAATTAAATACCGAAACAATTTATCAGGCGATACAACAAGCTCTTCACACAACTATTTCTACCAGACAATCAAGAAAGGGTGAAATTTCTAGTTGGAAAGCGTTTGCACCTGCGCATGCGGGTAAATTAGCTATCGAAGCTGTAGATAGAGTAATGAGGGGTGAAGGTGCGCCAAGTCCAATTTATGAGGGCGAAGATAGTGTTATTGCAAGAATTTTGGATGGTAAAAAGGCTTTGTACAAAGTTCCTTTGCCAAAAAAAGGTGAAGTAAAAAAAGCTATTCTAGAAACATATACAAAAGAATATTCAGCCGAATATCAATCTCAAGCTTTAATTGATTTGGCAAAAAAATTAAAAAAGAAAATTTCAAATTTAAATCAAATTAAAAAAATAGATATTTTTACAAGTCATCATACGCACTATGTAATAGGGACTGGAGCTAATGACCCACAAAAAATGGATCCAAATGCAAGCAGAGAAACATTAGATCATTCTATTATGTACATTTTTGCAGTAGCGCTTGAAGATGGAGATTGGCATCATGTAAAATCATATACAAAATCAAGAGCAAATAGAAAATCAACAATAAAAATTTGGAAATCGATAAAAACTCATGAAGATAAAAAATGGACAAGAAAATATCATGATCCAAACCCAAAAAATAAATCTTTTGGAGCAAAGGTTGTAGTAACTTTGAATAATGGAAAAAAAATCATTGACTCGCTTGAAAGGGCCGATGCGCACCCTTACGGAGCAAGACCATTTAAAAGAAAAAACTATATAAATAAATTTTTAGCTTTGACTAAAGGTATCTTGGATAAAAAAGAAAGTGATAGATTTATTAATATTGTTCAAAAACTAAAAAAATTACAGTCTGGTCAACTTGGAAAATTGAATTTGGTTGTTAAAAAAAGTAAATTAAAAAGAAATTTTAAGAAAGCTATATTTTAATGCATTTTGTTGAGAAAGATCCAGGTCAAAAAAGATTAGATTTTGTTAACAAATTAAAATCCAAAAAAATTATTAGAGCACCAGGTGCTTACAATCCTTTAACTGCAAAATTAATTCAGGAAATAGGATATGACGCTGTTTATGTTTCTGGAGGTGTAATGGCTAATGACCTTGGGTTTCCTGATATTGGATTAACAACTATCGAAGATGTTAGTACAAGATCATATCTTATTTCAAGAGTAACAGATCTTCCAACAATAGTTGACATAGATACCGGCTTTAAGTCTTGCAAAGAAACTATAGAAACTTTTGAAGAGTTCGGTCTTGCAGCTGTTCATTTAGAAGATCAAATTGAGAGAAAAAGGTGTGGCCACTTAGATAATAAAGAGCTTATAACAAAAGATAAGATGGTAAAAAAAATTAAAGATTGTGTGTCTGCAAGAAAAGATGAAAACTTTAAAATTATTGCAAGGTCTGATGCAAAAAGTGTTGAAGGAATTGATAAGATGATTGATAGATGTAAAGCGTATATCGATGCTGGGGCTGAAATAATTTTTCCAGAGGCATTAGCAGATGAAAAAGATTTTGAAAAAGTAAGAAAAGAACTCTCGTGCTATTTATTAGCTAATATGACAGAGTTTGGAAAAACAAAACTCTTAAATTTTAAAGAGTTAGAGAATTTAGGATATAATATAGTTATTTATCCAGTAACAACACAAAGATTAGCCATGAAGAATGTAGAGGATGGCCTAAGGGACATTTATTCCAATGGACATCAGAACAATATTATAAGTAAAATGCAAACTCGAAAAAGATTGTATGAGCTTGTTGAATATGAAAAGTACAATTCTTTAGATGAAAAAATTTATAATTTTAGTACAAAAGGCCACGAATAATGAGTGACGATATCAAAAAAGGTTTAATGGGTGTTACAGTTGATGAGACTTCAATCTCAAAAGTTATGCCTGAAATTAATTCTTTAACTTATAGAGGTTATGCAGCGCAAGACCTTTGCGCTAACTGTGATTTTGAGGAAGTTGCTTATCTTATTTTAAATAAAGAATTACCAAACAAGAAGCAGCTATTAAAGTTTGTAAAGCAAGAAAGAAATGAAAGGAAACTTTCTAAAACACTTTTAAGTATAATAAAGGAAATGCCAAAAAAATCTCACCCCATGGATGTAGCAAGAACTGCTGTAAGCGTAATGGGTCTTGAGGATAGAGAAACAACAGATAATTCACCAGATGCAAATTTAAGAAAAACTATGAGAATATTTGCTAAAACTCCAGTAGCATTAGCGGCTTTTTATAGACTTAGAAAAGGAAAGAAAATAATTTCACCAAAAAAAAATCTTTCTTTTGCAGAAAACTTTTTTTATATGTGTTTTGGTAAAGTTCCCCAAAAAGATATAGTTAAGGCTTTTGATGTATCTTTAATTCTTTACGCGGAACATAGTTTTAATGTTTCTACTTTTACAGCTAGAACAATTACTAGTAGTCTTTCTGATATACATGGCGCAATAACTGGAGCGATAGCTAGTCTTAAAGGACCGTTACATGGTGGCGCAAATGAAGAAGTCATGCATATGATGAATAAAATTAAGAGACCAGAGAATGCACTAAAATGGATTAATAATGCTTTAGATAAAAAAGAGGTTGTAATGGGTTTCGGACATAGAGTTTATAAAAGTGGAGACTCTAGGGTTCCTACAATGAGAAAGTATTTTGGAAAAGTTGCAAATTTAAAGAAAGATAAAAAATTTGAAAAAATATACGACATTGTTGAAAAAGTGATGATTGATAGAAAAAATATTCATCCAAACGTTGATTATCCAACAGGTCCTACTTATCATTTAATGGGTTTTGATACAGATTTTTTCACGCCAATATTTGTAATATCAAGGATTACAGGTTGGTCAGCACATATTATTGAACAACATGCAACTAACAAACTTATTCGTCCTCTTGCTGCTTACAATGGAAGTCATTATAGAAAAGTTTCTCATATTAATAAAAGATAATTATAATTTAATTTCAACAAACCTTTCTAAAAAAATTTGATACTGGCAGTTATTTTCTTGTATAAATTCATCGATTGCCTTTTTTACGCCAGCTGCATAAGTTAAATTATAATCATCACATAAAATTGTACCATTTTGTGAAATAATTTTTTTGCTTAAATTTAAATCGTTTTTCACTGTACTATAATCATGACCTCCATCAATGAATATCAAATCAACATTTTTTAAATTAATATCTTTTAATGCAGTATTTGAATTACCTTTAATTAATTCAATATTGTTTTTATAGACTTTTAATAAATCTTGAACAGCCTCAATACTATAAGGGTTATATTTCTTTATATATTTAAAATAAAGTCTTTTTAGAGGATTATTGATTTTTAATGATGGAGCAATCTCATCTTTATAAATCTCATCTGTTTCGAAAATATCAATTCCATAATATTTAAAATCAGCACCATGATTTTTAAACATTAAATCACAAACGTTCTTTGCTAAAACACCTTGGAATATTCCTATCTCTAAAAAAGTTTTTGGATTTATTCTGTTTATTTCTTGTAGAAATAAATTTCCTTCTTTAATTCTTTTAATACTGCTTTTTCTAAAATACTTTTTAAATTTCAAATATAAAATTCCTTATATTGCTCTCTCTCTCTAGATTTATACAGATATTAATGTTAAATAAAATCAATTACTGATTGAGGATCTGGCCTTCTTCTCTCTTTTGGATCTTCTACTTTATGGCCTATGTATATAAAACCTGATATTTTATCTTTTCCAGGTTTTCCTCCTAAGAATTCCAATATTTTATCATTGTATGCATACCATTCTGTTAACCATTGAGCTGCGTATCCAAGGGATTGGGCGCACGATAACAGATTCATGCATACTGCCCCGGATGAAAGTCTCATTTCCCATTTTGGAATTTTTGGATGATCAACTGGGGTGGATAATACAGCTAAAACAACAGAGGCACGCTGCAAACGCTTTGACTCAATATCTAAAGATGTTTCATTTGCATCTGGATTTTCTTTTTTAAATTCTGGCAATATAATTTCTTCATCTATTTTTTTTAATTTATCTCCAATGATAACTTTAATCTTCCACGGATTAAGGGCTCCATGATCAGGAACTCTTATTCCTGCATCTAAAATTTCTTTTAAATGATTAGAAGGTATCTCTTTTGATGACATTTTTTTTGCTGTTACTGATCTTCTCTTTGCAAAAAAAGTACTATCAACAGACACAAACTTTAACTATTAACTAAAAGCGTCTATCCAGTTACCTTGTGTAGATGCTTTTGAGTACTCAGTGGCCCTACCTTCAAAGAAGTTCATATGCTCAACAGCATTTAACATAGTATCCAACCAAGTTAATGGATTTTTTTGAATGTCATAAATTGGCTCTAGACCTAATTGTGTTAGCCTTCTGTTTCCAATAAATCTAATGTAATCTTTAACTTCTTTTGCAGTTAAACCTTGCATTGGGCCCATTTCAAAAGCTAAATCTATAAAAGCATCTTCATGCTCTATAATTGTTCTACAAGCTTCATAAAGTTCTTTTTTAAGTTTAGGAGTCCATATCTCAGGATTCTCTTTAATGAACTCTTTAAAAATTCTAATCATAGAATTACAATGAAGAGTTTCATCTCTTACGGACCAAGTTACTATCTGACCCATACCTTTAAGTTTATTATGTCTTGGAAAATTTAAAAGAATAGCAAAACTTGCAAATAATTGTAAACCTTCAGTAAATGCACTAAAAACTGCAACAGTTTTAGCAATGTCTTCTTTTGAATTTACATTAAATCCTTGCATGTAATCATACTTATCTTTCATTTCTTTATATTTCATGAAAGCAGAATATTCTGACTCCGGCATACCAATTGTATCTAATAAATGTGAATAGGCTGCTACATGAACTGTTTCCATAGAGGCAAAAGCAGTCATCATCATTAAAACCTCTGTCGGTTTAAATACTGATGTATAATGTCTTAAATAGCAGTTATTAACTTCAACATCTGCTTGTGTGAAGAATCTAAAAATTTGAGTAACCAGATTTTTTTCAGGTTGGGATAAATTTTTTTGCCAATCTCTAACGTCGTCCCCTAAAGGAACTTCTTCTGGTAACCAGTGTATTCTTTGCTGAGTTAACCATGCATCATAACACCATGGGTATCTGAATGGTTTATAGACTGGATTCTCCACTAACAAACCCATTTTTTTTGGTTCAATTATTTTCTTCTCTGACTTTTCTGCTACTGACATGATAGACACTCCTCATATTTGTTTTCATCTTGTTGATTTTGTGATTTTTTTGATTTGTATACATTTGCTGATATATCGGTTGAATTAGCATCATTAACATTTTCAGCTCTTTGTATTGATTTAGACCTACAATAATAAAGACTCTTTAATCCTTTTTTCCAAGCTTGGAAATGGATTTGATGGAGATCTTTTTTATGAACGTCCGCAGGTAAAAATAAGTTTATAGATTGTGCTTGTGATATATGCGGTGTTCTGTCTGCACTTAAATCAACAAGCCACCTTTGATCTAGTTCAAAAGCTGTTTTAAATACATCTTTTTCACCTTGAGTTAAAAAGTTTAAATGTGAAACAGACCCTTGATTAGTTGTAATAGTTGACCAAACTTCATCAGTATTTTTTCCATGTTTTTCTAACAATTTTTTTAAGTATTTATTACGAACGTTAAATGAGCCTGACAACGTTTTGTGAGTATAGCTATTAGCTGCAATTGGTTCAACTCCTGGAGAAGTGCCGCCACATATAATTGAAATAGAAGCTGTTGGTGCAATTGCTGTTTTATTTGAGAATCTTTCCATAATGCCGTAGTCAGCTGCATCTGGACATGCTCCTCTTTCCTCTGCTAAATCTTTTGATGCTTTGTCAACATGTTTATGAATGTGTTCGAAAATTTTTTTGTTCCAAGCTTTGCTCATGACCGACTCTATAGGTATATTTTTCTTTTGATAATAAGAATGAAGACCCATAACACCAAGACCAACACTTCTCTCCCTAAGTGCTGAATAAGTTGCATCACTAAATTGTTCTGGTGCATTATTAATAAAATCAGTCATTACATTGTCTAAAAATCTCATAACATCACCTATAAAATTCTCGTCATCTTTCCACTCATCGTAATTTTCAACGTTTAAAGATGACAAACAACAAACAGCTGTTCTATCTCTTCCATCTTTATCGATTCCAGTTGGAAGTGTTATCTCGCTACACAAGTTTGATGTCTTAACTGTTAAGCCTGCTAGTTTATGATGTTGTGGAATTTGTCTGTTAACGGTATCAATATAAATAATATATGGCTCTCCAGTTTCAATTCTTGCCGTAAGCAATCTGATCCAAAGATTCCTTGCAGATATAGTTGATTGAACAGCTCCATCTTTTGGACTTTTTAGTGCCCACTGTTCATCAAGTTCAACTGCTCTCATAAATGCGTCTGATACTAAAACTCCATGGTGCAAATTTAATGATTTTCTATTTGGATCACCACCTGTTGGTCTTCTCATTTCTATAAATTCTTCAATCTCTGGATGATCAATAGGCAAGTAACAAGCTGCAGATCCTCTTCGTAAGGATCCTTGACTGATTGCCATTGTCAAAGAGTCCATAACTTTTATAAAAGGAATTATTCCAGATGTTTTTCCGACTCTTCCAATTTTTTCACCAATTGATCTAAGATTACCCCAATAACTTCCAATTCCTCCCCCTCTTGCTGCTAACCAAACATTTTCACTCCACAAATCCAATATACCGTTAAGACTATCACTAGCCTCGTTTAGAAAACATGATATTGGCAAACCTCTTGTTGTGCCACCATTAGATAAAACTGGAGTTGCAGGCATAAACCAAAGATTGCTAATATAGTTATATAATCTTTGTGCATGTAAATTGTCATCAGCGTAATGACTCGCTACTCTCGCAAATAAATCTTGATATGACTCGTTCTCTCCAACATATCTATCGCTTAAAGTTGCTTTGCCAAAATCTGTTAAATTGTTATCTCTGGATCTATCTATTTTAATAGTTATGCCCCTAGAATTTTGAAATAATTCAGTATTATTGCTTAATGAGAATAAATCGGGTCTTTTGTCCTTATTAATCAACTCGTGGTTGTTGTTGCTGTATTCTGAGACAGCTTTCTTTATAGCCTGAGACACTAATTTGTTCATAAACCCCTTAAAATTTGTTAAACAACTATATGTTGTATGAAGATATCTTTAATACACTATATGAATTAAAAATCAACAGAACATTTATAGAACATTTAAATATTTTAGCAATAAAAAAATTAAAAAAAATATACAAATATCAACATGTCTAATCTAAAAAAAATAGATCCCTTGGGCTTCAGAGAATATGACGCAAGGTGGCTATTTCCTGAAAGCATCAATGAAGAGGGAATCGATTCAGTTGGAAAAGGTTTTGGAACTCAAGTTATTTCTAAAATAAAAAATCCAACAGTAATAGTTGGACATGATTATAGATCATATAGTGAGAATGTAAAAAAAAACTTTGTTAAAGGGCTGTTGTCAACAGGTTGCAACGTAAAAGATATAGGTTTGTGTCTTTCACCTACAGTATATTTTTCTCAGTTTAAATTAAATTCAGATGCGGTTGCAATGATAACTGCAAGTCATAATGAAAATGGATGGACAGGAATAAAAATGGGTATTGAAAAAGGCTTAACACATTGCAAAGATGAAATGTCAGATCTAAAAGATATTGTATTGAATGAAAAATTTTCTAAAGGATTTGGAAAATATGAAGAGGTGAAAGATTTTAATAAAACTTATATAAATGAACTTTCACAAAACAAAATTAAAAAAAAACTAAAAGTGGTTGCAGCTTGTGGAAATGGTACTGCTGGTATTTTTGCCCCAGATATTTTAAGAGGTATAGGCTGCGATGTAATAGAATTAGATTGTAATCTAGATTATACTTTTCCAAAGTATAACCCTAATCCAGAGGATATGAAGATGCTTCATGAAATTGCTAAATGTGTTAAAGAAAATAAAGCAGATGTTGGTTTCGGATTTGATGGGGATGGAGATAGAGTTGGTGTAATAGACAACAAGGGAAATGAAATATTTGCAGACAAAATTGGTTTATTAATTGCAAGAGATATTTCTAATACTCATAAAAATTCAAAGTTTATTGTAGATGTTAAATCAACAGGATTGTTTATGAAAGATGATGTTTTAAAAAAAAATAACTGTAAAACTATCTATTGGAAGACAGGCCATTCATATATTAAAAGAAAAGTAAATGAAGATAATGCAATAGCAGGATTTGAAAAAAGTGGACATTTCTTTTTTAATACACCACTAGGATACGGATATGATGATGGTATTAATTCTGCAATACAAGTATGCAAATTATTAGACAATCAAAATGAATATTTAGATTTTTTAATCAATGCTCTACCAAAAACATATCAAAGTCCTACAATGGCTCCTTTTTGTAAAGATAGCGAAAAATATGGTGTGATAGATAACTTAACTTTGAAAATAAAAGACCTTAAAGAAAAAAATACTAAAATTGATGGTCAAGAAATAATTAATATTTTAACTGTAAACGGTATAAGATTTACCTTAGAAGATGGATCTTGGGGATTAATTAGAGCTTCGTCAAACAAACCCTCACTAGTTATTGTCACAGAGAGTCCAACCTCGGATAAAATTAAAAAAGAAATTTTTAATTTCATTGATAAAATTTTACAGAAAACTGGTAAAATTGGAGAATACGATCAGAAGATTTAATTAGATATTTAAATATCTATATATAAATATTGTACCTACAGTATATAAAAAAACTCCAAATAATCTTTGGGCTTTTAATTTATCCATTTTATACACTGTGTTTGCTCCTATTCTTGCCATAAAAGAAGTAATTGGGACAAAAAGAATAAAAGCTGGGATGTTAATAAAACCAATACTAAAAGGTAAATTTACATTAAAATAAAATCCAGAAATTAAAAAACCTATTGATCCAGTAAAAGATATAAAAAAACCAATTGCTGCAGCGCTTCCTATACATTTGCTTATAGGGTAACCTAAATATCTTAATATAGGCACATTCATCATCGCGCCTGTAATACCCATTGGTGCTGAAATAAATCCAGACACCAAACCAAAAAAAATGCGCGGAGATAGTGATGAATTAGGCTTAATTTTGTTAATCTTTTCTTGCGCCAACATTAAATAGGCTCCAAATACATAAACTACAATTGAAAAAAATAGAACTAACATCTTAGTTTTCATAACTGATGCAAAAGTAGTACCTATCAGAACTCCAATAACAACGAATATACCAAAAGTTTTAACAACACTTAAATCTACAAGTTTATTTTTGTGGTGTGTAATTACTGAAACTGTTGAGGTAAAAATAGTAATAGTAAATGCAGTCCCTACAGTTAAATGCATCAAATAATTTTTATCAAAATTTAGAGTCTCAAAGATAAAGAAAAGACAAGGAACTGAAATTAAGCCACCGCCAATTCCAAATAATCCTGCAAAAAAACCAACAGCGATTGCTGCAAAAATTATTAGTAATAAAAAATACCAATATTCGTTTATTAAATATATTAATGACAAAAAAGCCTTTTAGTTAAGTTATACTAAAGTATTCGAAGAACGACCTAGCAGATACAATAAGTAAAAAACAGCCAAATATTCTACTTAATAATTTTTTATCGATTTTATACACAACCTTTGCACCTATTCTAGCCATGACCATTGTTACAGGTACAAATACAGCAAATCCTAAAAGATTTATGTATCCAACGCTATATGGAGAATTTACATTATCAATTATATTTCCTCCAATGATCATTGTAGTAGTTCCTGTGATCGCAATTAAAAATCCAACTGCTGCTGCAGTTCCAATTGATGTTCTAATATCATAACCAAATGTCCTTAAAAAAGGTACCATTAATGAACCTCCACCTATTCCCAAGGGAACTGAAATAAAACCAATTAATAATCCAGAAATATTTTTTACTAAATTTGATATTTCTTTGGGGTGATCTAATAATTTGTCTCTAAAAAATATAAAAAAAAGTCCAACACAACATGAAAAGAAAGCAAAAAATAAAACCAAACCAGGAGTTTTCATATTAACAGCTAGAAAAGTTCCAGCTAATACACCTAAGACTATCAATAAACCAAATGTTTTTACCATTTTAAAATTAACAGCATCATGCTCCATATGAGTTTTTGTTGAAATAATTGATGTTGGGATAATTATTGCTAGAGAAGTTCCAACTGATAAATGCATTCTTGTAACAATATCAAAATCAAGAACACTGAATGCATAGTAGAGGGCTGGTACCATAATTATTCCACCTCCTACTCCAAGTAATCCTGCCATAAAACCTGCAACAGCTGCCGCAATAGCTAATACTGTTAAAAGATTTATTATCACTCCTGTATCAATGTTTTCCATTAGGCAGTTAATTGATTTGCTTTTTCATTGTTTTGAGCGATATCCATAATATGTTTTGCTTTTTGAAAATCAGAATCTCTTGCCATCATGTTGTCGCTCAAATATTTTTTCCATTCCTTTGAACCTGGTTGACCATAATAAAGTCCAACGGTATGCCTCATTACTTGATTTACTTTAGTTCCTGTTTTAAGCTCTTTTTTAAGATATTCTAAAATTTGTTTAACAATGTCTTCTCTCGATAATATTTTTGAATTATTAAATATCTCGTTTTCAATATCTTTTAAAAAATAAGGGTTTTGGTAAATTGCCCTACCAATCATTACGCCATCACAATAATTTAAATGTTTTTTAATTTGTTCTGTAGTTGTAATTCCCCCATTAATTATAATTTCTAAATCTGGATGTGATTTCTTAATATCATAAACCATTTCATAATTTAATTTAGGAATATTTAGATTTTGTTTTGGGGTTAAGCCTTTTAATATTGCTTTTCTAGCATGTAAAATAATGGTTTTACAGCCAGTTTGTTTCATTTTATTAACAAACATATTTAAATAATCAAATTCCTCTGTATCATCAAATCCTATTCTTGTTTTAGCTGTGACTGGAATACTGCAAGACTTTTTCATTTCAGCCAAACATTCAGATACGAGATCTGGCTCTTTCATTAAACAAGCTCCAAAAGAATTTTTTTGAACTTTTTTACTAGGACAGCCTAAATTTATATTAACCTCATCATAACCATAATCTTCAGCAATTTTAGCAACCTCAGCTAGCTCTTTTTTATCTGAACCACCTACTTGCAAAGCTAAAGGTTTTTCGAAATTATCGTATTTGAGCAATTTGTGTTTATCGCCTCGTAAAACAGCTTTAGTAACAACCATCTCTGTGTAAAGCATTACATTTTCACTAATAAGTCTTAAGAAATATCTATCATGACGGTCAGTACAGTCCATCATAGGAGCAACTGAAATTTTTCTATTAATTTTTTTTTTAATATCCAAGGGCTTTACCCATTACTTTATCAGGTAACCATGTAACAATTTCTGGAAAAATACATAGTATTAAAATTGCTAAAGCCATTATTATCATAAAAGGCACTGATCCTTTTAAAATTTCTTTCAAGCTAACATCGGGAGTAATACCTTTAATTATATAAAGATTTAGACCCACTGGTGGAGTAATTAAACCAATCTCCATATTTATCGTAAATACTATAGCAAACCAATAAGGGTCAAAGCCTAGAGTGGTTATTACTGGTAACAATATTGCTGAAGTCATAACAATTACTGCAACGGGAGGTAAAAAGAAACCAGCTATTAAAAGAAAAATATTTATTAAAATAAATATAACCCATTTATTTGAACTTAGTTCTACCATGCTCTGAGCTAAAGATTGAGTTACATAAAGTTGCGAAAGAGTAAATGCAAAAAGATAAGAAGCTGCGATGATGAACATTATCATCACACTTTCTTTCATTGAAACTTTAACTATGTTCCATATTTTTTTTGGTTGATAAATTTTATAAACAATTGCTATCATCACAAAAACTAGAAATGCTCCAACTCCTGAAGCTTCTGATGGAGTAGCTACTCCTCCATATAAAACATACAAAACTCCAGCTATAATTGCTAAAAATGGGAAAATTCTTGGTAACACTTCAAGTTTTTCTTTTAAGGTGGGACGTTTTCTATTTTTTAAAGCTTTAGCGGCATCTTTATCAATAAAGTAGCTATGAATTAATGCCCATATTGCAAACATACCCGCAAGCATGAAACCTGGAATTAAACCACATAAAAACAATCTTCCAATAGAGGTACCAGTTGCAATTCCATAAACAATTAAAACTATACTTGGTGGAATTAAAACTCCCAAAGTTCCTCCGGCTGCTATAGTTCCAGTAGCAATTTGATCTGAGTATCCTCTCTTTCTCATTTCAGGTATGCCCATTGTTCCAATTGCTGCGCAGGTCGCTGGGCTTGAACCGCTCAAGGCTGCAAAAATAGAACACGCGCCAATATTAGAAATAACTAATCCACCTGGAACTCTCCATAACCATCTGTCTAAACCAATATATAAATCTTTACCTGCTGGTGAATTAGCTACAGCCATTCCCATTAAAATGAACATCGGAATTGAAAGTAAAACAAAAGAATTTAGACCAGCATAGAATGTTTCAGCAAAAACATCTAACATTTGAAAACCTTCAAAAGAAACAAGTAGTGCTATCGAAACAAAGCTCAAACCAAAAGCGATTGGGATACCAGAAAAGAGAACTATCAAAGTAAATACTGCGACTATCAAAGCTATTATTAATGGATCCATTACTTATAATCCTTATCATCAGCTAATTTTATGATTTCTGCTATGTATTGAAGTATCATTAGAATAGCTCCAATCATCATTGAAGAATAAGGTATCCAAAGTGGAGGATCCCAAACTGTTCCTGTTGAATAATTTTTTGTAAAAGCTTCCTCAACCATTAAAAAACCAAAATAAAAAAGAATTAGAAAGAAAAGTAAACTTAAAAAAGATGTGAAAATTTTTAATCTAATAATATTTTTATTAGATAAAAAATCATATATCCATTCCATGCTAACATGTGCCTTTTCACTTAGAACATACGCGCTTCCAATAAACGTTGATGCAACCAAAAGCATTGTAACCAATTCTGTTTGCCAAGTAATTGCTCTTTGAAAGAAGTATCTTTCAAATACTAATTCTACGATAACTAATATTGATAATAATAATGCTAATACAGCAAACGCTCCACAAGCTTTTGCAATATGATCACAAAACTTTAAATACTTTTTTTTCATAAAAAAAACCCCTATTTAAAATTAAATAGGGGTTCTTCTTTATATATTTTTTTACTTAACTGATAAAGCCATTTCCATTAGCTTATCGCCACCTGGAACTTTTTCAGCAAATGCTTTGTGAGAAGATTTCTTAGCAATCTCAACCCAAGCTGCATGGTCTTTTGCGTTCATATACACTAGTTTTACTCCTGCCGCCTTGTAAGCATCCTCAAATTTTTTATCTAAATTTTCTACTTGAGCAGTCATATATTTTTCTGCAACTTTTCCAGCTTTCATTAAAGCATCTTGTTGTTTTGAATTTAATTTATCAAAGCTCATTTTTGACATCAAAATTGGCTCATACATAAACCATAAACCAAATTTACCTGGAGGAGTTGCGCAAGAAACTTGTTCGTAAATTTTATAACTTACAAAACTTCCTGAACTAGTATTTGCTCCAGTAAGTACTCCAGTTTGTAAACCAGTATAAATTTCAGATGATGGCATACTTTGAATACCTGCACCAGCTGCTTCTAACATTTGGTTGAATGCCTTACCAGCTGCTCTCATTACTTGTCCTTTTGCGTCACTAGGATTTTTGATACATTTTGTTTTTGATGCAAAACCCCCTCCTAGCCAAGCATCAGATAATACAACTACACCAGCATCATTAATAATTTTTTTAATCTCAGTCATCATTGGACCTTTGTTAAATCTCAATGCATGATCGTGATTTTTAACTGTTCCTGGCATTAAAGTTGCATCAAATTCTGGATGAAACTTAGATGCATACGCTAATGGAAAAGCAGAAATATCCAATTGACCAGTTGTCATTGGTTTCCATTGTTCTTTTGGTTTATAAAGTGATTTTGCAGGATAAATTCTTATATCTACTCCCACATTTGCTTTTTTCATTTCATCAGCAATTATCTGTACCATTTCGTGTCTTGGATCATATGAACCATCCGCTCTTGGCGTTCCTGGCCATTGGTGACTTGCTTTTAATGTAACAGCATAAGCCGATCCAATTGTAGTTAAGATAAATACTAATGAAGTTAAAAATAAAGATATTCTTTTAAACATTTTTTCCCCTTCTTTAGTTATTAAAAAAAGTGTATTAAAGATAAGATATGATTAAGAGTCAAGTTCACTATTAACTCATATATAACTTTATTTATGGATGGACCGTTAAAAAACTTATTAGTTGTTGACTTAACAAGAGTATTAGTAGGCCCTTATTGTACAATGATGCTTTCAGATTTGGGTGCAAGAGTAATAAAAGTTGAAGCACCAGGTATTGGGGATGACTCTAGAAAATTTGGTCCTTTTGTTAAAGATAACTCTGCTTATTTTATGTCTTTAAATAGAGGAAAAGAGAGTATCGCCTTAAACCTAAAAGATGATGCAGATAAAAAAATTTTTTTAAATATATTAAATAAAGCAGATATTCTTGTTGAAAATTTTAAACCTGGAACTTTAGAAAAATGGGGATTTGGCTGGAAAGATATGTGTAATAAATTTCCAAAATTAATTTATGCCTCTGCTTCTGGTTTCGGTCAAACAGGGCCCTTAAAAGAATTACCAGCGTACGATATGGTAGTGCAAGGAATGGGGGGATTAATGAGTGTAACTGGTCAACCCAACTCAGAACCTACAAGAGTTGGAACTTCTATTGGCGACATCACAGCTGCATTATTTACAACAATTGGAATTAACGCTGCTCTTTACGATAGAGAAAAAACTGGTAAAGGCATGTTCATAGATGTATCAATGCTCGATTGTCAAATTGCAATTTTAGAAAATGCGATTGCACGTTATTTATCTAAAAATGAAATTCCAAAACCAATGGGATCTAGACATCCATCAATAGCACCTTTCGAAGCATTTAAAACTAAAGATAGTTACATAATTATTGCTGCTGGAAATGATAAGCTTTTTGAAAAATTGTGTAATGTTCTTGAATTAAACGAATTACCTCAAAACGAAAAATTTAAAAGTAATTCATCGAGATGTGAGAATATGAATGATTTAAAATCAATTATGGAAGAAAAATTAAAATCTTTAAATACTAAAGATTGGATACAAAAGATGGAAAAAGATAAAATTCCTTGTGGTCCAATATTTAATATTAAAGACGCTGTTGAAAATCCTCAAGTAAAATCCAGAAATATGATAGTTGATACTTTTCATAAAGTTGTAGGTGATTTTAAAACAGCAGGTAATCCAATCAAAATGTCATCTTATAAAGACGAAACAAAAAGAGGAGATATCCCAGATTTAGATGAACATAGAAAAAAAATTATTGAAGAGTTTTGTAATTAACCCTGATTTGTGTCTTCACTAGGTTCTGAAATCTCTTGATCTTTTAGGTCCTCAACTGAAGCATCCTCAGTTTCTCCTGATGGTTCTGCTTGTTCTATAGGCTGGGTTGGAGAACTTTCAGCAATATCTTCTTTTGAGAAAGATTGAGTTTTTTCTGGAATCTTTCTTGCTCTTTTTGATGGAAGTATTGGTGCACCACTCTTTGATATTTCTCCTTTATATAAATTTTCAAAATCATCACCTATATCTTCATCCTCGGTAAGTGAGTCGTCTACTTGTTCAACGTGTTTTCTTAATTTATATACACCGCTCTCAATTAAATCCGGAACTTTAACGTTCTCATTTGCAATTTCTCTTAATGAAATCACCGTATTTTTATCGTTATCAATACTTACTGTGGGTTCTACACCTGAATTTAATTGCGTCGTTCTCTCTTTGGCAACTAAAACTAATTCGTAAGGACTTTCAACTTTGTCTACGCAATCTTCTACTGTTACTCTAGCCATGCCGGGTATTTATACCTGCTGATAAATAAAATCAAGTTATTTCTATATTTTAACTGGGTTTAATCTAGATCGGATTGTAAAAAGCAAAATTAATGAGATAGAGATATAAACGCTAGAAATAACAGCAATTTCCTCTATTGAAAAACCACGATCAATTAATATACCAAAAAAAGCTGTTCCAAAAGCTGTAGAGAATACCATCAATGCTGTTGTTAAAGCTTTTATTGACCCAATATGTTTAACTCCATATATCTCAGCCCAAGTGGAAGATCCAAGGACGTTAGCTAAACCATTAGATATTCCAATCAAACCTAAAAAAATAAATGCTGTGAAAGGATTGTTAAAATAAATTATTACAATTGTTGCAAGTAAAAGAGGTAAATTCATAAAGATTAATATTTTTCTACTGGTAAATTTGTCTATCAAAAAACCTGATATAAACAAAGTTATTACAGACATAATTGAATAAACCATAAATGATTGAGCTATAATATACGGTCCCCAATTTTTGGATTCTAAAATAAATGATTGGTATACAAAAGTTCCAGTTGCTATCCAAGGCATGGCAAGCATATTGGCACTTATAATATAAAATCTATAATCCTTTAAAACTTCTATTCTTTTCCAATCTTTAATTTTTTTTTCACTTTTATTATTTTTGCTATCTGTTTCTCTAGAATCTAGATTTAAATTTTTAACTAAAAAAAATGAAGCAATTGGTAAGAATAATATTACTAATACTGAAATAGTAATCCAAATAAGTCTCCATTCGAAAATTGTTAACAGATAAATAATTAATACTGGTAAAATAAACTCTGCAGTTGATAAACCAAACCAAGAGGTGCTTAAAGCTCTCCCTCTAGATCTAGTAAAAAATCTAGATATAGTTGTTGATGCAGTATGAGACATCATACCTTGACCTGAAAATCTCATAAATAATATTGCGAAGAATAGAAAATAAATTGAAGATATTTTTGAAAAGAAAAAACAAGAAAAAGCTAATAAAATTATTACTATATAAGAAAATTTAAGGATATTAATATTATCAATTTTTTTTCCAAACCAAACTAAAATTAAGCTACTGAGTAATGTTGCAGATGCATATATTGAGCCAAATTGTCCATGAGAAATTAAAAGTGTATCTCTAATGCTTGTATTGAATAGGCCAAGAAAAAAACTCTGTCCAAAACTTGAAAAAAATGTAAAAATAAATCCAAATATAATTACTTTTAAACTTAAACTACTAAACATAAATTATTATGAGCTGTAATGTTGCTTTTATAGGTCTTGGTGTCATGGGTTATCCAATGGCTGGTTATATATCAAAAGGTGGACACAATGTAACTGTTTTTAATCGAACAAAATCAAAAGCAGAAAAATGGATTAGTGAACACAAAGGAAAATTAGCAGAAACACCGGCCGAGGCTGTGAAAGATGCAGAATATATTTTTACCTGTGTGGGAAATGATAATGATTTAAGAGAAGTTACTTTTGGTGACAATGGTGCGTTTAAAACAATAAAAAAAAGTGCAATCTATATTGATAACACTACTGCTTCAGCAACAATAGCAAGGGAAATTTACGATTACGCAAAAAAAAATGGATTTGGCGCACTGGATGCTCCTGTATCTGGTGGTCAAGCTGGTGCAGAAAATGGTGCATTAACTGTTATGATCGGTGGAGATCAAGCTGACTTTGATAAAGCAAAAGATAAGATTAATTGCTACAGCAAAAAAATAAAATTACTTGGTAAAGCAGGAAATGGACAATTAGCCAAAATGGTTAATCAAATTTGTATTGCAGGATTAGTTCAGGGCTTGTCAGAAGGAATTAATTTTGGAATTAAAGCTGGATTAAAAATGGAAGACGTTATTGAAGTTATTTCAAAAGGTGCTGCTCAATCTTGGCAAATGGAAAATAGGTTTAAAACAATGATTGATGATAAATTTGATTTTGGTTTTGCAGTAGATTGGATGAGAAAAGATTTAAAAATCGCAATGGATGAAGCAAAAAATAACGGTTCATTATTACCCGTAACAGAGCTTGTAGATAAATTTTATGGAGAAGTTCAGGCTTTAGGCGGTAATCGTTGGGACACCTCAAGTTTAATCAAAAGATTTAGAAAGTAATATTGTATGCAACCAGCATACTACGAAAACTTAGAAGAAATTCAAAATAAGTATTGGTCTATGTTAAATGATGCTGTGACTAACAGAGGTTCATCATTCAGAATTCCCGTCTTTATTTGCGCTCATCAAGATGAAGTTGATGGTAGAATTGTTGTTTTAAGAAAATCTGATAGAGCAAATAATTTACTACAATTTCATACTGATTTAAGATCACCAAAAGTAGATATTTTAAAAATAAATAAAAATGCTTCTCTAGTTTTCTATGATAAAGAGGAAAAGATACAATTAAGAGTGAAAGTTGAGTGTGAGGTTAACAACCAAAATTCTACGACTGAAGAGTCTTGGAAAAAAACTCAACATATAAGTAGACGTTGCTATTTAACTGACAGCCCTCCAGGTACCACATCAGAAAATCCAACCTCTGGAATGATATCTAAATTAGAAGACTTTGATTATACCATGGAACAGAGCGAAGAAGGCTATAAGAATTTTACTGTTATAAAATGTAAAATTAAATCAATTGAGTGGCTCTATCTTGCAGCCAAAGGACATCGACGAGCAAAATTCGACTTGGAAACCAGTAAAAATTCTTGGTTGGTTCCTTAATCTAATCTAAAGCATCTGATATAAAAACATCGGTAGCTGCTCTTATTCCACTTCTATTAGCGCCATGAACTGTTCCATAAGCACCGGCTGTTGCCTCACCCGCGAAGAAAATTCTTTCACCTACAGATCTTTTTAATTCTGGTCTTAAAATTGCTTTACCGGGTATTGCTCCAGAGTAAGCACCTAAAGTGAATGGATTTTTATTCCACCCTGTGGCTATGGCCTTAACAAAATATTTTTCATAAAATTTTGAACCAAAGTTTGATTTAAGTTGATTAACAACAAAATCTATCATTGCTTGACTACCTTCGTTTTCTAAATTTCTTGAAAATTCTCCATTTAGAGCAAAAAGACATAAATTAGTTCCGCCCATTCTTAAAAGACCGTAACCAATTCCTTCTGGTGATTTTGCGCCATTACTATTAATTTTAGAATAAAAATTAGTATCTTTTTTAAATCTACTTACAAATTTTTTCTTTAGTTCTATTATTACTCGATTAGACGGTCCCATTGTAATCCCTTCAAAAGCTTCATATTTTTTAGGAGGTAATTTTGGAAAAAACTTAATTTTTTCTGCTCTTAGAACACCAACAGATGTTGTTACGATACATGCTTTTGCTTTTATTGTTCCTTTATTAGTTTCAATTTGAACTCCTTTTCCACCCCATTTTATTTCACTCACAATTGTGTTTAATTGTACAGGAACATCTTTTCTATAATAAGCTAACAAATTTCCATACCCCTCTCTGCAAAGAGCATTTCCACTTTCCCAATAACTATCTTCATAATTTAGACTGTCATCAGCTATAGAAAGATTGTCAAAGTCTCTTGCATTGATTGCTGCATGAGCAGTATCAAACCAGATATTTTTTTTTGTACCCTCTGGAATTTTGTTCATCAATGGCTCATCTATGCCACCTTCTGAGTAAATTTTTTTAATTCTTTTATAAACTTTCCAAAAAGTACTTCCACTTACTTTACTTTTTCCATCATAAACAACTGATGTAGATGGCTGATTATAAATTTTAAATTTATCTTTTTTTTCTATCCCAAATTTATATAATTCATTACCTTTTCTTGCATGAAGCCAATGAGCACCATGGTCTGCTGGTAGTCCATTAAAAGAGGTTATATCTGTGTAACATCTACCACCAATTCTATTCATACCTTCAATACAAAGAACTGGTATTTTCCTTCTTATTAGTTCGGCTGTAGCAGCTAAGCCTGAAGACCCGGCACCAATAACGACAACATCAGGATTTGATTGTGAAAAAGAAATACTTGGAAATATAGCAAGAGCTAAACCTGAGAATGAAGTTTTTAGAAATTTTCTTCTTCCAATTTTATTTAATAATATTTTTTTCATAGCTTGTTTATGATATTATTTAAATTTTAATGATACAATTAAATAAAATGTTTAAAAATAATAAAATGACTGATTATTACCATAATGAAAAAATATAAGGCGATGGTTTTATCCTGTATCGATCCTAGATTTCAACCGAAAGTATTTGAATATTTAAAAACTAAAAAACTAACAGGAAAATATAGTTCATTTACCATTGCGGGTGCAGCTATTGGAGTAACCCACAAAAAATTTACAAAATGGCAATCTACTTTTTTAGATAATTTATCAACCTCAATTAAATTACATAATATAAAAAAACTTATTGTAATAAATCATAGTGATTGTGGAGCAGCAAAAATAGTAAATGGTAAAAAGAAATTCAATCACTCTATTGAAAATAAAATACATAAAGATTCATTCAAAAAGATAAAAAAAATTTTAGGTAAAAAATTTCCTAAGTTAAAGGTAGATTTTAAAATTTTATCTCTTAAAGGTTAATTTATTAAAGTAATTTAAGATTATATTACAATTTTTACTAATCTATCGTTTAAGTTTATAATTTCAGAAACTTTTTCTTTTAACTCGTCTACAGCCCTTTTAACACCATATTCAACTTGATCATAATCATCACAAATAATTATTTTATTTTTCTTTAATTTTGAGGTTATTATTTTTAAATCATTACTAACTGTTTCGTATGAATGGCCTCCATCTAAAAAAACAAAATCAATATTTTGCAAATCTACTTTCGGCAGCTGAACATCGCTTGATCCTTTTAGAAGTTCAACAGATGTTCCAAATTTTTTTAATAATCCTCTTACAGACTTTAAAGAGTTTAAATCTTTTTTAAGTATCAAATTAAATAATATATGTTTAAATGGATTAGATAACTTATTGTGCTTTACTGTCATTTCTTTATTATCTAAATCTATATTTCTATCCTCAAAAAAGTCTATACCAACAAATTTAAAGTTATTTTTATGAATTTTGTTTAAAATTTCACAAACATTCCTTGACGTGACACCTTGATAAACTCCAACTTCTAAAAAATTAGCAGGTTTGTATTTTTCAATTTCTAACAACAAAAGTCTTGCAGAGTCTAAATCCTTTTTAAAACTAGTTTTTCTAAGATAAAATTTAAATTTCATATATTAAAATATTGATTTTGAATATTTTTTCCAATTATCCTGATAATGTTTTGTATTTTCAGATACAGCTTTTTTTTCTTCCTCTGTAACCTCTCTCACTACTTTGCCAGGTGACCCAATTACAAGCGAATTGTCAGGGATCACTTTATTTTCAGTGATTAATGCTTTTGCACCAATAATACAATTTTTTCCAATTTTTGCGTTATTTAGTATCACTGCTCCAATACCAATTAGACTGTTATCTCCAATTGAACATCCGTGAAGCATAACTAGATGACCCACAGTAACATTTTTTCCTACTTTTAATGGATAACCAGGATCAGTGTGAAGTACACATCCATCTTGAACATTTGACCCCTCGCCTATATAAATATTTTCTAAATCTCCTCTTAAAGTTGCATTAAACCATATACTTGTATTTTTTTCTAAAGTTACATCACCAATCACAACTGCATTGGGTGCTACCCAATTTTCGCCAGAGTTTTTTGGTTTTTTATCTTTTAAATCATAAAACATAAATTATATATTGTTGTAGCATGTCTCTAACAAAAACTCCAATTTGCGATTTTGGAAAAAAAGCTGAAAACTTCAAACTTAAATCTACAGATAATAAAATAATTTCTTTAAATGATTTAAAGGGCGTAAAAGGAACTTTGATAATGTTTATTTGTAATCACTGTCCATATGTTAAGGCAATAATTAAAGATTTAGTTGAAGATTGTAAAAATTTAAAAAAATTTGGAATTAATTCAATTGCAATATGTTCTAATGATGTAAAAAATTATCCAGAGGACTCTTTTGAAAATATGATTATCTTTTCAAAAGAAAATAATTTTTCTTTTCCATACCTTCATGATGAAACACAGGAAGTAGCTAGAACATATGACGCTGTTTGCACACCAGACTTTTTTGCTTATAATGGAAACTTGGAACTTCAGTACAGAGGTAGAATTAAACAGTTAAAAGACTTAAAACCTATAGATGACGGTGAGAGTGAGTTATTTAAAGCTTTAACTTTAATTTCAAAAACAGGTCAAGGACCTGAGAAACAACATCCAAGTATGGGCTGTAATATAAAGTGGATAAAATAAATGTTTTTAATTTTAACTAGAAATTTCCCTCCTGAAATTGGCGGTATGCAAAATCTAATGTATGGTTTAACTAAATCTTTATCTAAATTAAATATTGTAAAAGTTTTTGCCGATTATCATAAAAATTATTTGAGTTTTGATAATAATGTTAATTTTTCTATTGAAAGAATTGGAGGGCCAAAATTACTTAGAAAATATAGAAAATCTTATTTAATTAATGAATTTATAAAAAATAACAAAAATGTTAGTTGTATAATTGCTGATCACTGGAAGAGTTTAGAGCTCATTAACACTAGTAAAAAAAAAATATGCTTAATTCATTCGAAAGAAATTAATCATGAAAAAGGCTCAAAACAAAATAAAAGATTAATAAATATTTTAAATAATGTTGATCATGTAATAGCAAACTCAATTTTTACAAAAAATTTAGCAATAAATATGGGTGTAAATGAAAATAAAATAGATGTAATTAATCCAGGGGTTGATGCAGTAAAAGAGATTTCTAAAAAAAATTTGGATCAAGCTGAAAAGATTTTTAATGGAAAATCAAATAGATTAATTACCGTTTCTAGATTCGACAAAAGAAAAAATCATGAAAAAGTAATTATGGCAATTAGAAATTTAAAAGAACTGTATCCAAATATTATCTATATTTGTATTGGCTATGGAGATGAGGAGCAAAATTTAAAAAAATTAGTTAATGAACTCAACCTAAATAACCATGTTATTTTTCTAAAGAATGTTGAAACAGAACTTAAGAATGCCTTAATATGCAAATCAAATATTTTTGTAATGCCCTCTATAATTCATAATAAATCAGTCGAGGGTTTTGGTATTGCTTATATTGAAGCTGCGCAATATGGGATTCCTTCTATTGGCGGAAAAGATGGTGGAGCTTCAGATGCAATAATACATGAAAAGACAGGATTAATTTGTGATGGAAATAATCTTGAGGAAATTTATTCCTCATTAGATAAAATGCTTAAAGATCATAAGTATAAAGAATATGGAAAAGAAGCAAAAAAATTTTCAGAAAACTTTTATTGGGATAAAATAATTAAAAGTTATCAAAAAATTTTATAGAATTATTTTTTCAAAAACTTTTCTTGCACTTAACTTTTTTAAATCAGCAACTTGAATTGCTTTAAATTTCTCCCTTTCAATGCTTACCTTGTAAGCGGTTGTATGAGATCCAAAAATAGCAATACCTTTAACACCAAGATGAGCTGACATATGTGCTGGTCCTGTATCATTAGCTACTACAAAAGAACTTTTTTTAATAAGAGATGAAAGTTGAGGAATTTTAAGAGCTTTACCATTATCTAAAATACATTCCGCATTAAAATTTTGTGCCTCTTGTAGTTCATTGGGCCCTGGTGCAATTACAACTTTATACTCATTTTTTAACTCATCTTTAATTAATTTAATAAGTTCATTGTAATAGGGCCATTTTTTTAAATGAAGGTGTGGTGAACAAAATGGAAATAAAATAATATATTTTCCTAATTTAAATTTAGAATTAATTTCTGATATATCTGAACAAGACCAACCAAAATTTGGTTTGAGAGTATGTTTAGTGTTTAATCCAGAAGTTTTTAATTGATGGTCAAATCTCTCTAAAACTGAAAGTTTATCAAATTCCTCTTTTGTGGTATTTGGGGGCAATGTTGTTTCCGATGATGACCAGGAATTATAATTTGAATTTGGGAATAATACTTTTTTATAGAATGAAGTTCTTGATGAATTTTGTAAATCAAATACTTTTATAAATTTAAATTTTTTTATATTTCTCATTAATAAATATAAATAAATAAGATTAAATCTAGATAATCGTTTATCTAGAATTACATCAGTAATGAGAGGGTTTTTTTTATACAAGTCTAAGTAGGGTTTAGAGGTCATAACATAAAGCTTATGATCCTTGTTGTTTTCATAAATATCTTGAATTGCGCCACTTGCTTGGGCTATATCACCTAAAGATCCATGTTTAATAATTAAAATATTAGACATATTTTAAACAACTTAACATAATATAAAAATTTATGAATAAAATACTTGTTGAAGTTTCAATTGGAGAACTTTTAGACAAAATTTCTATTTTAGAGATCAAACAAGAAAAAATAAAAGATCCTGAAAAATTAAAATTCATCAATAATGAACACTCTATATTAAAAGAACAGTTGGAAAAAAATGTAAAATCTGATGATAAGCTAAGTAAACTATATCGCTCACTTAAAGAAATTAATTCTAAACTTTGGGTCATTGAGGATGAAAAAAGACAATGTGAAAAAGATAAAGATTTTTCAGAGAAGTTTATTAAACTTTCAAGAGATGTACATTTTCTTAATGACGATCGGGCAAAAATTAAATTAGAGATAAATAATCATACCGGATCAATTATTAAGGAAATTAAAGAATATACTGGTTATTAAATTATTTAATGGGTCTGCAATTTTCAAAAGAAGAATTTTTAAATAGACAAAAAAAAGTTTTAAAGTCAATGGGAGAACAAAATCTAGATGCTCTTCTAATGTTTAGACAAGAGTCTATGTATTGGTTGACTGGTTATGATACTTTTGGATATGTTTTTTTTCAAACTCTTGTTTTAGATAAAAATGGTAATACAATATTACTAACTAGAGCTCCTGATTTACGACAGGCTCAAAATACATCAAACATAAAAGATATTAGAATTTGGGTTGATAAAGAGGGTTCCAATCCAGCAAATGATCTAAAAGTCATTTTAGATGAGTTGGATCTTAAAGGTAAAAAATTAGGAGTTGAATATGAAGCTTACGGCTTAACTGGAAGAAATGCTTTAAGACTGAATAAATCTTTAGAAAATTATTGTAGTGTTGAAGATAAATCAGACTTAATAACAAAATTAAGGGTTGTTAAATCTAAAGAAGAAATTGTTTATGTTAAAAAAGCTGCGGATCTTGCTGATAAAGCTTTAAATGAAGTTTGGAAACATGCAAAAGCTGGCGTGAGTGAGTCAAAAATACTAGCTGAAATGAATAAAGTTATTTTTGAGGGAGGTGGGGATTATCCTGCGAACGAATTCATTATTGGCTCAGGAAAAAATGCTTTGCTATGTCGTTATCAAGCAGAAAAACAAATTTTGAGTAACCAAGATCAATTAACTGTGGAATGGGCTGGTACATATAAACATTATCATTCGGCAATGTTTAGAACTATTCCCATTGGTAAAGCGGATCCCAAACATCATAAAATGCATGAGGCTTGTGTTGAAGCACTAAAAAATTGCGAAAATAAACTCAAACCAGGAAGTAAAATCGGGGAAGTTTTTGACACACATGCGAAAACTTTTGATGATCTTGGTTTTAATAAAGCAAGAATGAATGCGTGTGGTTACTCTTTAGGCGCTACATTTTCCCCCAATTGGATGGACTGGCCAATGTTATACACTGGCAACTCTTATGTTATAGAACCTGGGAATGTATTCTTTATACATATGATTTTAATGGACTCAGAAAATCAATTAGCGATGAATTTAGGAGAAACATATTTGGTTAATGACAAAGGTAACGAAAGGCTTGGTAAGCAAAAACTAGATTTGGTTATTCTTTAATTGAAACTGTATTTTTTTTCCAAAAATTTAATCACATTGTGGATTATAAAAGTTATAAATAAGTAAATACCACCAGCAACAATAAATACTTCAATAGGTTTAAAAGTCGTTGAAATTATATATTTTGCAACTCCAGTCAAATCCATCAAAGTAACAGTACTTGCTAAAGAAGTGCCTTTCATCATTAAAATGATTTCATTGCCGTAAGCTGGTAAAGATTGTCTTATGGCGATAGGAATTTGAATTTTATAAAATATAATTTTACTAGATATTCCCAAACTCTGACCTGCCTCAATAATTCCAGGTTTAATTGTTTGAAATGCAGATCGTAATATTTCAGATGTGTAAGCTCCAGTATTAAGTGAAAAAGCAATTATAGCACACCAATAAGGTTCTTTTAAAATTACCCATAATACTGTTGATCGTAAATAATCTATTTGACCTAAACCAAAATAAATGATGAATATTTGAACCAATAGTGGTGTCCCTCTAAATACATAAGAATAACCGTAGGCAAATTTATTTAAAATTGGGTTTTTATTAATTCTTAAAATTGCAAAACAAAGACCAATAATTAATCCAAAAATTAATGATGCAGATAATAGTTTTAGTGTTACTAAAGTAGCATTAAGTAGCTTTGGAAAACTATTTATCATTAGTTCAAAATCCATCAATAGCCCCTGCTGTATCTAACTTCTAATTTATTTATTAACTTCATGCTTAAATATGTTAGCAATAAATATAAAACCGCAGCAAATGAATAAAAAAATAATGGATCCCTTGTCGATCCAGCAGCAATGTAAGATTGCCTCATTATTTCAACTAAACCCGTTACTGAGATAAGTGAAGTATCTTTTAAAGTAATTTGCCAAACATTGCTTAAGTTAGGAATGGCAAGTCTTAACATTTGAGGCATAATCACCTTAAAAAAATGAACTGGTTTTTTTAAACCTAAAACCTTTGAGGCCTCAAATTGTCCTTTATCAATTGATTGAATTGCTCCTCTAAAAACTTCTGTTGAATAAGCTCCTGAGATAATGCCAATTGCAAAAGACCCAGTTATAAATGCGTTAATTTCAATATATTCATTGTATCCAAATATAGAAGCAACATACATAACTGCTCCACTTCCACCAAAGAAAAATAAATAAATAACCAATAATTCAGGAACTCCTCTTATAACTGTGGTGTAACAGTTTCCTATAAGATTTAAAAATTTACTTTTGGATAATTTTAGTGGGGTAAATATTAAAGCAAAAATAAATCCTATGAGCATAGCTGTTATTGAAACAGCAATTGTCATCATGGTTGCGATTAACAGTTCATCGCCCCAGCCAGTTTTTCCGAATGAAAGAAGTTCCATACAGACCGGCGACTATAAATTATAGTCGCCAAATCTAAAATTATTTACATAGATGCATCAAAGCCGAACCACTTAGTAGCAATTCTACTAATGTCGCCGTTCTTTCTTGCTTTGTCAATTGCTTTATTAAAAGCGTTTAGTAACTCTGTGTCATCTTTTCGTATACCAACACCTACACCATTACCAAATGCACCACCTGAAAAGGTTGGTCCAACTAACACAACTGGTTTACCTGATTTTTCTGCATAATCACTAAAAGCTACAGCAGCAGCTAATGCAGCATCACATCTACCAGATGCTAAATCTAAGTTTACTTCGTCCTGAGTTTTATATGTTCTTACATTTACTTTTCCAACATCACCCGAGTCTAAAAAGTTTTGGTGAATTGTTGCAGTTTGCACACACACTGTTTTACCTGCTAAACCAGCTGTCAAAGTTTTAAGTGCTTTTTTTGCTGCAGCATTCGGTTTAGTAAGATTAATTCCAGCTGGTGTCTCCATGCCCTCTAAACTTGAACCTTTCATCACCGCGAGTGATGCAACTTCGTCGGCATAACCTTGAGAAAAACTAATTGCTTTCTGTCTTTCTGCAGTTATTGACATACCTGCCATTATTGCATCGAACTTTCTCATAATAAGGGCTGGTATCATTCCATCCCAATCTTGCTCAACTATCTCGCATTGTTTACCTATATATCTGCAAAGTGTCCAAGCAAGCTCAACCTCAAATCCAATAAGTTTACCAGAAGCATCCTTTGAATTCCAAGGTGGGTATGCTCCTTCTGTTCCAATTTTAATTTTATCAGCATTAGCAGAAAATGATAAAAACAAAGTAATCAAAACTCCTAAGCTAAATTTTTTAATAATATTCATATCGCCTCCAATATTTTTTTAATAAGTATTTCACAAATTATATGATTTAAAAAGAAATTATTTATTTAATGAAGAAGCAAAATTCCAAGAACAGTCAAAACTTGGTATATAGATTCTATCCAAGGATGTATTACTGAAGCTTTTTTCAAATAAATTGAGCCATTTTTTAACTTGTTTCGGTTTTTTATCCTGACTGCCAACCTGTGCAGTTATTGTTCCATTTGGCTTCAAAATTCTTTTAAGTGAATTGATATTTTTTGCAGCAAGATCAATACAATACTGATCATCATTAAGGTCTACAAATATTTTATCATATTTATTATCTTCAATTTTTTTAATGCTTTCAAAAGCATCACCCCAAACACACTTAACTGAATTTTTTGTGGTAGCTTTTTTACCTATTTTACTTAAATGTTTTTCACATACTTCGACCACTTCAGGATCCAATTCAAACCAGTCTATATAATTAAATCCTTGTGAAATGCACTCTCTAGCAACACCTCCATCACCACCGCCAATAATTGCAGATTTATCTTTTTGGGGATTTAATTTAATGCCAGAATTAACGAAAGTTGAACTATACAAATGCTCATCGCTCTCAGCAACTTGAAGTTCATTATCAATAAATAAAGATTTTCCAAACTGTTCAAGATTTAAAATTTCAATGTGCTGGCCAACTTTGGAATTAAAATCTTCCAAAACATCTTTTACCAAATAATACTTTTTAAGTCCTGGCGAACTATAAATATCGTCATAGTAAATAATATTATCTCTATTAAATTCTTTTTTAACAATTTTTTTGTGTTTAATATCTTTTTTTATAATATCTAAAGCAACTATAGGATTAACCTTACCACATGTAAAAAAATCAAAACTTATAATTCCTTTTTCAGGGAAAGTGTGAAAACTTATATGACTTTCAGCTAAAAGAGCTACTAGGGTAAAACCCTGTGGTTCAAATTTATATTTTGATATTTCTAGAACTGTTACCTTCGCTTTTTTTGCAATTTTATATACCAATTTCTCAAAAAATTTTGGATCATACTCTTTAACAGTACCGATAATATCCAATGTTATATGTTCACCAACTTTTGTCATAAAAAATTATTAATTTTTTTTATAATTTTTTGTTTTTTCCAAGATTTTATTCATTTCATTATCTGAAAGAATCTTGGGCTTTCCTAACTTTATTGTATTTATGTATTGATGACAAATATTTTCAATCTCTTGAGCAAGTTCAAATGCTTCGTAAAGAGATTTGCCAAATGCAACCTGGCCATGATTAGACATAAGGCAAGCTTTTCTTTCCTCTAGTGCATTTAGAATATTTTGAGAGAGTTCTTTTGTACCAAAGGTTGCATATTCTGCACATTTAATATTATTTCCACCTGCTAATGCGACCATATAATGAAATGCTGGGATATTTTTGCCGTGTGCTGAAACAGCTGTAGCATTTGCTGAATGGGCATGAACTATTGCTTCGGCATCTATTTTATTAATATAAATATCTTGATGAAAACGCCATTCTGAAGATGGATTTATAGTTTTGTCTGAAATTTTTTTTAAGTTGTTTGTTTCGTTTAATTCAAGAAAAACTATACTTTCAGCTACTAAATCTTCGTATTTAATACCCGAAGGTGTAATGAAGAATCCATCTATTCCATTATTAATTCCTCTCATTGAAATATTGCCAGATCTCAAAGGTGAAAGGTTTTCAGTGTTAAGTTTTTTTGCATACTTAATTACCTCCTTTTTTATTTCTGACATTATTTTTTAAGTTTTTTGTTAATTTCTCTTTCACAAAAAGATTTGATATCATCAATATTTTTATTCTTATCTAATTTTTTTTGAGCAATAATGCATGCTTTCATTGATTTATCTAAACTATGAGACCCATATTCAATTCTCGATATATAAAGCATAATAAACGCTATGATCAAAAAAAGTATAAAATATAAATTTTTTTTCATTTGAATAAATTTTTAAGTCCCTCAGTTGTTGCATCGCAAACCCCTTTTTCTGTAATGAAAGCTGTTACATATTTAGCTGGAGTTACATCAAATGCTAAGTTCATTGCTTTGCTTTTTTTAGGATAAATTTGTAATTTTTTAACATTCCCTTTATCGTCTAATCCTTCAATGTATGATAGTTCCTCAGAATTTCTCTCTTCAATAGGAATATCTTTATGATCTTTAATATTCCAGTCAATTGTAGAACTGGGTAATGCTACATAAAAAGGAATATTATTATCTTTTGCTGCCAAAGCTTTAAGATACGTGCCAATTTTATTGCAAACATCTCCATTTGCTAAAGTTCTGTCTGTTCCAACAATACACATATCAACTTTTCCCCTTTGCATTAATAATCCTCCTGTGTTGTCTGCAATTACTGTATTTGGGACATGCTCTTCATTAAGCTCAAATGATGTAAGATTTGCTCCTTGATTTCTAGGTCTTGTCTCATCTACCCAGACATGCAAGGGGATTCCTTTCTTATGCGCGTGATATATAGGAGAGGTTGCGGTTCCCCAATTTATTGTTGCAAGCCATCCTGCATTACAATGTGTTAAAATATTAATAGTATCTTTTTTTTTATTATGGATCTCCTCAATTATTTTTAAACCATGTAATCCAATATTTTCACAAAATTTTTCATCTTCTTTACAAATTTTTTTAGCTTCATTTAAAGCTATTTCAAAAATTTTATCACTATTCACTCCTGAGATATTTTTCATCATTCTATCAACAGCCCATTTTAAATTTATTGCTGTAGGTCTTGATTTAATTAAGTCGTTTGCTGAGTTTTTCAAAAAAGATTGATCTTTATTTTCTAAAATAGATAATACAAGCCCATAAGCGGCTGTAGCACCTATTAATGGTGCGCCTCTCACTTCCATCTTTTTAATTGCATTTATTACATCCTTTATAGTTTTAAGGTCCTTAATTAAAAATTTATGTGGAAGTTTTGTTTGATCAATTATTTTGACAATATTATTTTCAAACCAAATTGTACGATATTCTTTTGATTCAATTTTCATTTTTAATTCTATCTAAACTTTTTTTAGGCCAAATTTTATCTCTATTGTAAAATTTATCATAACAGATTTTGTTATCTGTTATTTCTATCCATGGATCTTTATTTTTTATAAAGATATGTGCTTGTGGTGTAATCGGATTTTCTAGAGTTTGAGTTCTAATAGCAACTCTGCCTTCAGCAATGTTATATTTGCAGTAAACGTAAACACCGCAAATAATACAAAAATAAGCATTTACGCCCTTCCCACTGCCTGTTGGTAATTCTATAGACGCTACATCCCCTTTCACCTCTAAATCTTTATCTAAAACCATAGTGTGAATTACGAAGGATGACCCTGTAGAAATTTTACAATCTTTACAATGACAGGCTTGAGTAAATAATGGTTCATCTTTGATAGTGTATTTTACATTTCCACACCCACATTGACCCTTCAATTCTTTTTTCTTTGTCATTTACCCAAAACTCTCCCTGCTATAAATTTAAGTTTATTTTTAGTTTTTTCGGTTCTTTTTTCTGGAGCAGTTATAATTGCAACATCTAAACAATTATTAGTCGGATCATTAGGGTCTATGCCCTTTTCATAACAATCTATTAAATTTTTAATCATGTCCTTTGCCTTAGCGGCATTATCAAAAAGGACTTTAATAACTTTTTGAACATCGACATTTTCATGATCTGGATGCCAACAATCATAATCTGTAACCATTGATATGGATGCATATCTTATTTCTGCTTCTCTAGCTAATTTTGCTTCAGGCATATTAGTCATTCCAATAACATCAGCTTTCCAATTTCTATATAAATTTGATTCAGCAAGTGTTGAAAATTGTGGTCCTTCCATTACAAGGTATGTTCCTCCTCTTTGGTAATCAATACCAGATTTTTTGATTGACTCCTCACAAGCATTCATAAGACCATTTGAAGTAGGATGAGCCATTGAGACATGAGCAACTATCTCATCGTCAAAAAAGGTTTTATTCCTTGAAAATGTACGATCAATAAATTGATCTACAATTACAAATTTTCCTGGTTGGAGGTTTTCTTTTAAAGATCCTACAGCAGAAATAGATACAATATCTGTTACACCAAGTTGTTTTAATGCATCAATGTTCGCTCTAAAATTAATTTTAGATGGTGAAATATAATGCCCTCTACCATGTCTTGGTAAAAAATAAACTTCTTTACCCTTATATTTAGTTTTTAATATTTTATCAGATGTATTTCCCCAAGATGTTTTTACATCTAAAAATTCTCTATCTTTAAATTCTTCCACGTCATACAACCCACTTCCGCCAATAATTGCTAATTTATTTGTCATATTATTTAAAATGCTTTAATTATTTATAACTTAAAAATTTATGGATTTAAAAGATTATATCAGATCAATACCTGATTATCCAAAAAAGGGAATTTTATTTAGAGATATCACTACCTTAATTGAAGATGAAAAAGCATTTGCTCATTGTATAGATTTAATATTTGAAAAATCTCAAAATTTTAATTTTAATAAAATTGCTGCTATAGAATCTAGAGGATTTGTATTTGCTTCTGCTGTATCATATTTAGCCAAGAAACCTTTTATTATGCTAAGAAAAAAAAATAAACTCCCGTCTGAAACATACTCTGTTGATTTTGAACTCGAATATGGAAAAGCTACTATTGAGGTGCATAAAGACTCTATAAAAAAAAATGACAAAATATTAATTATCGATGATTTAATTGCTACTGGTGGTACGGCTGAAGCGGCAGCAAAACTGGTAAATATATCTCATGGAACAACTGCAGGATTTATTTTTGTAATAAATTTATTTGATTTAAGAGGTTGTGATAATTTAAGGAAAAAAAATTACAAAGTTGAAAATTTAATAGAATTTCCTGGACACTAATTATCTATTCTAAAACTAGATTTTTTTCCAATTACAGATGCAAAAATTCCACAAAGTCTCATTTTATATATTTTTTTTTTATGTGAATTAAAAAGAAATAAATAAATTAAATATTTGAAACCTGCTGAGCTTAAATTTAAAGAAATTTTTATGATAGCATTTAAGAAACCATAATGCTTCTTATTAAAATAAAACTTAGACCACATCCAATGCCAGTTTCTTAAATATTCAAGTTTTTTATTTGTATTAATACCGCCTTTGTGATTTACAAGAGAGTCTGTAACAACATATATATATTCATTTTTTTTTCTTATTCTTAAGCAAAGATCGTCATTCTCTAAAAAAAGAAAAAAATTTTCATCAAAAAAATTTTTTTCTTTAAACTTTTGAAGATTGAATAACATTGAAAATCCATCAATACTTTCAACTAATAAAATATTAGTATTCGTATTTTTAGATGAGATTACCCTTTTATAGTTTGGAAAATTTTTATTATCATTTAAAGGTGATGCTAAAGTAAATTCAGATACATTATTTAATGCCTCTATCAACTTGCTTAGTGTATTGATGTGTAATTTCGTATCTGGGTTCAATACAAACGCATAATTAGTTTTACAAGCTTTTAAACCCAAATTATTTCCTGCGCCCATACCTATATTATCTGAGATTATTACCTCAATATTGTCATATTTTGATTTTAAATCTTTTTCTAAATTAATGTTATTTGAGTTTTCGATAATGATTTTTTTTGAGTTCTTAGGAAGTGAATTTAAACAATTTTGAATAATATTTTCACTTTTATAAGTTACAATTATAAATGTTATATCGTCTAAATTTAATTTCATTAAAATTTAAAAAAGTATACTTAAATAGACAATTGTTGTAAAAAAAATAATGAAAAAAGTTATAGTTACTGGCGGCCTTGGCTTTATAGGCAGTAATTTAATTAAAATTCTTCTTAAAAAAAAATATTTTGTTATTAATATTGATAAGGTTTCTTATTCCTCAAATTTTTATAATGTAAAAAAATTCATAAATAATAGGAATTATAAATTTTTTAAAATTGATATAAATAATGACAAAAAAATTTTTAAGATTTTAAAGAAATACAAGCCTTATGCAATTTTTAATCTTGCTGCTGAAACTCATGTTGACAGATCTATTGATGGACCAGAAAGTTTTATAAAAAGTAATATTTTAGGGGTATTTAAATTATTGCAAGCTTTTAGGAAATTTGTTGAGAGAAATAAAAATTCTTTATTAATTCATATTTCAACTGATGAAGTATTTGGAGATGTTTTGACGGGAAGATCGAGGGAAGAAGATGCATACAAACCTAGCTCACCTTATGCGGCATCAAAAGCTTCATCTGATCATTTGGTGTATTCATACATTAGAACATTTAAAATTCCTGCTATTATTACTAATTGCTCAAATAATTATGGTCCAAGACAACACCCTGAAAAATTAATTCCTAAATTAATTTATAATATTTTTAATAACAAAAGCTTACCAATTTATGGAAAAGGTAAAAATTCAAGAGAGTGGATTTATGTTGATGATCACTGCGATGCTTTAGTAAAAATTTTAGAGAAAGGAAAAACTGGAAATTTTTATAATATTGGATCTAACTTAAATCTAAATAATATTAAAATTTCAAAACTTTTAATCAAAGTGGCAAAATCAAAATTTAAGATTGGGAAAAACGTAAATATTAAATTTGTAAAAGATAGGCCAGGTCATGATGTTAGATATGCTCTTAATAGTAATAAATTAATTAAAAAACTTAAGTGGAAACCAAAAATAAATATTCATAAAGGTTTGAGTATGACTTTTGATTGGTATTTAAGAAATCCAGGATATTATTTAAGTTTAAAAAAAAAAGACATAACTGCAAGATTAGGTAATAAAATTAAGTGATTAAAAAAGGTATAATATTATCAGGTGGAATGGGAACAAGAATGAGCCCGCTTACAAAAGCAGTGAATAAACAATTGCTTCCAATTTATGATAAACCTTTAATTTTTTACCCACTCTCAATTCTAATGTTAGCAAAAATAAAAGATATATTAATTATTGTTAACAAGGGACAACTCTCGCAATATAAGAAAATAATTCCAAATGGTAATAACTTTGGAGTAAATATCACTTATAAAGAACAATCCTCTCCTAGAGGTTTGCCAGATGCTTTCTTATTAGGACAAAATTTTATTGGAAAAGATAATGTAGCATTAATTCTTGGTGATAATTTTTTTTATGGTCAAAATTTAACTAAACAATTATTAAATTCTGTAAAATTAAAAAAAGGTGCAAAAATAATTTTACATAAAGTAAATAAACCAGAACTTTATGGAGTTGCTAAAATAGATAAAAGAAAAAGGGTTATTAGTATAAAAGAAAAACCGAAAAAATTTCTTTCAGATCTTGCTATAACTGGTTTGTATTTTTTTGATAACAATGTTGTAAATTATGCAAAAAAACTTAAACCATCAAAAAGAAAGGAATTAGAAATTGTTGATTTAATAAATAAATATAAAAAAAACAAAAAATTAACTGCAGATTTAATAGGTAGAGGTGGAGCATGGCTAGACTCAGGTTCAATTGAAGATTTCTACAAAACTAGTTCTTTTGTATCAGCTATAGAGAATAGACAAGGTTTTAAGATTGCATGTTTAGAGGAAATAGCTTTAAACAATAAATGGATTTCCAAAAAAGAAGTTAAAAACGCTATACAGTTTTATGGAAATTGTGAATATTCAAATTATTTAAAAAAATTAATTGATTAGTGGTAGCGGGAAGTGGGATCGAACCACTGACCTCGGGCTTATGAGTCCCGCGCTCTAACCAACTGAGCTACCCCGCCATTTAATTAATGTTGATATATACTACTTTTATTTTTTTTTGAAACAAGTTTTTGTATTCCAAATTATTTACTTACACCAAATTTACTAAACTTGTACCAAGCTCTTTCGTGAAAATAGTAAAGAAACATTTTAGTCAGCACTTCCATTCCAGCTATTGTACCTGCCCAATCAAATTTGCCAGTTATGAGCCACGCTATAATAAAAGTGTCTAAACTTGCTATTATTCTCCACGTAATTGTTTTTGCTAAATGTCTTTTTTTTTCTACACGCTTCATAATTGCCTTTCTATTTCATTCTCCTAGTCACACAATTATTTTACCTAAAAAGATTTATTAAGAAATTAATAAAATTTATTTTACCATCTTAGCTAAATAAAATCTACTTCTTAAAACAGAAAATTCCATTTGGTCCAATTTTTTTAATTATTGAATATTTATAGCCTGATAAATAATCTATAAATTTTTTTTCTTTCAATTCTAATTTTGAATCGTACAACTCAACACATATTATTTTTGGCCTATATTTATTAAGGTCAAATCCCTCAAGAACTTCAAAATCATGTGCTTCTGCATCAATGTTTAATAAATCTATGTCAGGAATTTTCAATTCATATTTTTCAACAATTTTATTAAAAGTATATTTTTGAATATTTTTTTTAACATATTTATTTCTTGATATACTTTTAGAACTTAACGTGGAAAATTCCTTGCTTAATGTATTAACTGGACTTAATAAATGATCAAAATAAAATTCGGAAAATTCATTCTTATTAGATAGCGCAGCACAAATATTTTTATCTCTTTCCCTCGCAATATCAAATAGATCAATTGACGTCTGATTAAGATCAATATTTACTCCTGACCAACCTTTATTATAAATTAATGCAGTATTGCTATATTTTACTGGGTGGTAACAACCAATATCTATATAAAAGCCATCGGATTTATTTTTGAAATAACTATTAATAAATAAATCTTCCTGAAATTGAGAATAGGTCAATCTTTTATTTTGAATTTTATGACGTATGAATAAATTATAATATAAATAAGGTTTGTAAAATAAATTAATCATTTGATCCAGATTAACTTTTTATCTTCATATTTCCTAAATAAAATAAAAGAAAACAGTATTGCAATAGCGCATAAATAGTTATTGGAATTAGATATTGAATTTCAGAAAAAAGTAATGAGCCAACTACAAATCCCATAGCGCCATTTTGTAATAATGCCTCAATTCTAATTGCTCTTTTTGATGAAACATCATCAATAAATATTTGAGTAATAATAAATGACGATAGAAACACTAAAACTAAAATTAAACTCATTGTGACCCCAACATCATCAAAATAACTTACTAGGTTATTTTTTTCGGTATAAATAGCTATAAAAACAATCGATAAAAAAAGAATGAACGCTAATCGATCAAGAGTAAAAGTATATTTTTGAAAAAAATCGGGAAATTTTTCTCTACAAAAAATTCCTATAAAAACTGGTAATGTTATAAATAAAAAAGTCTTAACAGAAAATGTAAACAATTGTAAGTCAAAACCATAGTTGTACAAAAAATTAGAGAAAAGATTTAAATATAATGGCACCGTTATAAAAGAAAATAATGCACATACCGATGTTAAACAAATTGACAATGTAACGTTACCATTTGCTATTCTTGTTGCATAATTAGACATAGCAGCTGATGGCATAATCAACAGAAGAAAAATTCCTATTTGAAATTCCTTATCCATCGGTAAATAATTTATGATTATCAAACCAATTATTGGAAGGACAACTATTTGACATAAAATTCCAACTATAAAGTTTTTAGGTTTGCTAAATACTCTTAAAAATCTATTAATCTTTAAATTTAAACCTAAGGCAAACATTATAAAAAAAACACCAAAAGGTCCCACTAATTTAACAAATTCCATAATATTAATTTACATAATTTTTTTTTATTCTAGATTAATTATTTGTAAAAAACATAATGTCAAAGGAAATTAGATTAAATTTTTCAACAGAGGTTGAGGTATCACAAGTTTATAATACCCTAACTAAAAACTATATAGAAATAATCACAGATTATTTTGAACTGCAAAGAGTTTGGCTAAATAATGCCTACATAACCTTCAAGGATTTAGATAAATACTTTATCTTAATGAGTTTGGTAAGTAAAACTTTTGATGGTTATGCAGAATATTTTAAAAAATATGATTTTGATCAATTCTATAATGTTGACCAATATGAACTAACGAAATTTAATATAGTTAATATAGCTAAGGAACTTTCGATATCAAAAGAAACTGCTCGTAGAAAAATTTTAGAATTAGAGAAAATTGGTATAATAAAAAAAAATAAAAAAGCTGTTGTGGTAAATAGGAAAGCTTATAATCTGCAAAAACCTACTACATCAATACACTTAATATCTAAATTTTTAGCAAATCTATCGAGACATTTACAAAAATCTAATATTATAAAACAACAAATATCTTCGATAGATTTTGAATTATTAATAAAAAATAATTATACACATTGCTGGAATTATTTTTTAAAATTTCAAATTGAAATGCTGACTACCTTTAAAAAAAAGTTTTTTAGAGATTACGAGACTTTTCAAATTTGGGCAATGATTGTTTATAATCAAAATTTAGCTTTAACAAAAAAAATCAAATCATCTGCTAAATATCCTGATAAAGTAAAAGACACTTATCTAAGTGAGCTTTTATCTTTGACTGAAACGTTGGGCCTTAATGCAATGACAATTTCTGATTTAACTGGGATACCAAGACCAACAGTAATTAGAAAATTAAATTTTTTAATGAAAAATAGATTTATAAATAAAAAAGAAAATGGTCTTTACGTTGTATCTGACTCTAGCAATGTAAAGGAGATTGATAAATATAGATTAGAAAATGTCAATAAAATTTCTGAGATGAGTTGTAAATTGTTTAACGCTGCAAGAATGTATAAAAATTAAATTTTTAGAATGATGCAATTGCTCCTGTAATCAAAACTACAGATGCGATTAAACTTACAAATATTAGGTTTTCTTTCTTTTCTTTTTTCTTTTCTTCTCTTACCTTGTCCATTAGTACATTTATATCTACTTTAATGCTTTTTTTCTTTTCGATATTATGTTCTAAGTCTATTGAAAGATCTTCTCCATCAATTATAAATTGCTGGTTATTCTTATTAGTAACTTGTTCTGAAGACATAGTATATTTAATCACGCGTGATTCGATTTTACAATCTACAGGTTGTTCAATTTGAGGTTTCAAATAACTTTGAGAGATCAGATTGAGTATTCTAGTTTAAATTGATTTAAAGTTATTTTTATTTAAACTTTCTGCTTGAAATTCAGCTTCATACCTTTTTTTAGCAACCTCTACAAAAATCCTCTCATTTTGAAGCTTCTCTTTTGGAATTTCGCCACCCACATAACCGAAAGTTAAATTTTTATTAAAACAAAAAGAGTAATTTCCTGATGTTGTTCTTCCAATAATTTCATTATTCAAATAAATAGGCTCTTCATGCAATAAAAGAGGTTCCCCTGGTTTACTGTTTTTTAATGTTAACATTACAAATTGCTTAGAAGGAGATTTATCTTTAATTTTTAATAATGCATTTCTGCCTATAAAATTAATATTTTTTTTATAACTAATAGCAAAGCTTAAGCCTGCTTGATATTGATTTTCCTCAGCGGAAATATCATGACCCCAGTGTAAAAAACCATTTTCCATTCTCATTATATCCATTGCATGCATACCACAATGAGACATTTCGAAGATTTTTCCATCTAAAAGTACAAGATTATATAGTTTTTTTGCATCTTCATTTTTTACATAAAGCTCATATCCTAATTCACCAACATAGGACAAGCGTTGTACCCATATATCAATATCTTTTATTTTTATAAATTTTGCAGAACCAAATTTAAAATTTTCGTTAGAAAAATCATCACTGCTCATCTTTTGCATCATTTCTCTACTTTTAGGTCCAAACAAACCAAAACAACAATAATCATCTGTCACATCTTTCATTTTAATTTTATCAGATAAATGTTTTTGAATATGAATTTTATCGTGCTCTCTTGTTGCTGCAGAGCTTACTATTCGAAAATAATTTTTATCAATACATACAATACTTAAATCCGCCTCTATTCCTCCATCCTCGTTCAGCATTTGAGTATAAGTTATTTTTCCAGGTATACTCTTTATATTTGCTGTGCAAATTTTTTGTAATTCATCATGGACATTTTCACCCTTTAAATCAAATTTTGAGAAAGAAGATAGATCAAAGAGTCCTACATTTTTTCTGGTATTAATTGTTTCGTGTTTTGCTGATGGATACCAATTTTGAAAACCAAAACTATATTCGTACTTTGGAATTTTTCCATTTAATGAGTACCACATTGGCCTTTCATATCCTGCTGTAACACCGAAACAAGCCCCTGCTTTTTTTAATTCGTCATGATAGGGTAGTAATTTAAAGTTTCTTGATGTTGAGTGTTGTTTGTAGGGCCAATGCATACCATACAAATCTCCTAGAGTTTCTGTAACTCTTTCCATTATAAATTTCTTCGATGAATGAAATTTTTGAAATCTTTTAATATCCAAAGAAAATAAATCTTCATTTATATGCCCATTGATCATCCATTCTGCAGTTACTTTTCCAGCCCCTCCAGCACTTGCAATTCCAATACTGTTAAAACCACAACAAGTATATAATTTTTTCACTTCTGCTGTTTCGCCTAAAAGATACTGCGTATCGGGTGTAAAAGATTCTGGACCAGAAAAAAACTTTCTAATTCCAGCATCTTTGAGCATTGGTAATCTATGAAAAGACTTCTTTAAATATGGTTCAAAGTGATCAAAATCATCTGGAAATTCTCCAAAAGAAAAATCATCTGGTACTCTTCCAGTTTCTTTAAAAGCAGGTTTTGCATTTGGTTCAAATATTCCTACAAGCATTTTGCCCGCATCCTCTTTCAAATATAAACAAGCATTATAATCTCTTAAAACAGGTAAATCTTTTGGTAAATTTTTGATTGGTTCAGTTATGATATAAAAGTGTTCATTGGGATAAAGGGGTACACTTACATTTATATCTTCTGCTATTTGTCTTGACCACATCCCAGTAGCGAGCACCACATACTCACAATTTATTTTACCAAAAATGGTATCGACCCCTATAATTTTACCTTTATTAACTAAAATTTTTTTAACTGGTGTTTTCTCAAAAATTTTAACACCTTCCATTCTTGCTGCTTTAGCTAAAACATTTGTAACTCCAACAGGGTCAGCTTGACCATCTTTAGGCATGAATACACTGCCTTCAATATCTGAGTCCTCAATTACTGGATATAATTCTTTAGTTTTTTTTTTATCTAAAATTTGAACTTCCACATTGGACAATTGTGCAGTTGTTGCTTGTCTCAAAAGTTCCTGCATTCTATCTTTTGTTGAGGCAACGGTAATAGCGCCATTTTGTTTTAGACCCGTAGACAAACCTGTAGTTTTTTCAAGTTCATTATATAAATCTAGAGAATACTTTCTTAATTTTGTGATAGTTTGAGATGCACCAAGCTGACCTACAAGACCTGCTGCATGCCAAGTAGTTCCAGATGTGAGCTGATCTCTCTCTAATAGAATAGTATCTTTCCAGCCAAATTTTGCCAAATGATATGCGCATGAGGTACCAGCTACTCCTCCGCCAATTACTACTACTTTTGTGCTTTTTGGGAGATCTTTTTTCATTATTAATATATTTATACCAAATTAATGATCAATAAAGTTAATAAAATTTTAATTACAGGCGGTGCAGGCTATATAGGAAGTCATGTCGCTGAAAAATTAATCAAGACTAAATGCAAAATAGTAATTGTAGATAATTTGCAGCGAGGTAGCAGAAAACTCATTAATAAGAAAACTCATTTTATAAAGGCTGATATTAGAAATACAAAAAAACTGCGACAAATTATTTTAAAAAAGAAAATAGATACAATTATTCATTTAGCTAGTTTTGCTAGTGTAGCAGAATCTCAAAAGTTTAAGAAAAGATATTATTTAAATAATATAATTGGAACTCAAAAACTTCTTCAGGCATGTAAAAATACAAATATTAGAAATTTTATTTATTCATCATCTTGCTCAATTTATGGAAATGTAAAAGGAAAGGTCAGTGAAACAAAAAAACCAAATCCAAAAAGTTATTATGCTTTTACAAAATATAAATCAGAAAATTTAATTAAAAATTTTTCTAAAAAATATCAATTTAAATATGTTATTTTAAGATATTTTAATGTTGCAGGTGCAAGCAACTCAGGAAAAATAGGTGAAATTGGTAATAGAAATGATCGTTTAATAAAAAATTTAGCAATTCAATTTTTTAAAAATAATGCAAAAATAAACATACATGGAACAAATTATAAAACTAAAGATGGAACATGTATAAGAGATTACATTCATGTTTCAGATATAGCAGATATTCACGATATGTGTGTTGATTACCTTAATAAAAATTTTAAATCAAATACTTTTAATTGCGGTTATGAAAAAGGTTATTCAGTTTTAGAAATATCAAAAATTTTCAAAAAGTTAAAAAACAATACTATTATAAAATTTGGTAAGAGGCGGCCAGGTGATGTTGGGCAGGTGTTTGCAAATTCAAGTAAATTTAAAAAAATATTTAAATGGAGGCCAAAATATAATGATATAAAAAAAATTTTAAATAGTTCAATTAAATGGGAAAAAAAATTAAATCATTTGTAAACCTACACCTGTTTTTGGGTAAGTATAAAGATTGTAATTCGCAGTTAATTCATTTCCAGCTTTTATATCCTTTGCTGCAACCATAAAAAAGTATTTTGCATCTGGTTTTTCTTGTAGATTAAAAAAAACGTTTTCACCGTCGTTATCATTGCCAGGAAATTTTTTTGTTGTAGCGTCAATATCTAGTTTTTGTCCAAATTTAAGTTTAGGCAAAGTGTCAGTTACCATTCTCACCACTGTTGGATCATCGGAGTGATTATAAAATCCACCTAAAGGTGTTCTGATATATTTATTTTCAAATTGTTCATCTCTAATATGGGTTACTCCGATAAATGTATTTTTTTTTATATCAACATTAGTAAACAACCCTAGTCCCTCTATTGGTGAATTTTTAATTGTTAATCCGTCTGGTAAAGGCCTGTACATTTATTACCCTATATAAATCATCAGTTTATTGCTTTATCAGGTGAAACATAACTATGTCCAAAAATATCCGCTACTGCTTTATATGTCACATCACCTTTGCATACATTTAATCCAGCAAGAAAATTTTTATCTTCACTAAGAGCTTTTTTATATCCATCTTTTGCAAGTTTATTAAGAAATGGTAATGTTGCTTTGTTTAATGCAAATGTTGAAGTTCTGGGAACTCCACCAGGCATATTTGCAACACAATAATGAACAATATCATCTACTATATATGTAGGATTTGCATGTGTTGTTGGTTTACTTGTTTCTACACATCCACCTTGATCAATTGCAACATCAACAATAACTGAACCACGCTTCATGTTTTTTAACATTTTTTTTGTAACTAATTTCGGCGCTTCTGCTCCAGGTATTAAAACTCCTCCGACAAGCAAATCACATTCTGCAATAAGTTTGTTTAAATCACATTTTTCACTTAATTCAGGTATAATTTTATCGCCGAACATACTCACAAGTTGTTTTAGTCGCGCCTCTGATTTATCGACAACGTGAACCTTTGCTCTCATTCCTGTAGCAATTATTGCAGCATTTTCACCAACTACACCACCACCAAGAATAACAACATCAGCTGGTTCACCTCCTGGTGCACCACCTAAAAGAACACCTCTCCCTTTTTGATTTTTTTCTAAACAATGTGCGCCTGCTTGAACAGACATTCGACCTGCTACAGCACTCATAGGTGCTAATAGAGGAAGTCTTCCATTATTATCTGTAACGGTTTCATATGCAATACAAACACCTTTGGATTTAATTAATCCATTAGTAAGTTCTTTTGCTGCTGCAAGGTGTAAATAAGTAAAAATAATTTGATCTTCTTTTATCATTTTAACTTCGTTTGAAAGAGGTTCTTTAACTTTTACAATTATTTCAGAATCATTGAATATATCTTCAGCTTTGTTTACAATCTTAGCGCCAGCATCCTCATATTGCTTATTTTCAAAGCCTGCTTCGTAGCCACCATTATTTTCAACTAATACTTCATGACCGTTTTTAATTAGATCTTTCACACTTTCTGGTGTTAGACCAATTCTATTTTCTTGTGGTTTTATTTCCTTAGGAACACCAATTTTCATACCCCTCCAAATGAAAATTAATTTTTTTTACTTTTTGAATAGTTTGTTATCCCTGTCCTTAATTTTTCTATGATTTCATCAATATGTTTTTTTTCTGAAATAAACATTGGTGCTATTATCAAGCAGTCTCCTGTAGCTTTAAAGTTTACTCCAGCTTCATAACAATGTTTGAATGTTGTTAGGCCTCCAACGCCAGGTTTTTTATCCATTTTAATATCAATTCCACCCATCATTCCATATCCTCTAATGTTGTCAACGACATCAATATCTTTTAATGAAAACAAACCTTCCTGGAAGTAAGGTGACATTTCTTTAGCTCTTTTAAAAATATCATCTTTCTCAATAATATCTTGAACAGCTAGAGCTGCTGCTACTGAAATAGGGATACCAGAGTATGTATAGCCATGAAACAATTCTATTGTTCCTTTTGGTGCGTTATCTACTATCCCATCATAAATTTCATCTTTACATGCAACTACACCCATTGGACTTATTCCATTTGTTGTAGCTTTTGCCATTGTCATTATATCTGGAGTTACACCAAACTCCTGTGAACCAAACGCTGAGCCCATTCTTCCCCAGCCAGTAATTACTTCATCAAAAATTAAAAGTATCCCATGCTTATCACATATCTCCCTTAATCTTTGTAAATACCCTTTTGGTGGAACCAATGTACCAGTAGATCCTGCAACTGGTTCAACAATACATGCAGCAATATTCTCTGCACCAAAATTTATACAAATTCTCTCTAAATCATCTGCCATCTCTACGCCAGTCTCAGGTTGACCACTTACAAATTTATGTTCTGGCAGATGAGTATGTCTCATGTGAAGCACGCCAGGCATTAAAACGCTTGCAAAAGTTTTTACGTTATTTATCATTCCTCCTACAGAAGTTGCCCCAATATTCATACCGTGGTAAGCTCTTTCTCTACCAACAAATCTATATCTATGTCCTTCTCCTCTTGCCTTGTGATATGCAATTGCTATTTTTATAGCAGTTTCAACAGCTGTTGAGCCACAAATTGTATAAAATATTTTATTTAAATTCCCTGGTGTGTGTTTAGAAATTTTAGTTGCTAAATCAAACGAACCACCAAACCCTTGTTGAAATGGTTGACAATAATCTAACACTTTTAACTGATTTGTAATCGCTTCAATTATCTCTTTTCTTCCATGACCCAACGGATTACAAAACAAGCCTGAGCTTGCATCGATCATCGTTTTACCCTCATGATTTTTTAAATAACATCCTTTTGCTTCTGTAATTAATCTTGGTCTTTCTTTAAAATCTTTATTGGATGTAAATGGCATCCAGTGTTCATTTAAAGAATTTGGAATTTTTGTTTTATTATCTGTGCTCATAAATTTTGTAAGTTCTTAGTTTCTAGACTAATTATTTATTTTTAACTAGAAAATTTTCTTAGTTTAACACTAGGTTATAATTATACAACCTAAGATTGTTTAATCAAAATGATTAGCTTAAATTAATCTAAATGATCATTTACATAAGCTAAATTATGAACTTAAATATATATATAAATAATAATTAAAAAGGGGAAAAATGAAAAAAATAATTAGTTTTCTTCTAGGTTGTTTTGTTGCTCTCAACTTAACTATTTCTACTGCAAATTCTGCAGCGACTGAAGTTAGAGTAGCTTACTTTCTAGAATGGCCAAGTCCAAACCTTGAAGACATGCAAAAGAAAAATTTTGCTAAAGCTTTAGGTGTACCAGTAAAATGGACAAACTTCACGAACGGTGGAGCAATGACTGATGCTATGTTAGCAGGAGACATTGATATTTCTTATTCACAAGGATTAGTACCTTTCATTAACGCAGTAAAATCTAAAGCGCCTATTAAGCTTGTTGATATAGCTATGGAGTATGGAATGGGTGGAACTACTTGTGTAACATCAAATGCATCAGGCATAACAAAAGCAAATGCTACTGAATTAGAGGGTAAAAAAGTTGCTGTTCCTCTAGGAACAATGGCTGAGTATGTTTTTGATGAAAGTATGAAAGTAGTAGGTGCTGACAGAAAAAAAATGGATATCATTCAAATGGATCCTGAAGAAGGTGCTGCTGCTTTAGTAAGCGGTGATGTTGTAATGGCATGTTTATTTGGAGGAAACTCTATTAAAGCTGCAACTGCAGTCGGATCTAGATTACTTACTGTTCAAGAAGCAAGAGATGCTGGAATACTTGGAATAGATATTACTTCAGTAACTACAAAGTTTATGAAGGAAAATCCTGGTATGCTTAGAACTTTTATTGAAGTAACTCATGAAGCAAATGCAAGATATAGAGCTGGCAAAAGCGATATGAATGCAATGTCAAAAGCTTCAGAAATGAAAGTTGGTGATATGAAAGAAACTTTAAGTGGTTTCAAATTTCTAACACCTGAAGAAACTAAACAGTCTATGAAAAGTGGAAATCTTGATGCATTCCTAAAAGGAATGGGAACACCAAGAGGAAACGTAGATACTAGTTTCTTACCTTTATAATCTTAGGGTAATTTAAATTTTAATAGGCGCCAATTGTAATAAATTGGTGCCTATTTTTTTGTTTAAAATTCAAATATAAAGTCTCTTTATGAGTGATCTAATTTCACAAAATCTAAATATGATTTTTAAAACTCCTAAGGGAGAAACTGTACACGCATTAAAAGATTTAAACTTTACTCTCAAAAAAGGAGAGCTTCTTACAGTACTTGGGCCGTCTGGTTGTGGAAAAACCACACTACTAAATATTACTGCAGGATTTATTAAACCAACTTCAGGAAGTATTACTCTTAATAATAAAGAAATAGATGGGCCAGGAGTTGAGCGAGGAATGGTTTTTCAACAAGGTGCTTTATTTGAATGGCTTACAGTTGCTGAAAATGTGAACTTTGGATTAAGAATGAAAAAAGAAGATCCAGTTGAAACTCAAAAAAAAGTTGATGAATGGTTAGAGATTGTTGGATTAAAAGGTTTTGGAAACACTCCAACTTATCAATTATCTGGTGGAATGCAGCAAAGAGTTGCTCTTGCAAGATGTTTAATCAATAACCCAGATTTAATTTTAATGGATGAACCATTAGGAGCTCTTGATGCTCTTACACGAGAAAAAATGCAGTCTCTTGTTTTAAAAATTTGGAAGGAAACTGGTAAAACAATTATTCTTATTACTCACTCGGTTGAAGAAGCCTTGCTTCTAGGTGAAAGATTATATGTGATGGCTCCAAGGCCAGGAAGGATACATAAAGAATACAATCTACCATTTGCTTCAATGGGATTAAAAGAGGACCTAAGAGAAATTAAAAAAAATAAGGATTTTTCTCAAAAACGAGAAGAAATCCTTGAAATGATCTGGAACATGGAAGAAGAAATTATGGGGAAAGATAATTAAATGTTAACTCAAATATTAACTTTTTTAATATTTTTTGCTGTTGTTGGCTGTATTCTTTATGGACGAAGATTAATAAGAACTGAAAAAGTAGATGCAGTATTTGGAAATCCAGAAAGAGCTTTAGGTGGTACTCACTGGGTAATTGTTGGAAGTAGCTTTTTACTTTTAATTTGGCTCTATTATTCTTGGGATATTGCTAAAGGATTTTATCCTAAATCTGCAAATGAACTGTGCCAAGTTGCAAAAGTGAATGACTCTCTTCTTGGATTGAAATATCAATTTCCAATTGAGGAAAGAGAGTTCAAAAGCACTTCACAAATCAAAAAGGAGAATAAAAATTTAAAATTAATTCAAAATGAAATTCAAAATTCTGAGGAACTAAATAGCCAACAAAAAACAATACTAATTAGTTACATAAGTAAAACTAATCAACTCATCCCATTACTCACAAATAAAGATTTATTAGAAATTGAGACCCAACTAAAAATAGATGATATCACTGGAAAAATTAATCTATTAACTGAAAATTTCCAAAAACCTGATTACCCGTTTGAAACCGAGCAAGAGTTCAATAAAAGAATGAAAGCTGTAAATGAAGAAGGTGGTTGGGGTATTACTAAAGTAGATGCAGGGTCAGGATCTATTGAAAATACGTTAGAGGTACCTTTGGTACCTGCAACATATAAGGGTTTAAAGTTTCATGCCGCCGCCCAAGAATTAAATTTAATAAGTGATGAATTTTTTAAGTTAAGAAATCATAACCCTCAATTTAAAAGCAGGATTAAAGAACTAAAAGAGGAAATTAAATCTTATAGAAAAGACTTAAGTGATAGTGAGGAAGTGGCTTCAACATACGCAAAGAATATTGTTAAGATTGCTAGAAGAATTGAATTTGCAAGTATCTATCCTCCAAACTCATTAGATAAGATGCAGGCAGCAATTATCAAATTTGATAATGCACAAAAAAAAGAACAAGGTGGATTGAGATTAATCGATATTTTCTTATTTCCTGCAGGAACTATCGTTGCTAGTGGTCCTAGTTGTTCAGAACAAGGATCAGGTAGATGGCTACCTAAACCATCCGATACTTTCAACAAATTCATATTAATGTCAAAACCAAGTGTGGGCTACAAAGATATTCCTCTATTATGGATACAAATGGTTGATGTGAGCAAAATGATTGGCTTTATTTTGCCAGACTGGATTGCAGATGTTTTGCCGGGTGAATATCCTGTTCACACTAAAGAAGGAATAGTAAAACAGAACTTTAAAGGTGGAGTTCTAAAAATTGTGACAGGTGATTTTAACTTGTTTAAAGTACCTGTGCCTTATGGACATATTTGGGATTCTTTTTTAAGAGTTTTTCTCGGATTAGTTTTTGGTATATTAATTGGTGTACCCCTTGGTCTATTTATGGGATTAAATAGATTTGCAAAAGGGTTTTTTGATCCTTTAATTGAACTTTACAGACCTGTTCCTCCACTCGCGTGGGCCCCACTTATTATTTCGGTTTTAGGAATTGATAATACAGGAAAAGTTTTTTTACTATTTATGGTGTCATTATCAATAATGATAATCTCAGCAAGGGCGGGAGCATCTGGTACGCAATTGTCTAAGATACATGCTGCTCACTCATTAGGTGCTTCAAAAAAACAAATATTGAGACATGTGATATTCCCTAATTCCTTACCTGAAATTTTGACAGGAATAAGAGTAGCGGTTGGAATGTGCTGGGGAACATTAGTAGCTGCAGAATTTTTAGCTGGAACAACAGGAATTGGATTTGTTGAAAATGTTGCAAAAAAATATTTTCAGTATGAAGTAATTTGGATAACAATATTCATAATGGGAATGCTAGGGCTTTTGTTTGATGTAACACTTCGTAAAATAATCGATAAGACTATTCCATGGCGAGGTAAAGGTTAATTAATTTTTGCATCTTATGAGAATTTTTGATTGCACAACTTTTTTTGAAGAACATTTGATGATGGATTTAAGATTTAATATCTTAAACGAATATGTTCAAAAATTTATTGTGGTAGAATCAAGATATTCTCATAGCGGAAAGGAAAAAAAACTTAATTTTGATTTAAATAATCATAAAAAGTTTAAAGATAAAATAATTTATTTAGTAATCGATAAAGAACCAGAAGATATTATTAAATTAAAAAATGATGACACAATCTCATCAGTGCAAAGGCTTAATAGTGTCAAAAGAATAGAACAATCATATGAATATATGAAATTTGGTCTTAAAGATGCAACTGACAATGATATAATTATATTTGGTGATAATGATGAAATTCCTGATTTAAAAAAATGTAATTTGAAAAATATAGGAAAAAAAATTTATATATTTGAACAAAAAATTTTAAATTATAAATTAAATTTATTATACGATTTGATACCTTGGTATGGATCGAGAGCTTGCAAGTTAAAAAATATTAAATCATTTCCATGGCTTAAAAACTTAAAAAATAAAAAATATGCTTTTTGGAGATTGGATGTTTTATTTAACAAATTGAAATCTATGAATGTTGAAATAATTAGAAATGGTGGATGGCATTTTAATAACTTAAAAACTGCTGAAGAGCTTTACAATAAATTGGTTAATCTTGGTCATCATAATGAATTTGACAAATCAAAACTAACTGTGAAAGATTTGCAAAGTAAAATTGACAATAAACTAGCATTTTATAATCATAAGGCAGATAAAACCTCAAATAATAAATACGAATTTGAATATAAATTAAAAAAAATAGACGATGATCAACTACCAAGATACTTGATAGATAATAAAGAAAATTACATTGAGTGGTTTGATTAAATTAATTTTTTTTTTGCAGTATTTGATAATTATTAACTTTGATCAATAATTCGTAGTTATCATTTATATATTCACTTAGGATTGGGAGTTTTTCATTTATGTCAAGATCCCAGCCATAACTTGGACCACCTGAAATAATTAAATTATTTTGATTTAGTTCAGATATTACCTTCCTTTGGTTTTCAAATGTTCCTATGCTCCATGTAAAATAAAATTTAGAACAACTTTTTTTTCTTAATAGATATAAGAGAGCAACATCATTTGAAAATAATTGTATACAATTTTTATCATTTAATTCTGAAGATATTTTATCAATTAACTCTAATTCATTTTCTTTTAAAAAATTTTTATCATCTAATTTTACAAAATTTTTAATTCTAGAATTATATGTTTTTAGATTCTCTAAATTATAATTAAAATTCAAGCTAATAAAGATCAGCAATAAAAAAATAATTAAATTCTTACTCTTATTAAAAATATTTGAGATACTTTTACCAATAAGAATAAAAAACAAATTAAGCAAAAAAAGAGCTTGGAAGATTAATGGGTAAGCAAAGGTTTCCTTAATGTGTGGGCCGTCAGATCTTCCCAATGCATAAAGATAAGTCATCAAAGAAACAAGTGAAATATAAAACAATACAAATTTAAAATTATTTGAAATCTTAAAATTTGAGTTAAAAAATAACTTTATGGATATTACGAAATTAATGATTAATAGAATTAATGTTTTAGTAGATCTGGTAGAGTTTAAATCGTCGCTAAATGGTTGAGGGTGAATTATTCCATGTATATAATTCATTTGAAAAATAATATTTTTTGAATTTTCTAAAAAATAATAAAATTCATCACCTAAAATTAAAAAGGAAATATACCAGGATGTAGTTATAAAAATAATAGAATAAATTAAATTCTTATAATCTTTTTTAATCAGAATAAAAAAAATTAAAGAGATTAGAATTATGTTATAGACTATCCCTCTATCTAAGCTCCACATCAAAACTGGAAAACTTAAAAAAAATAAAATAGCAATTATAAAAGTTTTGTTTTTATTATTATTAAAAAAATCTACAATAAGGATCAATGAAACCAGGATTGGTATTTCTCTATAACTTATGTGATTTGAAGTAAAAGTATCGTAATCTAAAAAATTGATAAATATAAACGAATTTATCAAAAAAAAGATAGGTTTTAAATTTTTTTCTAAGTTTAAAATATTTGTAATTTTAAAAACAAATATTAAAAAAAGTATTTTTAAAATTAATATATAAACTAATATTGATATCCGAAATCCCCCAATGCTTATATCATTAAAAAAGTTCCAAGATAACTTAGCATTTATTGTTTCAAAAAAAATTCCAACTATCACATAAGAGTTTGACCATAAAGAATTATCCAATGAACTTCTGAATGCAGAGCTAAGTTGTTGCCCTTCGTGAACTAAATCCAATTCTTGAGTTGGTAAATTTAGAGAAAGAAAATCTAATAATAAAAAAAAAAATATTAAAAAAAAACTTAAATAAAGATGTGAATTAGCTTTATCATCTATAAACTCTGTATTTTTAAAATTATAAATGAATTTATTTATTTTTTTTTTATTTAAAATAAGAAATGTTACCAGCCACGATAAAACAGGTAATGAAATAAAAGTTAAATACCTTAAAATATCATTCAGAGAATTATGATTATTTTTTGAATATATTCCAATTATATCAATATCAGGAAAGGAAATTTCAATTTTGTTCCAAATATATGTAGTGAAAAAAACAAAAAAAATTAAAAAAATATATGGTAATAATTTTGTTTGTTTGAGTTTCATTTTTTTAAATGACACTTTTGATTTAATTAAATAATATAAATTGAATTAACAATATAATTATATTTTCTATGAAAGCAAAGCTACAGAATAAGTCCGTAACGCTTATGTTTCCCTTATATAAAGATAAAAAAACAGTGAGAAAAATGATTATAAATAGTTTGAAAATATTAAAAAAAGTAACAAAAAAATATGAAATTATTGCTGTAGACGACGGTTGTCCTGAAAAATCTGGAGAAATTGTAAAGGAATTTTCAAAAAAAAATAAAAAGATTAAAGTTTTTTTTCACAAAAAAAATATTGGTTATGGGGCTGCTATTAAAACAGGATTTAAAAAAAGTAAATGCGACTGTATTTTTGCGATTGATGGAGATGGGGAATATGATGTAAATATTTTACCAGAGTTATTAAAAAAGCTAGAAAAGTCTGATTTAGTAATTACAAGAAGATATAAAAAAAAATATAATACCTGGAGACACATAGTCTCGTGGACATACAACGCAGTATTAAGATTTCTGTTCAATACTCCATATAGAGATATCTCAAGTGGCTCAAGATTAGTAAGTAAAAAATTGATCAAAAAAATAGAAATAGATACTAATAGTCCTTTTTTAGGAGCGGAACTAACAATAAAAGCTAACCATAAAGGTTATAGGGTAAGTGAACATGGAATTTTTTACTACCCAACTGGATTTAGATCTGGTTCATCTGTCAGCTTTATGAATATCATATTAACTATTCGTGATATGATGAATTTATATTTTAAATTATGACTAAAAAAAAAATTTACTCATTAGATAAAAATTATTCAGCAGATATTTTTTTTAAAAGACCAGATAAATATAAAGAAATCGAGATAATCAGTTCAAAATTTGAAAATATTATTACAATGGGATCTTGCAACTCATATACTCCAGCAAGTTTTAGAAAAAATGCTTTAAGTATTCAACTAACCAAGTTTAATAGAATTATTGAATTTGATAAAAGTCAAAAATTGATAACTGTTGAGGCTGGTATTATGTTATCAGATCTTTTTAATTTTACGCTTGCTAGAGGTTTGTGGGTTCCGCAAATTCCAGGCTATCCAACAATCACAATCGGAGGCGCAATTGCCTCAAACTCGCATGGAAAGTCATGTGGTTTCCATGGAACTATTAAAAAACAGATCAAGAGGATTAAAATTTTTCACAAGTTACATGGATGGTTAAATTTATCAAATGAGGAAAATAAAGATATTTTTGATCTAACAATCGGTGGACTAGGCTTAACAGGATCAATAGTTGAAGTGCAATTAAGGTTAGAGGAGTTATCAGGGAATAATTTTGTTACGAAAATTATTGAGACCGACTCATCAAATGACACTGTAAAAAAAATTAACTTTGATGTTAAAAAAGAAACTTATTGTTACTCATGGAATAGAAGTGATAGTTTTAAAAATTTTGGAAAAGGATTTGTTTTCCAAAATGAATTAAATATTAGTTCTAATAATAAATTAACTAAAAATATAAAATTAAATAACTCAGATATTAATAAAAATTTTATAATAAACTTCTGGAATAAATATTCTGTTTTTTTTGCTCAATCTGTATACCAAAATTACTTTAAATTTTTAAAATCTAAACAGCATGAGGAAAGTTTTCAAAAAGCAATATTCCCTTTTATTGGCAAAGAATTTTATTTTAAATTATTTGGTAAAAAAGGATTTTTAGAGAGTCAGATAATTGTGCCTTTTGATAAAACAGAGGTTTTTATTGATGAAGTTGAGACAATTTTTAAGAAACATGACCCACTTATAACTCTATACTCTTTAAAAAATTTTAAGGGTGAGCAAAAAAACTTGCAGTTTGAAAATGATGGCATCTGTTTTACATTTGATTTTGTGAAAAATTCAAAAAATTTATTTTTTATGGATGAGTTAGACAAAATTTGTGAAAAACATCTTCTAACGCCATCAATCATTAAAGACTCTAGACTTAAATTAGAAACAATAGAAAAATGTTATAAAGATTTAAATAGATTTAAGGAAGAAATAAATAAATTTGACAATAAAAGAATATATAAATCAACTCTTACTGATAAATTGATGATATGAGTAATTTAATAGTTGGAGCATCTTCAGGTCTTGGAAGAGAAATTGCATATGAATTTGCAAGAAATTCAAAAAATCTTATTTTAATTTCAAGAAATCTTAAGGATTTAGAGATTTTAAAATCTGATTTGGAAATTAAATTTAAAATTGAGGTAAATGTTTTTCAGTTAGATTTTAGTGACTTAAATAAGGTCTCTAAATTTATTTTAGATAACAAAAAAGTATTAGAAAAGATAGATGGAGTATTATTTCCAATTGGAATGATGAGAGAAAATGACAACATCAAAAATTCAAATGATGATCTCATTGGTATATTTTCTGCAAATTTTTACAGTATAAATTTTTTTATCACACATATTTTAAATATTTTCGAAGAAAAAAAAAATGGATTTATAGTTGGTTTTGGCTCAATTTCTGGAGCAATTGGAAGAGAGATTAATGTATCTTATTCATCTGCAAAAAGAGCTTTGGAGAATTATTTTGAAAGTTTAATAATTTCAAATCTTAAAAATCATATAAAAGTACAATTCTATATTCTAGGTTATTTGGATACTAATCTATCATTTGAGAAAAAATTATTATTGCCAAAAGGTTCACCAGTAAATTTAGCAAAAATTGTTTATAAAAACCTGGATAAAAAAGGTATTAAAAAGTTTTTTCCTTTTTGGTGGATTTTTATTGATATGGCAATAAAAATTTTACCATTTTTCATAACCAAAAAAATAATTAAATTTTTTAATTAATGCTAAATAAAAATAATAAAAAATTATACTTAAAAGTATTAAATATTTTTAAAAAACATAGTTTAAGTCATAAAGACTCAAAAGTTTGTGCATCAGCAATTATTAATGCTGAACTTGTAGGATCTTCTTCACATGGATTATCTCGATTAAAAATGTATTGTGACCGAATTAAAAAAAAATTAATAAACCCTAAACCAAAAATTAGAATAAAGAAAATCTCACAATCCGTAAGGCATATTGATGCAAATAATAGTATAGGTTTTGTTTCTGCAGACTTAGGGATTAAGGAAGTAATTAAAATTGCAAAAAAAACTGGTGTGGGAATAGTTGGTATTAAAAATAGTGGTCATTATGGATTGTCAAGTTTTTACGCTGAACAGGCGGTTAAAAAAGGTTTGGTAGTTTTTTGTTTTACAAATGCTCCACCGGCACTTGCTCCATATGGTGCAAAAAAAAGTTTATTTGGTACTAATCCAATATGTTTTGGAACACCAGTGAGCAAAGGAGTTCCTTTTATTCTTGATGCTTCTGTTTCAGTTATAAATAGAGGAAAAATAAGATTTGCGGCAAAAACTGGAAAAAAAATTACATTAGGATCTGCATTAGATAAATATGGTAAACCAACAACTGACCCAATGAAAGCTCTTAAAGGTGTGCAGTTGCCGATTTCTGGATTTAAGGGTTCGGGTCTAGCTTGGATGGTGGATATATTAAGTGGTGTAATGACTGGAGCAAGCCATGGGGGTAAAGCTAAAGATCCATTTGACGATTTTAGTGGACCACAAAATATTGGTCATCTCTTTATAGCTTTGAAACCGAACCTTTTTGTTTCGAATTACACAACAAGGATATTGGAAAATATTAAAAATGTTAAAAAACTACCTAAGGTAAAAGGTGTCACAGAGATTTTATATCCAGGTCAAAATAGAATGAAAAGGTACAAGTTTAATATGAAAAAAAATATTAGAATTCCAAAATCTATATCTGATGATTTGAACAATCTATGATCAAGATCTTTTTTGTAATTATTATTTTTTTTTGTTCAAATCTTAATGCTACTGAATTTAATTTAAAAAAAATTTTAAATTTAAATGAACCTTGGGGATCAAGTTTTATAAATGAGAATGAGTTATTGATAACTGAAAAATCTGGAATAATAAAAATTATTAATTTAAAAAAAAAAGAGATAAGTATTATAGATCATAATTTAAATGTTCTTGAATATGGACAAGGAGGATTATTAGATATTCTTTTTAAAGATAATGTAATTTGGGTTTCGTATACTGAAGATAGAGGAAACTATAAAACTAGCACTTCTATCGCCAGGGGTGATTTCAATAGAAAGAAAATTGAATTTAAAAATCTATTTCAAGCTTATCCACCAATAGACTCTCCATATCATTTTGGATCAAGGATGGCCATAAAAGATGATTATTTATTTGCCTCGGTTGGCGAAAGAGGGCAAGGAATGATTGCACAAGATGCCTCAAAGCATCCTGGTAGTATAATTAGAATTCATATTGATGGAAAAATTCCTAAGGATAATCCAAAATTTTTAAATAAAAAAGATTGGTTGCCAGAAATTTATCAAATAGGAGTAAGAAATCCACAGGGACTTGCGCTGTCCCCTTTCGACCAAAAAGTTTATATTAGCAACCATGGTGCAAAAGGTGGTGATTGGTTTGGTGAAGTAAAAAAGGGAGAAAATTACGGTTGGAAAATTTTAGGATGGGGCGGAACAAATTATAGTGGAACTAAAATTGGGCCAAAATGGAAGCCAGGTTTTACAAAAGCTATACAATACTGGGTTCCCTCAATAGCTACTAGTGCAATAACCATATATAAAGGTGAAGAATTCAAAGAATGGAACGGCCAAGCATTAATTACTTCTTTGAAAGATATGTCTTTAAGAAAATTAGATTTTAATAATTTAGAAAGTGTTAAGGAAGATATTATTTTTCAGGGAAAAATAGGTAGAATAAGAGATATTCAAATACATCCTAAAAATGGTAAGATTTATTTTTTAAGCAAAAAAAGTTTATGGATAATGGAAAAAATATAAATTTATGAATTATGATTATTTAATTGTTGGCGCTGGGTCTGCAGGATGTGTACTTGCTAACAGATTATCTGAAAATAGTGATCATAAAGTTGCAATATTTGAGGCTGGTGGATCAAGTGATTTGTGGAAAGTAAAAATGCCTCTTGCATTACTTTATACAATGCATGATCCAAAGTATAATTGGAAATATTATTCAGAGCCAGAACCTTATTTAAATAATAGAAGAATTTTTTGCCCAAGGGGTAAAATGATAGGAGGTTGCTCTTCCCATAATGGAATGGTTTTTGTTAGAGGTAATAGAGACGATTATTCAAGGTGGGAAGGTTTTGGTTTAAAAAATTGGTCTTATGAGAAGGTTTTGCCTTATTTCAAAAAAATAGAGACTTGGTCAGAAGGTGAAAATCAATATAGAGGATCTCTAGGTCCATTGCCAATAAATTTATCTAAAAACTCAAATCCATTATTTAAAGCTTTTATTGATGCTGCAGGTCAAGCTGGACATAAAACAAATATAGATATGAATGGTGAAGAGCAAGAAGGTTTTGGTATGTTTGACACAACCATGCATAAAGGAGAAAGAGCGGGTGCAGGTAAATATTATCTGAATTCAGTAAAAAATAGAAAAAACTTAAGCATTTTAAAAAATTCGTTTGTTGAAAAAATAATATTTGATGGAAAAAAAGCTATAGGCTTACAAGTAAAAATTAAAAACGAAGTAAAAAAAATTTATGCAAATAAAGAAGTTATACTTAGCGGTGGTTCGATTAATTCACCTCAATTATTGATGATATCTGGAGTTGGTGATGCAAATCATTTAAAAGATAAAGGTATCGAAGTAATAAATGATCTCAAAGGAGTTGGTAAAAATTTACAAGATCATTTGGAAACTTATATTCAGCAAGAGTGTAAGACACCGAATACATTATATACTTACACAAAACTTATACCAAAAGTGTTAGCAGGTATTCAATGGTTTATGTTTAGGTCTGGACCATGTTCGAAATCATTTTTAGAAGCTGGCGGATTTGCAAAATCAAATCCTCAAAGAAAAGTTGCAAATATTCAATTTCATTTCTTTCCGTCATTTGTAATTAATCATGGTCTAGTTGACCCTGATAGTCACGGTTATCAATTACATGCAAGTCCAAATCATCCAAAAAGTAGAGGTCAAATTACATTAAATTCTTCTGATCCATATGAATATCCAAAAATATTATTTAATTATTTAAAAGAGGATGAGGATTTAAAGCAAACGAGAGAGTGTATTCATGTCGCAAGAAAAATATTATCTCAACCTGCTCTTTCAGAGCATGCTGGAAAAGAAGTTGGTCCTGGCTCAGACGCAAAATCCGATGATGAATTAGATGATTATATAAAATCTAAAGCAGATACTGCTTATCATCCATGTGGAACTTGTAAAATGGGAATTGATGATATGGCTGTGGTTGATGAAAATTTAAAAGTGAAAGGTGTTACAAATTTAAGAGTTATTGATGCATCAGTAATTCCAGAAATACCAAGTGCGAATTTAAATGCACCTGTCCTTATGATTGCTGAAAAAGGATCAGAATTAATACTTAATTGATTTAACTTATTACTTGATTGAACAAATGTCTTTAATTACTGGAATGTTAGCACAATCACCACACTTAGTAATTTTTACAATGCATCCATCGTCAAGTTTTTTAACATCAACTACTCTATGACACTTTGAACAAGTTGATGATATTGTTAAACCACATTTTCTACAATTATGTGTTTCAAGTTCCATAACAATAAGATATGAAATTAAATATTTTTTTCAACTTTTTAAAATTTTTTGATAATAACTCTCAAAATTAATGATAATCATTATCATGAAAATTATGCGTAAAATTGATATTAAAAAATTTAGTTGTTAATGATTATCATTTACAAAAAAAAAAATTAAATGAAAAATAAAGATACATCAAAACCTTTAATGCTTTACTTGGCTGAGTCGATTTATTTACATCTTGTCAAAATTAAAATAACAGAAAAAAATATTACAAATATTGAGTTGGTAGAACGATTTTTAGCCTCAAATGAATTTCAAAAAATTAAAAAAGGTGCTTTTCACGATAACCTTTTTATTAAATTAAAGGAAAATAATTTTATAAATAATGAAACAGGCAAAAAAATTCCGAAAGAAACAATTGATCTACTCAATATACAGAAAAATACAGTAATAAAGCAATTTCAGGAGGATAGTGAGACTTATTTTGCTAAAAGTTCTTTTCCATTATCTACCTCTCAGAATGCCTTTGGTTTGGTGTGGCGAATGTGCGAAACCTATGAACTATGGTGCAAAGAAATGAAAAAAGATAAATTGATAAAACTTAAATTTATATACTAGTTTGAAGGAATAAAAATCAAACATAGACCATTGTTACAAAATCTTTTACCAGTATCTGAGGGTCCATCATCAAATACATGACCATGATGTGCTCCACAATTTGCACAATGATATTCAATACGTTTCATACCAAATGAGTAATCAACTCTAGTCTCAAACGCTCCTGGAAGAGCTTCAGAAAATGAAGGCCAGCCGGTTCCGCTATCAAATTTCGAATTTGAGGAGAATAATTTAGCATTACAATTTGCACAATGATAAAAACCTTCTCTTGTCTCATAATTTAGACTGCTAGTAAATGGTCTTTCGGTTCCTTCTTTAAACATTATTTTTTTTTGCTCATCGGTTAATAATTTATTAATTATTTTTTTTTCTACTTTTGCATACAATGATTTAGGAAATAAAAACAAAGATGAAAAAGTTGTTAATATAAATTTTATAAATTCTCTTTTTTTCATTTAAATAATACTTATCCCATTCATATAAAATATAATACCCAAAGCAAAAACTAATGCTAAATAAATTAGGAAATAAATTAGATATTTAAATTTTTTTTTCATATAAGATTTACTTTATCTATTAAACTAGGACTATTATTTTGAGGTTTATTAACATCTTTGGATATTTCATAAAAATCAAAATTAGTTTTTTTTCTATTATTTAAAAATGGAGTTATATCATCTTGACTAGCATCCAAATATTTTTCAATATCTTCTTCATTTAATGTAACAGGTTGTCTGTGATGGATTTGTTTAATATTCTCTTCTGCTTCCTCAGTAATTAAACAAAATTCATTATTATTATATATAGCAGCTACATACATTGTTTTTTTATCTTCCCTAGAAAAATAATATGGTGTTTTTATTGTCCCCTCTCGTTTCCATTCATAAAATCCATCCATAACAGATACGCATCTAGTTTTTTTAATTAGATTTTTGAAAGAAACTTTTTCATTTATAGTTTCTAACCTAGCATTAATTAAGGCTTTAAAGTCTTTATTTTTTGCCCAAGAGGGAACAATCCCCCATTTTATTTTCTCAAGTGTATTTCCATTTGTGTATTTTTTAATTATTGGAAGATCTTGTGATGGATGCGCATTATAATTTATATCATTTTCAACTTTAATGGATTTTGTAATAATATTTTTTGTTTTATTAACCGGATTTGTTATTACATATCTTCCACACATAAAAATTAACGAGCTAATTTAATAAAAATATCTCCCATCCCTGACTGTAAACTTTCTACAGGTGTATTATTTCTTATATCACAATATTCACCTGTTACTTCGTTCTTTGCAATGTAATTTATATTTTGTTCGTTACAAGGTTTTGCTTTATGCAGAAGACCAATTACTAACTTTCCTTCTATTTCAAATACTTGATCTGTATCTAATTTATCATTTTTACAAAAATAATCTTTATTCACTCTTTCTGGAAAATCATCTTTTTTACACGGATTATCTATAGTAAGAACAAATATCTCTTTTTTAACATCCTTAAATTGGTGATTTATTTTTTTTACTTTTGAATATTTCATAATATCGCAGGAACAGGGTATGCAACATCTATAGTAATACCCACAAATTTTTTTATTAGATTTCTCTTGATTAACATATAGAAACTCCGGCATGCTACCTGGACTAATTAATGATCCACTTACTGCGCAATATAATTTATTATATTCAATAAATTCATCATAATTCATATTTTGATCAATAATAAATTTGAAAAACTTTGGTCCAGCAGCGTTTCTATTTTGATCAGGAAATATTTTTGACCAATTTGAAACTAAAGTTTCATAATAGTCCTGTCCTGATGAATTTACAGTTGTATGGAAGCTTGTTAAAAAAAGTATTAAAATAGCTAACTTAGAAATTCTTAACATATATGCGTTTTTTTGATTTTAACTAAACTAGATTTAAAAACCCATTCTTGACCAGTTAACTTTATCCTGTGTCTCGCTCTTAAATTTTTTTATTTCTTTATTCGATGGTTTTCTAAACACAAATGCCATAAGCCCTGCGAACGCAACAACAATTAACGAAAATAAGCACGAAGTCATATGGAAATAATAACAAAAAATTTACTCATAAAAAATGAGCACAATTGTCCTAGGTATAGATTGTATTTTTATTGTTTTATTTTAATAGTCTTGTTAATTCTCGATATTTTTAAATTTGTCTTTTTACCATTGGTCCACTGAACAACTACTTTACGAATCTTCTCGCCCTTACGTAAACCAAAATGAGCTACTGGCTCCATTTGACACAAATACCCAGACCCTGCATCGATAGTTTTTGAATGCTCTCTTAAATTAGAAACTAAGGTAACCGTCGCACCCCTTGCAGGTGCACCAAATTTATTTAATGGTTGAATTCTAATATAATTGAATTTTTTTTTTAAGTTTGCTTTATAAAGACTTAAAGGTTGTAAACCTGTTTCACCATGGGAAACTAGCAATTCTAATATGCCATCATTATCGATGTCAGCAACTGCTGCTCCTGTCCCTAGACCAAAATATTCCAAACCAACTTGTATATCTATTTTTTGAAGCACTCCATTTTCCAAAATTTTAAATAATTTATTTGGTTGATCAATATTATTCATAAATATTTCGTCATATCCATCGTTATCGAAATCTGCTGATATAACTGTTCTTATACGAGTTGGTTCATTAAAATCAGGTTTAGCAATGTCTCGAAATTCATTTCCATCTAATGCAAATATTCTATGACTTCCATTCCAATTAGAGCTTATGATATCTAATTGTCCTCTATAAAAAACGTCAGAAAGAGTTGTTCCTCTGCCATTTTCATATTTGTCTTGTACCTTGTAATCATTTGCTAACTCTATAAAAGAACCATTGTTATTTTTATATAAAAAATTTGATCCTCTTTCATTTGCTGCAAAAATATCTGTATTCTTAGAAAGAATATGGCCAGCAATAACTGCTCTTCCTCCTGTTACTCGATCAATTTTTAATTTTGGTGCCTTATCAATTAATATATCATTATTTAATTCGTAAAATCTTGTAGGGCCACCATAATTTGCAACATAAAACCCGAAGGATCCATCTCCATTTCTATCAACGCATACAACAGATCTACCAGCTGTAAGATTAAGTGATTTTTTATTTTTTTCTATTTCAAATATATCAAAAAATTTTTTTTGGTTTTGATCAAGAAGTCTATCTGAATATTTTTTCTCACCACTATAAGTATCAGTGTTTAAAAAATAAATTTCCTCATATCCATCTTTATCTACATCGCAAGCAGCAACTCCAATGGTTTTTCTATCTGTATCGTTAAAAATATTATCATCTATTGTGTCGGCTAGTTTATTATTTTTAAACCCTAAAGCTAAGTTTTTAAAACCAAATCCTGTAACTAAAAACTCATAATTATTATCTTTGTTAACATCTGAAACTGCTACACCATAACTTAGTCTCGGTTCATTATTTTCAATTATATCTGATATGTCTTTAAAAAATTCAGCAAAACTAATAGTAAAATTAAAAGTAAAAATGAATATATATATAATTAGTTTTTTAATTGTTTTCATAATTTTTAATATTCACTTATTCTTCCTTGTAAAATTAAGTTTTTATCGGCCACTATAATCTCGCCTGATCCAGATCCTACTCCTAAAATAGAATTTATAACCACATAATGAGTAACCAAAACTAAGTTTTTTTCACTATTCCATTGATTTATATATTGTTTTAAATTTTTGATTTGTTTATCTTCATTTGCAGAAAACCTCTCGTCATAAAATGAATTAAGAGCATCAAATTTTTTAAAATCACCAAACGCATAAAATGCTGTATCTTTACATCTACACCACTCGCTACTTAAAACTAGCTCTATTGGTATCTGGTTTTTGTCAAAAAATTTTCCTATTTTTTTTGATTGACTTACTCCTTTTTGATTTAGATTTCTTTGCGTTGAACAATCACTTAGAATGAATTCTGCTGGATCACCATTACCAGGTGCAAGCGAATGTCTGATAAAAACAATATTACTTTGCTCCTGCAATATCTTTATTAAATTTTCATTAGCGTAAGAATAATTTGAAATAATAAAAAATAATAAAAAAAAAACAAATAGTTTATTTTTAAAGAACAACATAAAGAAGAATAAAAATTTGCAAAAAATTTATAATAACAGAACCTGCATGCAAATATTTAAATTTAATATCTTTTTTTTGATCTCTTGCATTATTTATCATTGGCATTAATATAAATAATGAGATGGCAAATAAAATTGCTACGGATATAAGCAGATAAAAATCAAAATTAATAAAATTTTTATAAATCAAAAATATACAAATTAATGAGACCAGTATTAAATTGATTGAATAATAATAAGGAAACATTGTTCTTACAAATTTTCTTGCTTGGTTTTCTTCTAGAACTTTAAAAATTAAGGGCGCAACCGCAAAAGAAAAAAATAACATTATGCCTAAGACAACTGAGGGTAAAATTATTTCAAATTGCATGGTTGTGTCTACATCAATTCTTTTAATACAAATAGATGCAAAATGTCCTTAATTTAATTCTTGTTCTTTATAAATAAAACAAAAAAGATTGAAGTTACAAACATTATGAGAGCATAAGTAGCTGTGGGCACTATATATATGATTTCATCAAAAATTTGAGTTGCTACAAATACCGCTAATGTACCATTCTGTAATCCACATTCTAGGGATATACATTTCCTTTGTTCAATTCCAGTAGCAAAAATTTTAGCTAAGTAATATCCCAAAATCATCATTATAATATTTAACACCAAAGTAAAAATACCTGCTTGCTTAATGTAGTAGATAATATTTTGATTTTCCTCTACCCAAATAGCAACAAAAACTATTATAAAAAGAAAAATAGAAATTCTTTGAATTAATTGCTCCTCATTAGAAAAAAATGGAAAAAATTTTCTTAAAGTCATTCCAACGATTACAGGGAGCGTCACTACAAAAAACATTTTTAAAGCTATTTCATTCATTGAAATATTTGTGCTCGAAATTCGAATATTTAATAAATCAGCTGAGCCAAAAATTATTAAGGGAACTGATATAATGCTTACTAAACTCACAATCGCCGTAAGAGAAATTGATAAAGCAACATCTCCATTAGCAAACTTAGTTAATACATTGGATGTAACTCCCCCGGGTGCAGCAGCAATAATCATTAGACCTAATGCAAGTTCCGGACGAATTTGAAATACTTTTATGATTATAAAAGCTACAATAGGTAATAGTATAATCTGGCATATTAAACCAACTAAAAAATCCTTAGGCTGCTTTATTACCCTGCTAAAATCTTTGATCGTAAGTCCTAAGCCTAATGTGAGCATAATTAAGGCTAATGCTATTGGTGCAATTTTGGTTACAATTTCCATTTTATGCCATATTAACTTACTATATACACATCGTAAATATATGTAAAAAAAAACTTATGCTAACGAATAAAGAAATTATTTGTCCTATAAATTTATTAAATGTTGCTCATAAAAAGAAAGATATACCAGCTGGAATAGTCAATGCTGGAAAAATTCTACCCATGCTTTCAGTTGTAGATGCTGTAAAAGAAAATTTAATAAATCCTATTTTGATTGGTGATAAAGATGAAATACAAAAATGTGCTGAGGAATTAAAGTTTGATATTTCAAAATACAAAATTATTCATGAACCTGACGAAAACTCTACAGCAAAAATAGCTGCAAAACTAGCTTTCGAGGGAAAAATAAAAATTATAGTCAAAGGTCATATTCATACAGATGTTTTAATGAAAGAGGTAATTAAGAAAGAATATAATTTGTTAGGAAAAACTAGACTAAGCCATATTTGGCATATGACATTAGATAAGAATGATCAGCCAATAATAATAACCGATGGTGCATTAAATGTTTCTCCAAATGTAAAAACAAAAATGCATATTTTAAAAAATGTAATAAATTTTTGTCATAGAATTGGTATTGAAAAACCAAAAGTTTCTGTTCTTTCTGCTACTGAAGAAGTTCTAGACAGTGTTCAAAGTTCTATTGATGCAAAAGAAATAACAGAGCTTGCTAAAAAAGAAAATCTTAAAGCAGATGTGTTTGGGCCATTAGCTTTTGACAATAGTGTGTCTAAAAAATCATCTGGAATAAAAGGTATTAAAAATTCAGTTGCTGGCCAAGCAGATGTTTTGTTGGTTCCTAGTGTAGAGACAGGTAATGCATTAGTAAAAATGATGATATATTTTATGGGTGCATGTGCAGCGGGTGTTGTGGTTGGTGGAAAAGTTCCAGTAGTAATAACAAGTAGATCTGATGAGGCAACTGCTAGGATGGCATCTATAGCAGCTGCGGTAGTTGCATTAGATTAATAATCAAAATATAAATACTTACAAAATGGGAATTCAGTATTTAAAAAAAGCGGTCAAAACTGCCTCAACAGATGATACAAAAACTAGAGATATAGTTCAAAAATTGTTATCTGAATTAGAAAAATCTAAAGAGGATGGTTGTAAAGAACTTACAAAAAAATTTGATAAATTTGATGGTGAGATAATAGTTTCGAAAGAAAAAATTAATCAAATAAATAAATCGCTAGATCAAAAAACTAAAGACGATATTCAATTCTCATATGAAAGAGTAAGAAAATTTGCAGAAGCTCAACTTAAAAATTATGGACAAGATTTTGAGGTAGAGCTTTCAAAAGGACTTTATGCTGGTCAAAAATTAGTCCCTGTTAACACTGCAGGATGTTATATACCTGGTGGAAGGTATGCGCATATAGCATCAGCTGTTATGAGTGTAACAACTGCAAAGGTTGCAGGTGTTAAAAATATAATTGCTTGCAGTCCTCCAAAAGAAAAAATGGGTGCGCACCCTGCAATTATATATACTGCAAATCTTTGTGGTGCAGATGTAATTTTAAATCTTGGTGGTGTTCCAGCTATTGCTGCAATGACCTATGGATTATTTGGAAATGAACCTGCAGATATATTGGTTGGACCTGGCAATCAATTTGTTGCAGAAGCTAAAAGAATTTTATTTGGAAAGGTTGGTATTGATTTGTTTGCAGGGCCAACAGAAATTGCAATAATAGCAGACGAAACTGCTGACTCAGAAATTGTTGCTGTGGATTTAGTTGGACAAGCCGAACATGGATATAATTCACCAGCATGGCTTTACACAACAAGTAAAAAACTTGCTGAGCAAGTTATGAAAAGAGTTCCCGAATTAATTTCTGAACTTCCAGAATTACCAAGAACAAGTGCAGAAGCAGCTTGGAAAGATTATGGCGAGGTAATTCTTTGTGACACTGATGAAGAAATGGCAAAAATAAGTGATGAATATGCTCCTGAACACTTAGAAGTTCAAACAAAAAATCTAAAATGGTTTCATGATCGTCTAAAAAACTATGGATCATTATTTATTGGTGAAGAAACTACTGTTGCTTATGGAGATAAGTGTTCAGGCACAAATCATATTTTACCAACAAAAGGTGCTGGAAAGTATACCGGTGGTTTATTTGTAGGAAAGTTTATTAAAACACTTAGTTTTCAAAGAATGACTAAAGAATCTACCAAAGAAGTTGGTGCCGCCGCTGCTAGAATATCAAGATACGAAGGTATGGAAGCACACGCAAGAACTGGAGATGTACGATTAAGAAAATATGGATTCTCGAATTAAAAAGATTACCAAATATCTAATTACCGGAAGTTTTCTATTTTTTTTTATAAAAGGTTTGCTGTGGTTAGCAGTTTTTGTAATGGCCTGGTTTGGATATATAAACTTTTTTTAAGCAATAAATTTATATAAATCGTTAATAATATAGACGCACAAACAACTCATAAACAGAATAATAAAATTATTAATATATTTCCAGATTTTCTCCCCTTTTAAATATTTAGAGAAAGATTTTGACAAATATCCTAACAAAAAAAAGAATGCAAAAGAAGAAAGTGCAGCTCCTAAACCAAAATAATACTTATTTTGAAATGCAAAATTTTTCGAGAAATTACCAAGAAAAAAAACAGTATCAGAATAAACATGTGGATTTAAATAAGTAAATCCTAATGTTTTAACTATTACACTTTTAAAAGATAGTATTATTTGTTTTTCATCAAAAGTAATATTTTGATATTTGGATTTAATTTTTCCAAATATGAAATGAACTAGAAATACTAATAATAATAAATTTAAAATAAACTCAACTGTTTCTGAAAGATAACCTTCGAAAAAATCAAAAAGATAGATACCCAAAAATATTAAAATTAAGTCTGAAATAGAACAAATGAGACAAACCATGAATATATAATTTTTCTTAAGACCTTGCTCAATTACAAAAATATTTTGCGCGCCTAATGCTAAAATTAAGCTTAAACCTGTAAGAAAACCTAATCCTATAAAACTCATAAAATATAATTTAATCTGATACCTTTTATCTTAATCTATACAAATATCTTGCAAAATTTTTAAAAATAATATCAAGATTGCTAATGATTGGAATTCTAGGTGGAATGGGAACACGAGCAGGGTTAGACTTTTGTAACAAATTAGCAGTGATCAATAGAGGAAAAATTGATCAAAAATATCCTATGTTCATACTTTATAATAAATCCAAAATACCTAGTAGAATTGAGAATTTAAAAAAATATAAAAACGTACTTAAAAGTTTAATCGCTGGCTGTAAACTTCTTCAAAAAAATAAATGTAAATTTATAGTAATGCCTTGTAATACAGCGCACTATTGGCATAAAGATATTCAAAAAAATATTAAGATTCCCATATTAAGTATGCCACAAGAGGTATTTTTACATGCAAAAAGGACGTGCAAAATTAATTCCAAAATTGGAATACTTTGTACTGAAGCAACACTAGAAACAAAAATTTACAATAAATATTTTGACAAAAACTTTAGACTAATAAGTCCAAGCAAATTAATTCAAAAGAAGAATGTTAATAAAGCAATAAATTTTGTGAAAATGGGAAAAGTAAAAGATGCAGAAAAAACTTTAAGGCCTGCAGTAAACTATCTTCTTAAAATGAAATGTAAAAAAATAATATTAGGATGTACAGAAATTCCAATAGCAATATTTGCTTACAAGTCATTTAAAAAAGTAAAGGAGTCAAAAGTTTTTATTGACCCTAATTTATTGCTAGCAGAAATCTCAATGAAAAAATATCGTTAAAACCAACAAGCTTAGAAATAAGATTGTTGGTTTTAAAATTTTCAATTTATTTTGATGGGTCTGGAACCTTTCTTAAATAAGGTTTAATTGCCTTCCACCCATTAGGATATAGTTTTTTTGCTTCATCGTCTTTTACAGCCGGAACAATAATTACTTCTTCACCTTTTTTCCAATCTGCTGGAGTTGCAACTTTATGTTTTGCTGTTAATTGCATAGAATCTATCGATCTTAATAATTCTAAAAAGTTTCTTCCAGTTGCCATTGGGTAAGTAAGAAATAAACCAATTCTTTTGTCTGGTCTTATAATAAAAACTGTTCTAACAGTTTGATTATCGACTGCTGTTCTTCCCATTGATGTTGTACCAGCATCCCCTTCTAGCATATTGTAAAGTTTTGCAATTTTAAGATCTTCATCAGCTATTATCGGATAGTCTGGTTTATTTCCTGTTACATCTTTTATATCTTCTAACCATTTCACATGATCTGAAACTGGGTCTACGCTTAGACCAATCACTTTTACGTTTCGTTTATCAAATTCAGGTTTTAATCTTGCAAGTGATCCTAATTCTGTTGTGCATACTGGAGTGAAATCTTTTGGATGGGAAAATAAAACCCCCCAACTGTCACCTAGCCAGTCGTGAAATGAAATATCTCCAATGGTTGTTTTTGCCTTAAAGTCTGGAGCTAAACTATTTATTTTAAGTGTCATAATAATTACCCTCTATTATTTTTTTTAATTAAATTATATGCAAGATTGATTTGCCTTGCAATTTTTTATAATATTAAGAAATCATGATCTTTGAGCAGTTATTTGATACTAAATCTTCAACTTACACTTACATTATATCAAGTGGCGAGGGGCGAGAGGCATTGATAATTGATCCAGTGATTGAACATACTAATGAATATTTAAAAATTTTAGAAAAGTTAAAATTAAAATTAGTTAAGGTAATAGACACACATATCCACGCAGATCATATTACTGCTCTTAACGAATTAAATAAGAGGACTAGCTGTACACGTATAATGGGTGAAAATTCTAAATCAGAAGTTATTGATATAAAAATAAAAGATAATGAAAAAATAAATATTGAGAACATAGAATTAAAAGCTATGTACACACCTGGTCACACAGATTGTTCTTATAGTTACTTTATGAATGATAGGGTTTTTACTGGCGATACTTTATTAATAAATGGTACAGGTAGAACAGATTTTCAAAATGGAAGCTCTTATGATGCCTATGACTCGATATTTAATAAATTATTAAAACTTCCTGAAAAAACCCTTGTCTATCCTGCTCATGATTATAACGGTAAAAAGTTTTCAACAATAGAAACAGAGAGAAATAATAATCCAAGACTTCAGGTAAGCTCCAAAGAGGAGTATGCAGAAATAATGCAGAAACTTAAATTAGCAAATCCTAAAATGATGGATGTTGCGGTACCTGCTAATGTTAAAGGGCTTACTTTAGAACAATTATAACTTACGGTAAATAAAAGTATTGTAATTAGATAATTAATATTTATATCTCTATTATGGCATGTGAAAATCCAAAATGCATCTGTATAAATTGCACCAATGACACTTGTGCTTGTGAAAACGACCAAGAGTGTTTGTGCAAACCAGAAAATACTTGTTGTTGTTGTTAAAAGTAGTTTTTAGTTAATCCTAAAAAATAAAAAAAATTATGAATGAATTTTTAGAATCTATTATAAAAAGAGACCCTGCAGCAAAATCAAAGCTGTCTGTGATTTTAACATATCCAGGAGTAAAAGCTGTATTTATGCATAGGATTGCAAATTTTTTTGCAATTGCAAAATTTGATTTGGTTGCAAGAATAATTTCACAGTTTTCAAGATTTATGACTGGCATTGAAATTCATCCAAAAGCAAAAATTGGAAAAAATTTATTTATTGATCATGGTATGGGAGTTGTAATAGGTGAAACATCAGACATTGGGGACAACGTTACAATTTATCATATGGCAACACTTGGTGGTATCTCACCAAGTATAAATTCTGATAAACAAAGAGAAATTAAAAGACACCCTACCCTAAAAGATAATGTTGTAATTGGATCAGGTGCACAAGTTTTAGGGCCAATTACTGTTGGAAAGAATGCAAAAATTGGAGCTAACGCAGTTGTGACAAAAGACGTTCCTGAAAACGGAGTTATGGTTGGGATACCAGCTAAAAATGTTGGAACGACAAGTGAAGAATTTAAACCTTATGGTATAAGTAACGAAGAAAAAAATGAAGAACACTCAGAATAATTTTATCTCTGGTATTGGAAATACTCCATTAGTAAAACTTAAAGCAGCTTCAGAAATCACTGGCTGTAATATTTATGGTAAAGCAGAGTATTTAAACCCAGGTGGATCTGTAAAAGATAGAGCAGCTTTAGCTTTAATAAAAGACGCAGAAGAAAAAAAACTAATATCAAAAGGTGGAACTATAGTTGAGGGAACTGCTGGAAATACAGGAATTGGTCTATGTTTGATAGGAAATTCAGTTGGCTATAAAACTGTAATTGTTATGAACGATAATCAAACACAAGAAAAAAAAGATATGTTAAAAAACATTGGTGCAGATTTAAGACTTGTCCCACCAAAACCATATAAAGATGATGGAAATTACGTAAAAGTTGCAGGAAGACTTGCTGATGAGTTAAAAAGTTCAAACAATCACGGTGTAGTTTGGGCAAATCAATTTGATAATACTGCTAATTCAAAAGGCCATTATGAAACAACTGGACCTGAAATCTGGGATCAAACAGATGGAAAAGTAGATGCATTTGTTTGCGCTTCTGGAACTGGGGGAACAATTGCAGGTGTAAGCAGTTATTTAAAAGAAAAAAGTAAAGATGTAAAAATTTATTTATCTGATCCTGCTGGATCTTCATTATATAATTATATAGAAAATGGAGAACTTAAAGGAGAAGGAAATTCAATAACTGAGGGTATTGGTTCAAGTAGAGTAACAGCTAATTTTGGAGAAGCTAAAATTGACGGAGCTTTTTCAATTGAAGATAAAGAGTCATTACCAATTTTATATGATCTAATTCAAAATGAAGGTTTAAGTCTAGGGACAAGTTGTGGGGTAAATATTGCAGGTGCAATTAGATTGGGTAAAAAACTTGGACCAGGAAAAACTATTGTAACAATACTCTGTGATCGATCAGATAAATACAACTCAAAGCTGTTTAATAAAAAATTTCTACAAGAAAAAGGCCTACCTTTTCCAAGTTGGATATAACACCACATACCGGATATGTAATAAAAGCGTTACATTAATAATCTATAGTAAATTTTACTTATTAAAAAGGAGATAAATATGGACGCTAAAGCAAGAACAAAAATGGGTTACGATCTTTTTAATAAAGGAGATATGGAAACCTTTTTTAAAGAAATGGTAGATGAAAATACTACTTGGACTTTTCCAGGAAAAGAAGGTGTGCACCCCTTGTCAGGTGTTCACAAAGGACCTCAAGCTATGATGGCAGCAATGGGAAAAATACCTTCAATATGGTCGAACTTTCACGTAACACCTATGGATATGATAGCCGAAGGAAATAAAGTATTTGTAAGAGTTAAAGCAACAGCTGATGGAATGGATACTATGTTTGGGCATTATTTTGAAATTGGTGACAATGGAAAAATGGTTACCATGATGACATTTGATGACACTCTAAGTATGTTTAATGCAATGAAAAAATAGAGGAATAATGATGAAAAAATTATTTTTAATTATAATCAGCTTTGCCTTTATAAACATCGCAAATGCAGAAAGTTTAAGCAATGAAGAAAAAGAGAAAGCTTGGAATTGTGTTGGAATATATATGGCTAATTACTTCTTACCCTCTGGAGAAACATTTGAGTATAGTATGAAAGAAAAATCCATCTCTTCGGTAAAAGTTTGGAAAGCGTACGCTTTAGAAATTGGTATTAAAGAGAAAGATTGGGATGAAGGAACTAATAAAGCTGTAGATAAACATTATGGCTCACCATATGATAAAGAGTTAACTGAAAGTTGTCATGCTTTTTTAGAAAAAACTATTCCAAATGGTAAAGAAAGAGTTAAAAAAGTAGTTCAAACTTTATATTAGATAACTCTATAAGTAATGATATAGTTATAAAAACTTTATATGGTAGAAAAATTTAATAATATTTATTATCTAATCATTTACATAATTCACTTTGCAGGAATTGGTATTTACGCATTTCAAACTATTTTCAAAACTAGACAGTTTTGTACTAAGTTTGAAATTGATGATAGCGGTTTTACAATGGTCAGATTTGTGGGTGCATTTATGGCCGGTTGGGTATTTATGTCTTTGTATGTAATGTTCATAAGAAACAATGGAGTTGTTGGAGCAGGTTCTTTTTTTAATTTATTTTTCTTGCAAAATGTTTGTATTTTTGTTGTTAATTGTTATTCAATTCTAATCGATAAAACTGGGATTAAAAATGCAGAACGATCAAGAGAAGGTATTATAGCACCGTTAATATTTACTACCTTAAGTGCAGCTTTATGCTATGGACTAGCAGATAAAATATATAATTATTAACAAATAAAGGGGAATAAAATGTCAATATTACAAAATTATAGTGATGCAATTAAAAATAAAGATGAAACAACTATGAATGAACTTTTGCATGACGATTTTAAATTTACGATGCATAAATCAGGAAATTCTTTAGGAAAAAGTGATGTTATTAAATGGGCTATGAGCGGTGATATAAAGCAAGATAAGTCGAGAATAGTTTACGAAAATGATGAGGTTGGCGTACACCACGCAATCGTAACTTTTGACGATGGAAATGTTGAGGCTGTGATGGCTGTTTACAAATTTAAAGATGGTAAAATTATAAGTTTGGAGACGGGTGCTACTCCTATGTCAAAATAAGTGAAAAAAATATTTATAATACTTTTTATATTTTTGTTTTCATCAGCATCGTTTGCTCAAAATGAAATTGCTGTAGAACTAGATGATCTATTTGAAAAGTTAAAAAAAACAGGTAATCCAATGACTGCTAAAAAAATTGAGGGGAAAATTTGGAAGTTATGGACGACACATCCATCAGAAAAAAGTTTAACTGATCTTTTGGCAAAAGGTTCGGAATACATGGCGCAAAACCAATTAACCAGTGCACATAATGTTTTTTCAAAAGCAATTGAATTGGATCCGAATTGGGCTGAGGCTTGGAATAAAAGGGCAACAGTTCTTTATTTGATGGGTAATTTCGAACTGTCTCAAAATGATATAGATATGGTTTTAAAATTAGAAAAAAGACACTTTGGTGCTTTATCAGGTCAAGGCCTTGTTCAAACAGCTATGAAAAATTATCAAAAAGCAATCGATAGTTACATTGAAGCTCATAAAGTATATCCAGCAATGACAACCCCTCTTATGATGATTGAGAGATTAAAAGAAATTATTAAAAAAGAAAGTATATGATAATAAATGAATCAGTTACTTTTTATTTGTATAATAACTTCTGCACTTAATATTTTTCTAGTCATTTACGCTTTTACAATTCCACTGTATCCAAAAAAGTGGAGAGATAAGGTAAATAAAAAATATCAAAATGATACAGCAACAGGTGTGACAATAATATTTGTTACACTTGCAACATGTTTTTTATGGGTTTCTTATTTTTATTTCCTAATTTTTCATCAGTGATAGTGTAAAAGAATGATCCCAAAAAAATATTCAAATCTAGCATATATCTTATTAATGGGCTTTGGCATGAGTTTGCTCATGACGCTTATTATTACTTATATAAATACTGGTATGGACTCTGGATATTTAAAAAGGTTTTTAAAAGCTTGGTCTTTTGGCTTACCAATTGCAATAATAGTTTCTTTATTAGTAGGACCTCTTGCAAAGAAATTTATAGATAATATAAGTAAACAATAGCAAATATGTATAAAGTAATTATTACCTACGAATTAATATTTTTAGCATTTTGGAATATTTTATATTTATCAAATTCAGATGTTGAAAATTGGTTTACTGAAAAATTTTTAACTGCAATATTTGTATTTTTTTCGACAATGGCTCTAGGTTTAACATTGGTTTATATTATTTATATAAGTATAAAGTTATCTGGGCTTGCTGGGGTGCTTCGAAATCTTAAGGATCCAAGAAAAAAAGGTAATTAATTTTCCAAAAGTAATTTTATTAATAATGTTTGAACCTAGTAGAGAGTTTGCAAATAAAAAAATAACAAGATTTATAGATAATAATCTAGGTGAATATTCTAGACTTAGAAATTTTGATTTTGGTCCAGACAAGAGGACAAATATTTCCTGCCTATCACCATATATTACACACGGTGTTGTCACTGAACAAGAAGTGATTAGATTATCTTTAAAAAAATTTTCATTCTCAAAAATAGAAAAATTTATTCAAGAAGTTTTGTGGCGCGTTTATTGGAAAGGCTGGCTAGAACTTAGACCAAATGTTTGGATGGATTACATAATAGATTTAAATAAACTAAAGCTAGAATATAAAGATAATAAAGATTACTTAAATGCAATTGAGGGTAAAACAAATATTGAATGTTTTAACACTTGGGTAGATGAGTTAAAAAATCATAATTATCTTCATAATCATACAAGAATGTGGTTCGCAAGTATTTGGATTTTTACTCTTAATTTACCTTGGCAATTAGGCGCTGAACTTTTCATGAAGTATCTTTTTGATGGAGATAGTGCCTCAAATACTTTGGGATGGAGATGGGTAGCTGGAATTCAAACTAAAGGTAAAAATTATGTTGCATCTGAGTGGAATATCAAAAAATTTACCAATAATAGATTTAGCAACATAAAGTTAAATGAAAATCCTTTTCCAATTATGGATGATAGAAATTACTCAATTGTAAATAATAACTTTTTAAATATAAATTTATCAGGTGATCAGAGATTATTAATATTTGAAAACAATCTTTCGTTTGATCAAACAGATTTTAAAGATCAATCCTTTAAAAATATTTATTTTATATATAACGGAAATGAAACAAGACAAATAAAGCTGGATGAAAAGGTTTTAACTTTCAAGAAGTCTCTAATAGAAGATCAGATCAAAAATTTAAAGAATAAATCCATAAATTGCGAAATTATCAATATTCAAGATTTAAAAAATATGAAAGAAAATTTATTGGCCTTATACCCTTCAATAGGTGAAAATCTTGATTTCTTAAACGAAAATAATTTAAAAAATATTAATTTTTTATACAGAAAAATAGACCAGTATTCATGGAAATATTGCAATAAAGGTTTTTTTAATTTTAAGAGTTATATACCAAAAATAGTACAGGAATTTATTTAGAAGAACATCTTTTGGAGCAATACTTTACCCGGTCCCAGTTCAGCCTCCACTTTTTTCTCCAAACAAAAGGCCTTTTGCAAACCGGACAAATTTTAGAGGGCAGATTTTGTTTTTTCATTTAAGTTGATTTTTATTTTTCAAAAATAAAAAATAGGCAACTACTTCATAACCATAATGGAATAAAATATATAATGGCTTAATTGAAAATATTTTTGCAAGAAAATTATATTTTGGGATTTTTGACCAAATTATAATAAATGCTTTTGCACCCCCTATCACCTTGCCATCCTCAATTACATGAAGTCTTCTTAACAATTCTGCTTGAGATTTAGATGTTAATTTTAAAGCTTCATCATTATTTGTTATATCAATCCACTCAAGGTTACTATCTGCAATTTTTTTGTAGTGATTTATTTCCAATCTACAAACATTACATGAATCATTAAAAAATACTTTAATTGCCATATGTGTTCTTATTTATAAATTTTTCAGCTTCTGACAATATTAATTTTTTTCTTTCTGGTTTCATCTTGTCAAAAATTCTTACCATCATCGAAAGTCTTGGATTTTTTAAAAAGAAAGATCTATTTCTATTAATAAATCTCCAGTATAAACCGTCCATGGTATTACACCATTCACCTTTTTTAAAATCCATCATTTTCATAAAATAACTTGATCCACAAATATAAGGTTTAGTTGCAAAAATTCCTCCATCGCTGAATAAGCCCATACCATAAACATTAGGTACCATTACCCAATCGGATGAATCCACAAACATTTCCATAAACCATTTATAAACAATTTTAGGTTTAAGTTCGCACAAGTTCATAATATTTGAGAGTATCATTAGTCTTTCAATATGATGAGACCATCCGTGATTTAATGCGTTTTTAATTGCGTGGTCTAAAGGTGGTAAACCTGTTGTACCTTCGTACCATGAGTCTTTCATTTTTCGATTTTGTTTAAAGAAATTTCTTGTCTCCATATCTTCACTATACTTTTGATAAACTCCTCGCATAAATTCCCGCCAGCCAATAACTTGTCTTACATAACCCTCTAAAGAATTAAGCCTAATTTTATTTTTTTTATGGAACTCTAAAGTTTGAGAAATAATAAACTCAGGTGTTATGAGCCCTAAGTTTAGATAAGGGCTTAAGGCACTATGAAATAAAATATTATTACTTTGATCAACTGCATCCTCATAATCGCCAAACAAATTTAATTTTTCTTTCAGGAAGAAATTTAAAAGTTTGACAACATCATTGTATTCAGTTGCAAACCAAAAATTTTTTGTACTGCCTGGGTGATCTTTAAATAATTTATCGATTATTGGTTTTAAATTTTTTGTGTGTTTTGTTTCAGTTATATTTGGAAATTTTGGTATTTTCGTATTTTTTGGAAGTTTCTTTCTATTATCTTCATCAAAACTCCATTTACCTCCCTCTGGTGTTCCATCTTTCTTCATAAGAATATTCAGTTTTTGTCTTGTGCCTTTATAAAAAGTTGCCATGAATGGTCTTTTGTTTTTTGAGAGATAGTTATTAAATTCTTCTCTTGTATTTAAAAACATTGGGGATTTTATTTGGTTCCAAACCAAATCATTTTTTTTAGCAAAATTTTGTACTTTTTTTTCAAAGAATTTGTCTTCAATTTCAAATGTTGTTATCTCCTTAATTTTTTTTGATTTAATAACTCTCTTAACTTTTTCTAAATAATCTTTTTTAAAATCTGCTGAATCGATCTTTGTATATTCAACTTTAAATTTATTTTTTTTTAAATGATCTGCATGAGATCTCATAGCTGACAAAAATAGTAGTATCTTTAACTTATGATGCTTTTCATATGTGCATAATTCGTAGTCTTCTGACATAAAAAACAGGTGATCATTTTTGAAGCGGTCTATATATTTTGGTGGAAATAGCTGATTTCCAAGTATAAAAAATAACTTCATAGAGTTAATATAGCTTTAAAAAAAATATATGTCAGAAAAATATTTAATTTTTGGTGCGACAGGTTCGATCGGTTCAAGTTTATCAAGACAACTAAAAGAGTCTGGAAAAGAAGTTCATTTAGTTGCAAGAAATGAGAGTGAAGTTAAAAAACTTTCAGAAGAATTGGGTTGTCCTTTTACTGTTGCAGACGTTCTTGAAAATGGATTTGTTGATAAAGTTAAAGCAGAAATTCCAGATGTAAAAGGTATTGCATATTGTGTTGGTTCAATAGTTTTAAAACCACTAAGAATGATTAAAGAAGACGAATTTAATCAATGTATGAAGTTAAATTGTTACTCTGCATTAGAAGTAATTAGAGGATACCAAGATACTTTAAAAAAAAATAAAGGATCAGTCGTTTTATTTTCAACTGTTGCGGTTAGAAGAGGTTTTAGTAATCATGGAATAATTGCGTCAGCTAAGGCTGCTGTTGAAGGATTAACTCTTAGTTTAGCATCTGAACTTGCACCAAATGTAAGAGTAAATTGTATTGCACCGAGTTTATCTAAATCAAAAATTGCTGAACCAATGTTAAAAAGTGCTGTGCTTGCAGAAGGCATTGCCAAAGCTCACCCACTAAAAAGAGTTGGTGAAGGTGTAGATAGTGCGTCACTTGCAAAATTTTTAATAACTGATGAAAGTTCTTGGGTTACAGGTCAAGTTATTGGTGTTGATGGAGGAAGATCAACTTTATCCTAAATTTTTATGTTTATAGCAATGAACAGATTCAAAATTGTAAAAGGAAAAGAGAAAGAATTTGAAGATGTTTGGAAAAATAGAGATACGCATTTAAAAGGAGTAGATGGTTTTAAAGAATTTCATTTGGTTAAAGGAAATGAAAGTGAAGATCATACCTTATATGCATCTCATAGTATTTGGACTTCTAAAGACGCTTTTATTGATTGGACAAAATCAGAAGCTTTTAGGCTTGCTCATAAAAATGCGGGACAACATAAAGATCTTTATATCGGTGCCCCAAACTTTGAGGGGTTTGAAGTAGTTATTTAAATCTACTTATAAATCTTATCCACCTCTACTTGATAAGACTCTACTAACTTATTATTTTGATTTGCTATACCAACAACGTCAATCATCTCTTTAATCATTTGATCTGATGCTCCCTTTTTTTTAGCTGCAGCTGTATGAGATCTAATACAATACTCACAACTATTTGTAATTGAAACTGCAACATAGATTAATTCTTTAGTAACTGGATCGAGTGCACCTTTCCTCATTATTTGTTTTAAATTATTCCAAGTTCTTTCCAATGTTTCAGGATTGTTAGCTATTGCTTTCCAAAAATTTGGAATTTTTTTTATATTTCTAGTTTTTTTAATATCATTAAATATCTTTTTTACTTTTCCCTTAGCTTTTGTTTCATTAACAAGTTTAAATACTGACATATATCCTCCTTTTATATTTTAAGAATATCACTCTTAAATTTTGAATACAAAATATTAGAGTAATTATTCATATCTTTCATATTTGCTTTTGCATCATTATCAAATTTTTCTAAAGCATTGGCTCCCAACTGTTTTTCTAGAGCAGATTTATATTCTGGTACACAGCCCCATTCATTAACTGTTGTATCTTTAACTTCTATATGAAATTGAATTCCATATGCATGGTTTTGATATTTGAAAATCTGGTATTTAGTTTCAGGTGATGAAGCTAATAAAGTTACATTTTTATTATCCTCTAATCCTTGAACTTCATATGAATGCCATTGCAATGATGTAATTTGATTTGGAAATTTAGAAAATAAAGGATCTGTATCTTTATTTTTAGAAAAATTGATATTCAACATTCCTATTTCAGGATTATTAGATTTGACTACTTTTCCTCCAACTACTTCGCCTAATAGCTGACACCCAAGACAAAAACCTAAATAAGGTTTTTTTAAATCAACAACGTATTCTTTTATTCTTTTTTTTTCCTCAACTAACCAAGGATAATCCTTTTCCATCCAGGTATCCATTGGTCCACCCATACAAAACATGGCATCAAATTTTGTAAGATCATTTGGAATTTTTTCACCTTCGTCTAATTCTATTGTTGTTAAATTAGCCCCATCTTTAATCATTAAATCTTTTATGAAGCCAGGATCCTCTATTTCGATATGTTGAAGAATTAAAATTCTCATTGTTTAAAGCGTACTAAAATGTGCTTGAAACTTCTATATTAGTATCGTGTTCGACCGAGTTATCAAATATATGATTGTGATTAATTGAAAAATCAAAGCCATTGATATTTTTACTATAACTTAAGCTAGATTCGTGGTCCTTTAAAGGGTTGTAATTAAATGCAAGCTCTGTTTCATTTCTATATAAATAACCTGCTGAGAATGTAAATTTATTAATGTAACCATGCCCTTTGATTTGCTGTCTTTCATAATCAGTACTAATCGTTAACCCTTCGTCATGTTTAAAATCTAAACCAAGTCCTGCTGTGTATATATCTCTATTTTTGTTATCAGCTTTATACTCAAAACTTTCGCTATCTGCTACATAACTTGAAACCACTTTAGAATTTGAGGCAAAATCTTTACTGTATTCAAGATTAACTCTAGATTTTACATTTGAGTTTTCTAAATAAACATCTTTATCAATTAATACACCTAAAGAAGCCATTAAAGATTTAATATCTTGATCATTATAGCTAATAGCATTAGAGCCAATTTCTGTATAGCTATCAAGCGCAGTATAACTTCCATCAATACTACCTATTGAACTAATAGTTAAGTCACCATCTTCGTATTCTCTTCCAATATCAAGTGAACCAAAAAATTGTTTACCTTTACGGTCACCGGTATGAGAGTTAGTGTTTCCTTCGTCATTCCTTCTAATATCACTATCTAAATAACTAACTCCAAAAATATGTTTTAAAAAATTCTTGTCTACTAAACTATTAATCCCGTAAACAGATAAACTTAAAGCTTTAGTATCAACTTTAGAACCAAAGGTTCCAACATTAACGTCAGTGTTACCCACTCTTAAAGCTACTCCTAATATTTGGTCATCATCCATTTTTCTATCGGCACCTACAGTTAAACCAAATCTATCTATATCTTGTGCAGAGCTTAAGGAAGTCTCACCAATTTTTCCAAAACTGATACTGCCTTCATTCCATACTTTCCAATCATTTGATAAAATTTGATCTAACTTTTGAATTGGGTTTAGTTTAGCTTGAATAGGACTTGCAACATTATTAGACACTTTCTTAAATAATTCATTTTGGAAGAGTAACTCTATATTTTGTGCACTGGTGTTGTGGTATTTATTTGCTCTTAATATATCCAGTCTTTTAAAAGTCGACACTTTTGTATCTTCAATAATTTTTTTAGCAGTATTAATTTGTGCATCTACTATACCTCTTACATCTTTAATTTTTGGTGGCTCTTCACATTTTCCTGAATTAGCAACTTTAAAACCGCAATCTAAAGAATATGAATTTACTTCATCATCAGCCAAACTTGTCAAAAACATCTTGGTTCCAGTATTATTAAAAGTAATACCAAAAGGTTGACCTTGAGCATTAACATCTAAAGTACCTACAAAAGATACGGTTGATGTTAAATCAAAACCTGTTGATAGCGTATACTCATTTACATCTTCATCAAAATCATCACCATCCAAACCTACCAAAAACATTTTGGTTCCATCATTATTAAAAGCAAGACCTCTAGGTCTTTCATCTTGACCACTAATATCAAAACCTGATCCATCTCCATTTATGTCATTGAAAGTTGCAGTTAATAAATCAAAACCTGTTGATAAATTATATACATTTATATCGTTGTTATCATCACATACTACAAACATCTTTGTTCCATCATTATTAAAAGCAAGATATCTAGGTGTATCAGTTTGACCACTAATATCAAAACCTGATCCATCTCCATTTATGTCATTGAAAGTTGCAGTTGATAAATCAAAACCTGTTGATAATGTATATACATTTACATCATCCCCAGCTCTACCTAGCACAAACATCTTTGTTCCATCGCCATTAAAAGCAAGAGTACTAGCAGCACTTTCTTGACCACTGACATCAAAACTTGATTTGAGGGTTGCAGTTGATAAATCAAAACCTGTCGTTAATGTAAATTCTTTTACATCTTCATCACCTGAATTTACCACAAACATCTTGGTTCCATCATTATTAAAGGCTATACCTGTAGGATCTACATCTTCGTCTCCAACAGAAAAACCTGTTCCATCTCCGTTTATGTCATCGAAGGTTGCAGCAGCTTGTGCTGAGCTAACAAAAGTTAGGTTAAAAATTATGAATATTGATAATACTTTTTTTAAAAAATTAAACATTTAGAGGTTTATAATTTGAAATTTTTCATTTTTAAATTAAATTCACCTTAAAGTAGGCTTCAAAAGCTGCAACATTTTATTGTGTATAGACCTATTTGCAGAAATTAAAACATTTCCAGCTTTATTTGCGCTTTCGTTGTTCCATGTGGACGCAATACCGCCTGAGGCTTTAATGATTGGAATTAATGGATGTATATCCCAAATTTTATTCATACATTGAATAACAACATCTAATTTTCCTTCACAAAAATGAGCATAACTTAATGCATCAGAACAAGGGAACTGCATCATTTTTAAAATCTTTGGAATTTTCTTTTGTTTGTTTAATGATAGATATCCATGAAATGCAGCAGACACTTTCATGTTTTTAAATGTTGCTTTTTTATTGATACTTAATTTTGATTTTTTCCCATTATCAACGACATATGCAACTTTGTTAGAAATATTGTAGTAGTATTTTTTTAATTTTGGAAAGTTTGCTAAACCTACAATTGGATCTCCTTTATAATTTAATGAGATTAAGTTGCTCCAAGTTGGATTTCCTATCACAAAAGATCTTGTTCCATCTATTGGATCTATAATCCACGCAAAATCGCTTTTAACCTTTTTGTGACCAAATTCTTCGCCAATTATTTGATGATCTGGAAATTTCTTTTGTATTTTTGCTCTTATAAATTTTTCAAATGCCTTATCCGCAGATGTAACCGGGTCGTAGCCTTTGCCTTTAAGTTTATTGTTTACCTTAAAGGGCTTGTTAAGCTTATTATAATAAAGTCGTGTTAAGTCCTTAGCTAAGCTGTTTAAAAAGCTTGAAAATACTTTAATTTTCTTTGAATTTATCTCTGGCATAAATAGTCACTTACTATTTTATTTATCTTGATTAAAGACAAATTTTAAATAATCCTAGAAAAAAGTATGAAAATAGAACTAAACAATAATAAAATTTTCTACAAAAATGGTGCATCTGTTCAAGAGATACATCCATTTTGGCTAAGAGAAAGAGCTAATGGAGAAAAGTTCCTAGATAAAGGTACTCAACAAAGGTTATTTGACCCCACATCTTTAGATGTTGAAATAGCAATTAAAAATGCACGCATTAAAGATGATTTACTTGAAATAGATTTTAACGATGGAGTAAATTCAAAACTTAATATTGAAAAAATTGCAGAAGAATTTTCTAAAGAAGATAAAGTAATTGAGGGAATAGAAAAAATAAAATGGAATTCTTCTTTTAAAGATTTAAAAAATTACAGTTATTCCGATGATCTTTTTGAGTCAAAAGAAATGCATGACTTGTTGTTGTCTTTTTACAAATATGGATTTGTTATTATTAAAGACGTACCAACCGAAGATAATTTCTTAGTAAAATTTGCAAATAAAGTTGGAAGTGTAAGACGGACAAATTTTGGTGAGCATTTTAATGTAAAGTCAATTCCAAGTCCTAACGATTTGGCTTATACATCTCTTCCTCTGGCTCCACATACTGATAATCCTTACAGAAATCCTGTGCCATGTATTCAAATATTACATTGTATTATAAATGAAGTTTCTGGTGGTCTGTCTACATTAGTTGATGGATATACAGTGACCGAAGATTTAAAAAAAGAAAATCCAGAATTTTTTGATATTCTAACTAAAATTAAAGTTAAATTTAAATTCATAGATAAAGACGTTGTCTTAGAACATTGGGCTGAATTAATACAATTAGATGAAAATAAAAAATTCAAACAGGTAAGATTTAGTCCGAGATTAGATTTTGTTCCGATTTTAGAAAAAAATGAATTAGATTTATATTACAAAGCGAGAAAGAAATTATCTGCAATGTATAATTCGGATAAATACAGAATTGAATTTAAATTACAACCAAAAGATCTTTTGATGATGGATAATTATAGATTATTACATGGTAGAACAGAATTTAATGCAAACGAAGGTAATAGATTTTTGCAAGGATGTTATTTAGATTTTGATAGTACAGAAGGCAAATTAAGACATCTTAAAAGAAAATTTAATCTTTGACTTTTAAAGATACTTTAATTGCATCTTTAGTTCCAATTTTTTTAGGTTTTGGTTTCGTAATTGCTAAACCAGCAATGGAATATTTTCCACCTATACTTTTAATGGGCTTAAGATTTACTTTTGCAGCCTCAATTTTAATTTGGTGGTTTCCAATTCCAAGAGGATACCTTAAGCAAATTTTTATAGCTTCTTTAGTTGCAAATACTTTACAGTATAGCGTTACTTATACTGGTTTAGATTTAATCGACGCTTCTGCAGCTGTACTACTTGTTCAAACAGAAGTTCCTTTTGGAGTGCTGTTTGCTTATTTTATGCTTAAAGAAAAACCTACAATAAGAAGTTTAATTGGAATTGCAATTGCATTTGTTGGTGTATACATTTTAACAGGCTCTCCTAATTTAGAGGGAAAATTTTTAGGAATATTTCTTACGATATTAGGATCTGCTATTTGGGCCTTAGGACAAGTTTTGGTTAAGCCATTGAGTAAAGAAATAAGTCCTCTAACACTTGTTGCGTGGCTTGCTATATTCTCAGGACCAGTATTAATTTTTTTATCAGCTATAATCGATGGTAACACA
>CACOSS010000004.1 GCA_902629955.1 uncultured Pelagibacteraceae bacterium
CTTATTCACCAAAAAAAGAATTATGGTTTAGCTCATTCAGTTCTTAATGCTGTAAAAACAGAATTAAAAAATAATGAAGCAATTATATTAGTAGAAGATGATTGTGTTCCACAAAAAGGATTTTTTAAATATATGCATACATCCTTAAAAAAATACAAAAATGAAAAAAAGATTAAAAGTATCTGTTCATATAACAATTTAAATTTAGTTAATAAAAAAAAAACTTTTTTTTTAAAACGTTTTAATCCTTGGGGATGGGCAACTTGGAGAGATAGATGGTTAAAATTTAATCCTGATATTAAATTTGCCATAGAGCAACTTCAGTCTTTTGGAAAGATAAATAAATTGCCTTTAGATCTTAAAACCTATTGTAAAAATAATAGTATACTTGAGGGTAAACAAGATATTTGGAGTTTATCATGGACTCTTTTCCATTATCTCGATGATGCTCTTGTGCTTTATCCACCAACTTCATTAATAAAAAATATCGGGTTTGATGGGACTGGTATTCATTGCACTAAAACAAATGTTTTTAATGTAAAAAATAGTTTGAAAACAAAAAAATTATCTTACCAAAAAAATACGAAAGTACATTTATTAAACGAGCTTAAAAATGAGAGTTTTTTAATTGAAAACTCATCAAAAACTTTTTTCACAAATAAAAAGTTTGACAATATCCAGCCATATAATTTGATCAAAAAATCAAATGATTTATCTTACGATCAAATAAACTATTATTTGGAGCGTTTTGTGTTTTCAACTCAGGTAGTTGATATACACACTCATTTATATCCCTCTAAATTTAAGAAATTTTATAAAAGTGGTTTAATTGAACTTTTAAATTATCATTATCTAGTTGCTGAATATTTATCATCATCTGGATTTGATCCAGGTAAATTTTATAAATTAAGCAGTTTAAAGAGAGCAAGAATTATATGGGATGGGTTATTTTTAAAAAGGATACCTTTATCAACTTCTGCTATGGGCATTCTCAAAATTCTTGAAAAATATGAAATTAAAATAAATAAAACTTCATTTGATGATGTTTATAGTGAATTTAGTAAAAATAATCTTTCAGAAACAGATATATTTAACTTGTCAGGAGTTAAAGAAGTTGTGATGACAAATAATCCTTTTGAAAAAAAGGAGTATAAGGTCTTAACTGAAAATAAAGATAGAAGATATAAAACATCTATTAGACTTGACGACTTATTTGCAGATAAAATTAATTTTTTTAATAATAAATTAAGTATTATAGAATATTTAGGGAGATTGATAAAAAGTTATAAACCAGTTTACTTTGCTATTTCAACGAATAATTTTGAGGAGCTTAGTTTAAAAAACTATTTTAATGATGTTCTTGGTATTTTAAAAAAGTTTAATGTCCCTCTTATGATACTAATGGGTGTAAAAAGAAACATAAATCCACAATTCAAGTTGGCTGGAGATGGTTTAGGAGCACCGAGTCTTGAGAAATTAGAGGGAATTCTTAGAAAAAATCCAAAAAATATTTTTCTTGTAAGCTGCTTGGACTATTCCGATCATTTTAGACTAAATGTTTTAGCTAGAAAATTTTCAAACTTAAAGATATTTGGCTACTGGTGGTTCACAAACCAAGAGAGCATAATTAAAAATATTCTACAATTAAGAATTGAAATGCTTAATGATAATTTTATTCCACAACATTCAGATGCAAGAGTAATTGATCAATTAATTTATAAATGGAATGATTTTAGAAATTATTACTTAGAAGTTTATTCAAAAAAATATAAACAATTAATTGAAATTGGTCATAAAATAAAAGCAGAAGATTTAGATAAAGCTGTCTACAATCATTTTGTGGAAAAACCATCAAAATTCATTAATATAAATTAGTGCACTGGATTTTCCCAATAGCTGGAAAAGGATCAAGAGTAAAAAGTTTAGGCTCTTTTAAACCTTTTATTAAAATTAAAAATAAATCAATTATTGAATATTTTTTATATAATTTAAAAGGAAAAATTAAAAAAAATGATGACCTTTATTTTATAACAACTCGTGAATACGAAAAAAAATATAAGGTTGAATTAATAATAAAAAAAATTTTAAAGAAAATTAAATGTCCATGCAAAGTAAATATCACAATTATCAATGGCACTACTAATGGGCCGGGGATTACAGTTCAGAAGGTTCTAACAAAATTGAAAAATAACAAACCTTGTATAATTATAAATCCTGATCAAGTAGTAGATTTTTACCTTCCAAAAAAAATCAATAGTAATAAGGTTTATTTACCAATTCATTTTAATACTCATGGTAAGTCGAGCTACGTAGATATAAATCGAAAAGGGAAAATAATTCGAATTTTAGAAAAAAAGTTAATAACTTATTACGCAAGTAGTGGAGTATATATTTTTGGTTCTGTTAAAAATTTAAAAAAAATTTATAAAAAGTATAATTTTAAAAAATATAAAAGTGAAGTTAATTTAAGCAATATTATAAATAATTATCTAAAATATAATAAAAAAAATGTTGAGCCATTAGAAACTTTTTTCAAATATGATTTGGGTAACATTGCTAGTTTAAAATATTTTGAAAACATAATTGAAAGTAAGAATTGATGTGTGGAATAGTTGGTATATTTCAAAAAAATGTAAACAATTATTTAAAAATATCTAATGCTATTAATGTTATAAATCATAGAGGTCCTGACTCAAAAGGTATTTGGCGTGATGAATTTATATCTCTTGGGAGTGTTAGGTTAAAAGTTGTAGATCTTAATGAAAATTCGGATCAACCACTTATAAGCAAAAATAAAAGATATGTTTTAACATATAATGGTGAAGTTTATAATTATTTAAAATTAAAAAAAAAATTCAGCATAAAAACAAAAACAAATAGTGATACAGAATTAATTTTGGAATTATTCTCAAAATTAGGTCCAAAAACTTTTTCGTTACTAGAGGGAATGTTTGCAATAAGCATATATGATACTAGCACAAAAAAGTTGTTTTTAGCACGAGATATTTTTGGGGTTAAACCAATTTATTATTTTTCTGAAAAAAAAAGATTTCTATTTTGTTCTGAGATTAAGGGAATTTTAGAAATAGAAAAAAATATAGCTATTAACAATCAATCAATTGTAAATCTTATAAAATGGGGAGGTTTAGACAATACTACAAATACTTGGTTTAAAAAAATTCAAAGTTTGGAACCAGGTTCATTTATCGAAATAGATAATAATTTTAAAATTAAAAAAACAAAATATTACTTTTTAGAAAAAAATGTAAAAAAAAATATTTTTGAAAAAAAAGATGTTCCTCATATTTTTAATAAACTTTTAAAAAAATCAGTTAAAGACCAATCTCAAACAATAAGATCTATTGGAACAAACCTGTCGGGTGGAGTAGATTCATCAATAGTTACTGCCTTTTTAAAAGAAATAAATTCTGACGTCCATACATATACATTCGGGTATAATGAAAAAAAATTTGATGAAAGGCCTTTTGCAGAAACTGTTTCAAAAAAACTAGAAGTTGAAAATTTCACCTCTGTTACTAGCTCAAATGATATAAACAATAATTTTTTAAACACATTAATAATGCAAGATGAACCTTTCACATCTTTTCGACAGGTTTCACATCATAAACTTTATGAGGATTTTAAAATTAATGGATCAACAGTAATATTGGAGTCCAGTGGTGGTGATGAAATAGGAGGTGGATATACTGGTTTTCTATGGCCATTATTTTTAGATCAGATTAAAATAATAGGTTATGATAAAGCCTTAGATAACCTCATTAAAAATTTAAAAATTCATAAATTCAACAAAAGCAGAATTGATAGTTTTATGAAAGCTGGCTCTTATAACCAAGAATTTTATGGATCATCTACTTCTGATGGTCAGAGGATAATTAATACAGAATGTATCTTAAAAGATTTTGACAAAAAATATGATAATGGACCACCTGCTTATAAAAAAATATTTGATAGCCATCTTCTTAATTCACAGTATATAGAATTATTTCATACTAAACTTCCTAGGGGATTAAGATATGTTGATAGGGCATCCTCCTCATCTGGAAGAGAGTCAAGGGTTCCACTTTTAAGTCGAGAAATTGTTGAATTTTGTTTTTCAATATCAAATGAGTTAAAAATTAAAGATGGGCAACTTAGATGGTTTATGAAAAAATCTCTTAATTATTTAAATAAAAAAAATATTAAGCTTTCAAATAAAAGAAGTATCGCGGATCCTCAAAGGATATGGATGAAAAAAAATTTAAAACATTTATTTCTAAGTGTTTTTAAATCAAATAAATTCAAAAATAGAGGAATTTTTAATCAAAAAGAAGTATTAAAATCTTATTATAATTTTTTAAAAGATAATAATGCACATAGTTTAGGTATATTTCAAATTTTCATAACAGAAATTTGGATTAGACTTTTTTTTGATAATAATCACAAGAATTTCAAAAACGAAAAATTAAATGAATTTATTAATTATACAAATTAATAAACTTTATTTAATGAAGCTGGTCGTGGAAAAATTAATATTTATTTATCTTTATCTTAAAATTTTTTTCAGTGCATAAATCAAGCCAATTGAGCTATTAGTACTGGTCAGCTACATGCGTTACCGCACTTCCACACCCAGCCTATCAACGTGGTGGTCTACCACGGCTCTATAGGAAGAACTAGTTTTGAGGTGAGTTTCCCGCTTAGATGCTTTCAGCAGTTATCTCGTCCGTACTTAGCTACCCGGCACTGCAGCTGGCGCTACAACCGGTCCACCAGTGGTACGTCCATCCCGGTCCTCTCGTACTAGGGACAGCTCCTCTCAATTCTTCTACACGCATAGCAGATAGGGACCGAACTGTCTCACGACGTTCTGAACCCAGCTCACGTACCACTTTAATTGGCGAACAGCCAAACCCTTGGGACCTGCTCCAGCCCCAGGATGTGATGAGCCGACATCGAGGTGCCAAACACTGCCGTCGATATGAGCTCTTGGGCAGTATCAGCCTGTTATCCCCGGCGTACCTTTTATCCGTTGAGCGATGGCCCTTCCACTCAGAACCACCGGATCACTATGACCGTCTTTCGACTCTGCTCGACTTGTCAGTCTTGCAGTCAGGCAAGCTTATGCCATTGCACTCTACGAACGATTTCTGACCGTTCTGAGCTTACCTTCGCACGCCTCCGTTACTATTTGGGAGGCGACCGCCCCAGTCAAACTACCCACCATACAATGTCTTGATGCCGGATAACGGCGATCAGTTAGATATCAAGAAAAACAAAAGAGGTATTTCACTGGTGACTCCACAAAAGCTGACGCCTTTGTTTCAATGTCTCCCTCCTATGCTAAATATGTTTTTCCTAACACCAATGTAAAGTTGCAGTAAAGGTGCACGGGGTCTTTCCGTCTAACTACGCGAACTCCGCATCTTCACGGAGAATTCAATTTCACTGAGTTGATGTTGGAGACAGCGGAGAAATCGTTACGCCATTCATGCAGGTCGGAACTTACCCGACAAGGAATTTCGCTACCTTAGGACCGTTATAGTTACGGCCGCCGTTTACTGGGGCTTCAGAAATGAGCTTGCACCCATCGCATTAACCTTCCAGCACCGGGCAGGCGTCAGACCCTATACATCCACTTACGTGTTAGCAGAGCCCTGTGTTTTTGATAAACAGTCGCTTCTCCCTGGCTTGTGCCACCCTTAAGTAGTTGCCTACAAAAAGGTCTTCTTTATTCCGAAGTTACAGAAGCATTTTGCCGAGTTCCTTCAACATCATTCTCTCAAGCGCCTAAATATACTCTATTAATCCACCTGTGTCGGTTTAGGGTACGGTCTAATGATGGAGCTATTTCCTGGGACTTTTTCGCGGCAAGTTCAATCCATTAAGAACTTACAGCTTACAAAATCCGTCACTACCATCTGGTCAAGGAATATTAACCTTGTTCCCATCGACTACGGCTTTCGCCCTCGCCTTAGGGGCCGACTAACTCTGCGCGGATTAACCTTGCGCAGAAACCCTTGGATTTTCGGCGATAAAGTTTTTCACTTTATTTATCGTTACTTATGTCAGCATTCGCACTTCTGATACCTCCAGAATCCCTCACGGGTATTCCTTTACAGGCTTACAGAACGTTCCGCTACCGCTTATAAAATTCGAAAATTTTATAAACCCACAGATTCGGTATGTGATTTTAGCCCCGTTACATCTTAGGCGCAGAAACTCTATTAGACCGGTGAGCTGTTACGCTATCTTTAAAGGATGGCTGCTTCTAAGCCAACCTCCCGGCTGTTAAGGAATTTCCACATCCTTTCACACTTAATCACAATTTCGGGACCTTATCTGGTGGTCTGGGCTTTTTCCCTCTCGACCATGGACCTTAGCACCCACAGTCTGTCTGTTGAAGAACTACGTTCAGCATTCGGAGTTTTATTAGGTTTGGTAAGAATCTCTTCCCCCTAGCCCATTTAGTGCTCTACCTCTAAACGCATATTTATTCAACGCACTACCTAAATAGTTTTCGCGGAAAACCAGCTATCTACGAATTTGGTTGGCCTTTCACCCCTTACCACAAGTCATCCAAAGACTTTTCAACGTCAACTGGTTCGGTCCTCCAGCAAGTGTTACCTTGCATTCAACCTGCTCATGGTAAGCTCATTCGTTTTCGGGTCTAATTCATTAAACTAATCGCCCTATTAAGACTTGCTTTCGCTGCGCCTACACCTAGATGGCTTAAGCTTGCTTAATAAATTAAGTCACTGACCCATTATACAAAAGGTACGCCGTCACTCTAAAAAGAGCTTCGACTGATTGTAGGCATGCGGTTTCAGGTTCTATTTCACTCCCCTAATAGGGGTTCTTTTCACCTTTCCCTCACGGTACTAGTTCACTATCGGTCACTGAAGAGTATTTAGGCTTAGAGGGTGGTCCCCCTATATTCGAGCAAGATTTCACGTGTCCCGCTTTACTCAAGAAGAATGTTAAACATTACTCTTACGGGACTATCACCCTCTTTGGTAAGTCTTTCCAGACTTTTCAGATTTTTTTAACATACTTACAGGCCTATTCCGATTTCGCTCGCCACTACTCACGGAATCTCAATTGATTTCTTTTCCTCTGGTTACTTAGATGTTTCAGTTCTCCAGGTTTTCTCTTTAAACCTATTTATTCAGTTTAAAGTACCACATAAAGTGGTGGGTTTCCCCATTCGGAAATTTTCGGATCAAAACTTGCATACAGTTCCCCGAAACTTTTCGCAGTATACCACGTCCTTCATCGTCTTTCAGTGCCAAGGCATCCGCCACACGCCCTTAAACGCTTGATTTATGCACAGAAAAAAATTCTGTGTTGAATCAAATTTTTGGAATGTTCTTCTATTCGAACATTCATTGATTGTTCAAAAGATTGAACAATCGGATATAGATATTGATAATATTAATTTTTATTCACAATTTTAATAACTAAGTGTTTATGGTGGAGGATAGCGGGATCGAACCGCTGACCTCCTGAATGCAAATCAGGCGCTCTCCCAGCTGAGCTAATCCCCCTGAAAAAAATTGGTGGGCCGAGAAAGACTCGAACTTTCGACCCCACCCTTATCAAGGGTGTGCTCTAACCGACTGAGCTACCGGCCCTATTCAGTTAATTTTAAACACTAAATTTTTAAAGAAGAGAAATGAGGACGGTCAACATTAACCTGTTAAATATTTAAATTAAGAAATTTTTCTTAATTATCCTTAGAAAGGAGGTAATCCAGCCGCAGGTTCCCCTACGGCTACCTTGTTACGACTTCACCCCAGTCGCTGACTATACCGTGGTCAAAGGTTTTAAGCTTTGCCTTAAGGTAGAACCAACTCCCATGGTGTGACGGGCGGTGTGTACAAGACCCGGGAACGTATTCACCGCGGCGCGCTGATCCGCGATTACTAGTAATTCCAGCTTCATGCACTCGAGTTGCAGAGTGCAATCCGAACTGAGGCATTTTTTTAGGATTTGCTTGATGTCGCCATCTTGCTTCCTATTGTAAATGCCATTGTAGCACGTGTGTAGCCCAACACGTAAGGGCCATGAGGACTTGACGTCATCCCCACCTTCCTCCAGCTTATCACTGGCAGTTCTTTCAGAGTGCCCAACTAAATGATGGCAACTAAAAGTGAGGGTTGCGCTCGTTGCGGGACTTAACCCAACATCTCACGACACGAGCTGACGACAGCCATGCAGCACCTGTGTTTCGTCCGGCCGAACCGAAAACTTTAATCTCTTAAAGTCGCGACGAACATGTCAAGTGTTGGTAAGGTTCTGCGCGTATCTTCGAATTAAACCACATGCTCCACTACTTGTGCGGGTCCCCGTCAATTCATTTGAGTTTTAACCTTGCGGTCGTACTCCCCAGGCGGTGTGTTTATCGCTTTCGCTGCGACACTGAAAATAAATTTCCAACGTCTAACACACATCGTTTACGGCATGGACTACGAGGGTATCTAATCCTCTTCGCTACCCATGCTTTCGTTCCTCAGTGTCAGTAATGATCCAGAAAGCTGCCTTCGCAATTGGTATTCTTTCTAATATCTACGAATTTCACCTCTACACTAGAAATTCTGCTTTCCTCTATCATACTCTAGCTAAAAAGTTTTGATAGCAGTTCCAGAGTTAAGCTCTGGGATTTCACTACCAACTTTTTTAACCACCTACGAACTCTTTAAGCCCAGTAATTCCGAACTACGCTAGGTCCCTTCGTATTACCGCGGCTGCTGGCACGAAGTTAGCCGGACCTTCTTATTCGGGTACAGTCATTTTCTTCCCCGACGAAAGAGCTTTACAACCCAAAGGCCTTCTTCACTCACGCGGCATCGCTGCATCAGAGTTTCCTCCATTGTGCAAGATTCCTTACTGCTGCCTCCCGTAGGAGTTTGGGCCGTGTCTCAGTCCCAATGTGGCTGATCATCCTCTCAAATCAGCTATTGATCAAAGTCTTGGTAGGCCATTACCCCACCAACAAACTAATCAAGTGCGGGCTCATCCATTGGCGCATAAAGCTTTCTCCGTAAAGACTTATGAGGTATTAGCACAAGTTTCCTCGTGTTATTCCTCACCAAAGGGAAGATACCCACATGTTACTCACCCGTCTGCCACTAAGTATTGCTACTTCGTTCGACTTGCATGTATAAGGCGTGCCGCCAGCGTACGTTCTGAGCCATGATCAAACTCTCAAGTTTAAAAACGGCGCACACTAGCTTCTATATAAATTCTAAGAATAAAATTTATATAAATGTTGAAGTGTGTACGACAAATTTTGGTAACCTTAACCGTCCACACTTCTCTTCTTCAAATTAACAATTTAAATAACTAATTAAGCATATAGCTTAATGTTCACAATAAATTTTATTGGGAAGTGTGACGCTTATAATAGAAAATAGCAGTAAATCAAGCGGTATGGGTAAAAAAAAACGATAAAAAAGCTAGTAAAATTGGGGTTTTTTCGTAAGTTAGTGTGTAAATTAAATATTTAATTGTGATTCCGATGAAATTAAATCTCAAGAATGTCCAATTCAAAATATCAAAAAATTTTGAATTTTTTTTTGTTTTGGTGCTAATATTTATATCAATTATAATTACACAAATTTATAACTCATCGAAAAATAGCGCCAAAAAAGAGTATGTTAAGGTTTTAAATAACCTTTATTTTCAAAAAACAGTAAATGATATATTTGATAACTTTTCACCAAAATATTTAAGTGTTGATCATATAGTTGTTCCAAATGAAAGTATTAATAGTATTTTGAAAAAATATGATATTGGTGAAAAAGAACTTAAAAATTTTACTAAAGAGTTACAATTTAAGCTTAAAAATTATACTTTAAAAGTAAATCAAAAAATTTCATTTACTATTGACAAAAAAAACAATTGGATCTCAAAGCTAGTATTTCCAGTAAGTAAAACAAGAAAGATTTTATTTTCTAGAGATTTAAAGACTGGGAAATTTGTTTCCTCAGACATTCTCACAAATCTTAACCGAAAAGTTCTTTATAAAGAAGGAAAAATTACACAAAGCTTATACAGAAGCGCTATTAAAAAGAAAATTCCTGCAAATATAATAATTGAATTTGCGAGAATTTACGGATTTCAAATAGATTTTCAAAGGGACATAAGAAAAAATGATACCTATCAAATAATATATGAAGTTTTTGAGGATGATAATAAAAAAATATTTAATACGGGTAATATTATTTTTGCTGATTTAAATTTAAGTAATCAAAGTAATGCTTTTTACTACTTTGATGATAATGGGGTAGAAGGGCATTACGATATTAATGGAAAAAGTGTAAAAAAAGCTTTAATGAAAACTCCAATTAACGGAGCGCGACTATCATCTCCATATGGGATGCGTAAACATCCAATTGATGGTTATAACAAAATGCACAGAGGAACTGACTTTGCTGCTCCAAAGGGAACACCAATATTGGCATCAGGTGATGGTGTTGTTACAAAAGCTAGTTGGTGCGGTGGTGGTGGTAATTGTGTAAAAATAAAACATAATTCATCTTACACAACTGTTTATGCTCACATGTCAAAATTTGCTGCAAATATAAAAAAAGGTAAAAGAGTTAAGCAAGGACAAACCATAGGTTATGTAGGTTCGACTGGCAAATCAACCGGCCCACATTTACATTACGAGGTAATACATAATGGTAAACGTATAAACTCACAAACTTTAAAACTTCCATCTGGAAAAGTTTTAAAAAACAAAGCTAGGGAAATGTTCGAGGTTAGCAAATTAAAAATTAATGTTTTAAAATCTGAAATAATTGCAGGGATTAACTAGTTGCAAGTTTGTCTTCAACTTTAGCACTTTTTGCGTCATCAGAACTTCCATTAGAAGATTTTTCCTTAAAATTGTTTGATGTTTTTTGATTTTTTTCCCTCTCATTGACCACTCGTATGTAATGATCAGAAAATTGATAATAGCTCTCTGATAAAATTTTATCACCTGCAGATGACGCTTCTCTGGCTAAATTATTATATTTTTCAATTAATCTTGAAGCATTTTGATTATTTGATCGATGAGATTTTCTCTGAAAATTTGAGTTTGAAATTAAAGACTGATTATCTAAGTTTCTATTAATACCTCTGTCACCATTAGATCTAAATTTTTGACGTTTATGATTATTTTTATATGGTCTCATTTTAAATGTTAGGTTTTAGTAGCTATTATACATCTGTCTTTATTTGCATAATCTTTAATTACTTTGTTAATAAAAAATCTATTTTTTTTTAATAAACTCATAGCTTTATATTTTTGATCAAATCCTATCTCAAGCACTAGCTTTCCGCCTATCTTTAGTAGACTAGAGGATTTTTTAATCACTTTATTTAACACAAAGGACCCATCGAGACCTCCGTTTAATGATATTAGTGGTTCGTAACCAATGATATCTTTATCCAAATATTTTAATTCTAAATTACTAATATAAGGAGGATTTGATACAACTAAATCATATTTACCTTTAAAAAAATTGTCAACAGATGAATTGTAAAATTTAATTCTATTTAATAATTGATGCATTTTTGCATTAATTTTTGCTACTTTTAGGGCTTTTTTAGATATATCAATGGCTGTACACATTAAATTTAGGCGCTCATTAGCTAAAGATATTATTATACATCCCGAACCCGTTCCAACATCTAGAACAAAATATTTTTTATTATTATTTAAAATTTTTAGAGTTTCTTCAACTATAACCTCTGTATCGGGTCTCGGTATCAAAACATTGCAATCTACATAAAAATTATATTTCCAAAATTCTTTTTTTTTTAAAATATAGGCTATTGGTTCCCCGCATTTCCTTCTTCGAATAAGTTCCTTAAATTTATTTATGTTTGATTGATTTATATTAAGTTTTTTATCAATAATTATTTCTTTTAAATCTTTATTTAATACACTAGAAAGTAGAACTTCTGCATCAAGTTTTGGTGACTTAGTGCGAGACTCAGCAAGAATTTTATGACCATCAAATAATAAGGAATTAATTTTTATCATTTTAAGTGGCACTCATTAGTTCTTCTTGGGCCTGTAAATTTATATTTTCAATCATTTCATCAAATATTTCACCTTCCATGAATTCATTTAGTTTGTGCAAAGTCAGATTTATTCGATGATCAGTAACTCTCCCTTGTGGAAAGTTATAAGTTCTTATCCTTTCAGATCTATCACCTGTTCCGATCTTGCTTTTTCTATATTTTGATCTTTCATCTTCTTTTTTTTTTCTTTCATATTCATAAATTCTAGATCTTAAAATCTTTAATCCTTTTTCTTTATTTCTTATTTGCGATTTTTCATCCTGTTGGCTGACAACTATTCCTGTAGGTTCGTGTGTAATTCTAACAGCAGAGTCAGTTGTATTTACACTTTGCCCACCTGGACCACTACTTCTAAAAACATCAATTCTTAAATCTTTATCCTCAATTTTAACATCAATTTCCTCTGCCTCAGGTAGGACTGCGACTGTTGCTGCAGAAGTATGAACTCTTCCTTGCGTTTCAGTTTCTGGAACCCTTTGAACCCTATGTACCCCACTTTCATATTTTAGAGTGGAATATATATTTTTACCTTTAATTGAAGCTATAACTTCCTTAAGGCCACCCGCATCACTTTTGGATATACTTATAACCTCTAGACTCCACTTTTTATTATTACAAATTTTTTCATACATTTTAAATAAATCTGCCGCAAAAAGACTTGCCTCCAACCCACCTGTCCCAGCTCTGATTTCTAAAATTGCATTTTTTTTATCAGCCTCATCTTTTGGTAGTAAAAAAATAATTAATTTTTTTTTAATTGTTTCATTTTTGTTGATTAATTCTGCTAACTCTGTATTGGCCAACTCAACCATATCTTTATCACTTAACTTATCATTAATAATTTTTTCCAACTCTTTTTTTTCAAAATCAAATGATATATAAAATTTAGCATCGTCTATAATTTCACTTAAATCTGAGTACTCCTTTGACATTTCAGCAAATTTTTTTTTATCAATATTTGTTGAAGACAACTCCGTTTCTAATTTTGAATGTTTATCAATAATACTTTTAACTTTTTCTAAAGGTATCATTTATTTCTATTTTGAATTTCTTCAGCTTTTCTCTCAACTAAATCGATCACCTTAGAAACGATTTCCTTGTTGCCAAGTTTCTCAGTTTGTACTCCATTCAAATAGAGCATATTGCTATCTCTACCACCACCTGTAATACCAATATCTGTATATGCGGCTTCACCTGGTCCGTTTACTACACAACCAATTATAGATAATGTTATCGGCTCTTTAATGTGAGAGAGTTTTTCTTCTAATAATTTCACTGTTTCAATTACTTCAAAGCCTTGCCTTGCACAGGATGGGCAAGAAATAATTTTAACCCCTCTATTTCTTAAACCAATTGATTTAAGAATTTCATTGCCGATTTTTACTTCTTGGACCGGGTCATCAGATAATGAAACTCTAATAGTATCTCCAATACCTTCCATTAATAAATTTCCCAATCCAATGGCAGATTTAATACTTCCAGGTAAATAACTACCAGCTTCCGTAATACCAAGGTGTAAGGGATAATTTGTTTTTTGTGATAATAGTCTATAAGATTTTACTGATAAAAAAACATCTGAGGATTTTACACTTATCTTAAAGTTCGTAAAATCTAAATCCTCAACAATTTTTATATTTCTCAAAGCACTCTCAACTAAAGCTTCTGGACATGGTTCTTTAAATTTTTCTAATATGTCTCTCTCTAAAGATCCAGCATTTACTCCAATTCTTAATGAACAATTATTATTCTTTGCAGAATTAACAATTTCTTTAATCTTATTTTTGTCCCCAATATTGCCAGGATTTATTCTTAAACAATTTGCGCCGTTTTCAGCTGCCTCGATTGCCCTTTTATAATGAAAATGTATATCGGCAACTAATGGTATATCTATATGCTTCACTATATCCTTTATTGCTTTAGATGAATCTTGATCAGGGCATGATACTCTGACTATATCTGCGCCAGCTTTAGAAATTTCTTGAATTTGCTTAATTGTGCTTTTTTTATCTTTGGTAAGTGTATTTGTCATTGACTGAACACTTATTGAGTTATCACCACCAACCTTAACTTTCCCGACCTTGATGACTTTTGTTTCTCTTCTATGAATATTTCTAAAAGGTCTTATGCTCATTTTGATAAGTTAAATTCTTTATGAAGAGATTTAATAGCTTTTTGAACAAATGTTTTATTTATTAAAACAGAAATTTTAATTTCTGATGTTGATATAACTTGAATATTTATTTTGTTTTTTGCTAGTGCTCTAAACATTCTATATGTTACACCAGGTGTAGTTATCATGCCAACTCCAATTATTGATACTTTTGATACATTTTTAGTTATAATAATATTTTTAAATATTATTTTTTTATTTTCTTTAAGTAATTTTTCAGTTTTTACAACATCATCATTTTTAACAGTGAAAGTAAGATCTGTTTCTTTTCCGTCTGATGAAATATTTTGCACAACCATATCTACATTTATAAAGTTTTTTGATAGAGGTTCAAAAATTGATGCTGCAACACCAGGTTTATCAGTTACGCCTAATAGTGTTATTTTTGAGTCATTTTTAGTAAATGATATTCCTGTAATAATTTTTGGTTTTGTAATATTTTTTCTTTTGGTTATTAAAGTCCCTGTATTATTGGAAAATGAGGATTTTACATCAATATTTATTCTATTTAATCTTGCATCCTGAATAGAGGCCGGCTGCATTACTTTTGCACCTAATGATGACATCTCAAGCATCTCTTCATATGAAATTTTTTTTATTTTTTTTGCATTATTTATTAAATTTGGATCAGTGGTATAAACGCCTTCAACATCTGTATAAATAATGCATTTTTCAGCTCTAAAAAATTTTGCAATCATTATTGCGCTAGCATCTGATCCACCTCTTTCTAATGTTGTAAGACGATTTTCGACATTGATACCTTGGAAACCAGTAATAATTGGAACGCCTCCGGATTTGAGATAATTTAAGATTCTTTTTTTAAATATATTTACTATTCTTGATTTTTTGTAGTCACCCTCAGTAAAGATTGGCACTTGCCAGCTTAACCAAGATCTTGATTTAATACCCAAGTGGTTTAATCTACCAGAAATAAGCGCACACGAAATTTGCTCTCCAGACGAAACCAATACATCATATTCTGCAGGTTTAAAATTGCTACTAATTTTCTTTGTTTTTTTGATTAAATCATTTGTCACACCACTCATAGCTGAAGATACTACTATAACCCTTCTATTACTTTTTGTATGTATAGATATAATTTTAGAAACTTTTTTAATCCTATCGATAGAACCAACCGATGTACCACCAAATTTTAATACAACAATTTTCATTGAATACTCTTTAATTTAATTTTAAATTATATTGATAATTTACACATTAACATTATGCCAAAAAAAAATAAAAATAACACAATTAATAAAAAAGAAATAGAAAAATTTTCTAAAATTGCTTCTGAATGGTGGGATCCAAAAGGTAAATTCAAACCATTGCACAAATTTAATCCAACAAGAATTAAATATATCAAAGATAATAGTATTGAACATTTTAAGGTAGAATCAAAGAATCTACCTCTTAAAAACTTAAAAATTTTAGATATTGGATGTGGTGGTGGATTACTTTGTGAACCAATGAGGAGACTTGGAGCAAATGTTACTGGAATTGATGCATCTGAGCAAAATATAAACGTTGCAAAAATCCATTCGAAAAGAAAAAAACTTAAAATCAAATATATTTGTTCCTCGCCTGAAAATCTTAAGATTAAAGATAAGTTTGATATAATTCTCAATATGGAAATTATTGAGCATGTTAATGATATAAAATTTTTTATGTTAAATTGTTCAAAATTTTTAAAAAAAAATGGTCTGATGTATGTTGCAACATTAAATAAAACCTTGAAATCTTATCTTTTTGCCATAGTGGGTGCTGAATATATATTGAGATGGCTTCCAATTGGTACACACGACTGGAATAAATTTGTTAAGCCATTTGAATTAATAGATTTGGCAAAAACTAACTCAATGAAAGTAAAAAAAGTTGACGGCGTTGTTTTCAACCCGATTAATCAAAAATGGAATATTGGTAGGGATAAGTCAGTCAATTATATCGCTTTATTTAAAAAAAATTAGTGTTCCTTATCTTCAATCCATGGAATAGTTTGAGTCTGTATACCCTCTTCATTTAATTCTTTAACCTCTTCTTTTGTTGCTTTGCCATATATTCCCCTTGATTTTTTTTTTGGATTGTAATGAATAGATCTTGCTTCATAAGAAAAATTTTCTCCCACATAATCTAAATTATTTTTAATAAAATTTTGATAGCTTTTAATTTTTTTTTTGAAACCTCTCAATTTATCAAGTTCTTCTTTTTTCATCTTTGAACTTTGATTTAAATTATTTAATACATTTGGAGCCATTAAAGATTTGCTAACTTTTAATGAATTGCAATAATTACAATTTATTAATTTCATTTTTTTTAACTTTTCATATTCTTTTGAAGATGAAAACCAACTATCAAAATTTTTTTTACAGTCTTTACAAATTAATTTGTACTTTATCATAATATATGAGTTTATTTATTTTATCACATCAACTTCTATAATCTGCATTTATTTCAATATAATTTTTTGTTAGATCCATTGTATATGCAATAAACTTTTTTGAACCCATTTTTAAATCAACATTTAAGTCAATTTTTTCATTTTTCATATATTCCTTTAGCGAAACTTCATCATAATCTTTTGAAAGCTCACCTTTTTCCAAAATTCTATATTCCCCTAGGGATAAATTAATTTTATTAATATTGATATTTATTTGAGATTTTCCAATTGCCATTATTATTCTACCCCAATTAGGATCTTCGCCAGCAAATGCAGTTTTGACCAGAGGGGAATTAGCAATAGAAAAAGCTATTTTCTTTGCATCTTTTTCTGTTTTTGCATTCCCAACATTAATAGTAATGAATTTTGATGCACCCTCACCGTCTGCAGTAACTCTTTTAGCTAAGTTTAAAAGTACATTATGTAAACTTTTATCAAAATTTATTATTCTTTCATCGTTAATATTACTTATCATTGCATTTTTTGCTGATCCAGTTGCAAATAAACTCACCATATCATTTGTACTTGTATCTCCATCACAACTTATTGCGTTAAAAGTAGTTTCGATATTTTTTTTTAAGAGTTTTTTTAAAATTTTTGATGATATTTTTGCATCAGTGAACACATATCCAAGAGTGGTTGCCATATTTGGAAAAATCATTCCCGATCCTTTAGCAACTCCATAAATTTTTATATTTACATTGCCAATTTTACATTCATCCATCGCAATTTTAGGAACAAGATCTGTAGTTGTTATTCCTAAAGCAGCTTTAATCCACAAGTATTTATTTTGATTATACTTAATTTTGCTTATTAATTCGGGCAAGGAATTAATTATTTTTCGAACAGGAAATACCTCACCAATTGTACCTGTAGAACCAAACAAGATATCTTTTGGTTTAATTTTTTCATATTCTTCATCATCATTTTTTTTTTTGACTGTCAATTTATAAGATAGTTCTTCTGCTATTTCCTTTAATGCCTGAAATCCATTTTTACCGGTAAATGCATTTGCGTTTCTAGTATTAACAAGTAAAGCTTTTATTTTTTTACTATTTATAAGTTTATTCCATTTTATATTTTCCGAAGTAATTGTTGATTGAGTATAAACCGAAGCAAAATTAGCTCCATTTCTGAAATAAAATAATACTAAATCATCTCTTGATGGATTATAAAGTTTGGCATTTACTACAGATATTGCGACTCCATCTAAATGATCCAGGTCTTGAAAGTCGCTTATTTTTGAGTTTTTATTTTGTGTACCAAAAAAATTACTTAAATTTATTACCATGCTATTTAAATTATTAATATAATTCTTATATTACTATCTATTATTAATATATAAATATCAAAAAATTAAATGCTTAATCCATTAAAAATAATATCAAAGTTTATTAGATCAAGTAATCAAAAAAGTTTAGATAACCTGAAGTCTGTTGTCAAAAAAGTTAATGAGCTTGAAAATACGGTATCTAAGCTAGAAGAAGAAGAATTTCCAAAAAAAACTAAATTATTGAAAGAAAAAGTCAAAAAAGGAGAAAGCCTAAAAAATTTACTTCCAGAAGCATATGCTCTTGTTAGAGAGGCATCAAGAAGAACCCGGGGTGAAAGACATTTTGATGTTCAAATTATGGGGGGGATAGTACTTAATAATGGAAATATTGCGGAAATGAAAACAGGAGAGGGTAAAACTTTAACAATAGTTTTGGCTGCATATTTAAATGCTTTAAATGATTCTGGTGTACATGTTGTTACTGTAAACGATTATTTGGCAAAAAGAGACTGTTTGGAAATGGGTGTGATTTATAAATTTTTAGGTTTAACATCAGGTTATATCAATAATGATCAAAATGATGAAGAAAGAAAAAAAAATTATGATTGTGATATTACTTACGCAACAAATAGTGAGTTGGGATTTGATTATCTAAGAGATAATATGAAATTCTCGAAGAAAGAATTTGTACAACGCGGTCATGAGTTTGCAATCGTAGATGAAATAGATTCATGTTTGATTGATGAAGCTAGAACCCCACTTGTGATTTCTGGAGCGGCTGAAAATAAAGAAGGTCAGTATTTGGCAGTCGACAAACTCGTAAAACGGTTAAATGAGAAAGATTATGAATTAGATGAAAAAGATAAAAATATTTTTTTAACTAATGTCGGTATTTCAAATGTTGAAAAAATATTTGACCAAGCTGGGCTACTTAAAAATAATAATTTATATGATCCAAATAATTTATCATTGGTTCACTTTGTGAATCAGGCATTACGGGCAAATCATTTGTTTAAAAAAGGTAAAGACTATATTATCGTAGAAGGTGAGCTAAAAATTATTGATGAACTTACAGGTAGAATACTAGAGGGAAGACGCTACGGAGATGGCTTACACCAAGCTTTGGAAGCAAAAGAAAGAATTGAAATACAAGTTGAGAACCAAACTTTAGCATCAATAACTTATCAGAATTATTTTAAATTATATAAAAAATTGTCTGGTTGCACTGGAACAGCTCTTACCGAAGCAGAGGAATTTAGAGAAATATATAATCTTGATGTTACTGTAATTCCAACAAATAAAAAAATGATTAGAAAAGATTGGAATGATCAGATTTTCAGAACAGAAAGTGAAAAAAACGATGCAATAATTAAAAAAATACAGGAGTGTTATCAATCGGGCCAGCCTATGTTGGTTTTTACTTCTAGTGTAAACAAATCCGAGGTTTATTCTGAACTATTAAAAAAAAATAAAATTCCTCATACAGTTTTAAATGCTAAAAATCATGAAAGAGAGGCAGATATAATAGCTGATGCGGGAAAATTAAAATCTATTATAATCACCACTAGCATTTCTGGAAGAGGTGTTGATATTAAATTAGGTGGAAAAAAAACAAATATCGATTCAGCGAATGACCAGACAGAAAAAAATAAAATTAAAACTTTAGGTGGATTATTCGTGCTAGGAACAGAAAGAATGGAGTCTCGCAGAGTAGATAACCAAGCAAGAGGAAGGTCAGGCAGGCAAGGAGACGAGGGCAATTCAATATTTTATGTTAGTCTTGAAGATGATTTAATGAGAATTTTTGGATCTGAGTCAATGACAAATGTTCTTGAAAAATTAGGTTTAAAAGATGGGGAAAGCATTGATCACCCTTGGATAAATAAAGCGCTAGAAAGAGCCCAACAAAAAGTTGAATCAAGGAATTTTGATATAAGAAAAACCTTACTAAAGTTTGACAATGTTCTTAATGATCAGAGGCAAGTAATTTTCAGCCAAAGAAAAGATATTATTAATTCTGATGATATTTTTAGGTACTCAAATAATTTTTTAGATGAGGTAATTTCTGAATTATTAAAATACAAGGATAGTAAAGATTTTGAAACACAGATAAGAATATTATTCGGTAAAAGTTTTGATGATAGTGAAATCATGCAATTAACTCAAAATGATAATAAAATTTTTACAGGAAATATTGAGAAAAAGTTTTTAGAAAAGAGAAAAGAAAGAGTCAATATAATTGGAGAGGAACAGGCTGCTGAAATAGAAAAAAGAATTTTATTACAATCTATAGACATTAATTGGAAACTTCATATTCAATATTTAGAGCAATTAAGACAAGTAATAGGCTTAAGATCATACGGTCAAAGAGATCCTTTGATTGAGTATAAAAAGGAAGCCTTTATGCTATTCGAAAACTTGCTCAACAAGATAAAAAATGATCTAATAAAAATTCTTATAAACCTCACAATAGTGGAATCTGCAAATGAAAATCTTTCTAAAGAAAGAAAGATTGTAAGCAATCCAAAATATGTTGGAAAAAAAATGAGTAGAAATGAACCTTGTTATTGTGGTTCAAATAAAAAATATAAACATTGTTGTGGAAGATTTTAATAAAATTAAATTAAAAGGCCGAAAAGAATTAAAATAAAAAAAACAAATACAATTAATATATAATTAATTTTATTTGTTTTAATTTTCTGGATAATCTCATTCACGATATTTGTTTGTAAAATTAATTTATCTTTACTTTTCCCAGTAGAGTATAATCCTTTGGATCTACCCATTGATAGGAATTTATTTTTTCTTTTTTCTAATACGTCTTCACGACTCAAATCAGAAAATTCAACTAAACTTTTTTCAATAGAAATTTTTACACTATTTAATGTTTTATCTTTATCTCGATGCGCACCACCAATAGGTTCTTCGATAATCTCATCTATTATATTTAAATCCAATAAATCTTTTGAAGAAAGCTTCATTGCTGTAGCGGCTTCTAATGTTTTCTTTGGGTCTCTCCATAAAATAGAAGCACATCCCTCTGGTGAGATCACAGAATAAATAGCATTTTCCAACATTAGTACTTTACTTGATGACGCAAGTGCAATCGCTCCCCCCGACCCACCTTCTCCAATTATAATAGATATGGTTGGTACTTTTAGTTCCATGCAACATTCGATCGACTTAGCTATAGCTTCAGCCTGACCCCTTTCCTCTGCCCCAACTCCAGGGTAAGCACCGGGGGTATCTATAAATAGAATAATTGGCAAATTAAATTTATCTGCAAGCTTCATTAGTCTAACTGTTTTTCTATATCCCTCTGGTTTCATCATTCCAAAGTTTCTCTCAATCCTTGTTTGAAGACTGTCTCCTTTTTCTTGCCCAATTACTAAAACCGAAATATCCTTGAATTTTGCAAATCCAGAAATTACTGATTTATCCTCACCATAATACCTGTCCCCACTTAATGGAATGAAATCTGAAAATAGATTATCAATAAAAAACTTAGACTTTGGTCTTTCCTCATGCCGAGCAACCATTGTTTTCTGCCATGGATCTAGATTAGAGTAAATATCTCTTAATTTGCTATCTATTTCTTCTTGCAAATTTGAAATTTTATTTGTGTCCACCTCGGTTAATCCCTCTTTATTAAACGGATCTTTAAGATTATCTAATTCTGCCTCAAGTTCTTTGATGTTTGTTTCGAAATTTAAGTAATTTTTCATTTATTTTATAAATATTTCTTTATCAATTTTCAATTGGCAATAAAATAGTTAAAATAAAAATTCTTTAAATATTTGATAAGTTTATGAAAAAACACGAAAAATTTATAAAAATATGCGATTTATCTGTATCAAAGTTAATATTTGATTTTGTGAATAATGAAGTTTTGAGAGGAACCAGTATTTCAAGTGAGAGATTTTGGTCTGGATTTAACAAGGCTGTTCATAAGCTAGCCCCTATAAATAAAAAATTAATCCAAAAAAGGCATAAACTACAAAGATCCATTGATAGCTATCATCTTTCTAGAAAAAGTAGGAAATTTAATAAAAAAGAGTACAAAAAATTTTTGAAGAAAATTGGATATTTAAATAATAGTAGTCCTAACTTTAAAATACAAACAAAAAATGTAGATATAGAAATTTCTAATATTTGTGGACCACAATTAGTTTGTCCAGTTTCAAATGCTAGGTTTCTCCTCAATGCTGCAAATGCCAGATGGGTCAGTTTATACGATAGTTTATATGGATCAGATATTATTCCTGAAACTAAAGGTGCACTAAAAGGAAATACCTATAACCCAATAAGAGGTAGGGAGGTAATTTCTTATTCAAGAAATATTTTAGATAAAATAGTACCTTTGAAAAATAAAAGTTGGAAAAATTTAAACAAAATTCCTAAAATTAAAAATAATAAACTTCAATTAAACTTAGTCAATTCAAGTCAATTTATTGGATACTCAATGAAATCTGGGAAATTATCCTCGATAATATTGAAAAATAACAATTTACATATTGATATACTGTTTGATCAATCTGGCAAGATGGAAATTAATAATCCAGATGGAAATCAAGATCCGCTAAAAATTCATGATATTTTTATTGAGTCAGCAATCACAACTATTTGTGATCATGAGGACAGTGTAGCTGCGGTTGATGCTGAGGATAAAGTTCTTGGTTACAGAAATTGGCTTCAGTTAATGAAATTTAAATTAAATACCTCATTTATAAAAAATGGAAAAAAAATTTTTAGAAAATTAAATAAAGATAGAAATTATATTTCCGCCAATGGATCTAAGATTAAATTACACGGGAGATCACTTCTATTAAATAGAAATGTTGGACATTTAATGACTAATCCATGTATTTTATTAAAAGATGGATCGGAATGTCCGGAAGGCATATTAGATGCTTTTATTACATCTGCTGCATGCCTTCATGATTTTAAAAGAAAAGCTAACTCAAGAAAACAAAACATTTATATTGTAAAACCGAAAATGCATGGGCCAGAAGAATGTTCATTTACTGATTTAATTTTTAAGAATGTAGAAAAAGTTTTAAAACTTAAAAATAATCAAATACTCTGTGGAATAATGGATGAGGAGAGAAGAACATCAGTAAATTTGAAAGAATGCATTAGAAGATTAAAAAAAAGAGTATTTTTTATAAATACAGGTTTTTTGGATAGAACTGGTGATGAAATTCATACATCTATGGAATCTGGACCAATGGTATTAAAAGGAGATATGAAATCTTCGAAATGGATACGAGCTTATGAAAATAATAATGTTGATGTAGGTTTATCTTGTGGATTTTCTGGGAAAGCTCAAATCGGTAAAGGTATGTGGGCAATGCCTGACCTTCTTAATGATATGATGAAACAGAAAATCTCGCATCCAGAGGCAGGGGCTAATTGTGCATGGGTTCCATCCCCCACAGCAGCAGCAATTCATAGTTTGCACTATCATCAAGTTAAAGTATTTTCTAAACAAAAAGAAATTATGAAGAGAAAAAAAGCTAAATTAGACGATCTTTTAGAGATTCCTGTTAATTCTCCGAAGAAAAAATGGTCAAAATTGCAAATAACAGATGAACTTAAAAATAATACACAAGGAATTTTAGGATATGTAGTAAGATGGATTGATCAATCTGTTGGTTGTTCAAAAGTGCCGGATATTAATGGTATAGGATTAATGGAAGATAGAGCAACTTGTAGAATTAGTAGTCAACATATAGCTAATTGGTTGCATCATGGAGTATGTAGCAAAAAACAAGTTTTAGAAATAATGAAAAAAATGGCAAAAATTGTGGACAATCAAAATCTTAAGGACAAAAGTATGAAAGGACAAGCTCCATATGAATTGATGGGTACAAATTATTATCAATCAATTGCTTTTAAAACTGCATGTGATTTAGTTTTTCATGGGAAAAGTCAGCCCTCAGGATATACTGAGCCTTTGCTACATTTTAATAGATTAATGAAGAAATCAATCTGATTCTGTTTCCAATCCAACTCTATTTTTAAAAGCAGAATGAAGTGTACCGTCGTCAAGATTTTCAATCTCACCACCAATTGGAAGACCTTGACCCAGTTTTGAAATTTTTACATTAAAATTTTTTAGACTATCTTTGATATAATAAGCTGTCGTTTGACCTTCGACGGTAGCGCTAGTTGCAATAATAACCTCTTCAATTTTTTCTTTTTCTATTTTCTGTAGTAGTGAACTTAATAAAAGACTTTGTTTAGAATTAGAAAAAGAGTTTATTGTTCCTCCCAAAACATGAAAATATCCTTCAAAAATATTTGATGCTTCAATACTCCATTGATCAGCAATATTTTCTACAACACAAATTTTATTTAATTTTTTTTTGTTCTGATCGCAATTATTACAACTTTTCGTGGATCTTAATGAACCACATCTGTTACATCTTGATATATTAGTATCTGTTTCATTGAGTGCTTTAATCATAGGCTTAAGAATATTATCTCTGTTTGAAATAAGTTTAAGAATAATTCTTTTAGCTGATTTTGGTCCTAGTCCAGGTAATTTTGAAATTATCTTAATTAATTGATCAATTTCATTTAAATTCTGCATGACTTTATAGTGGCCATTTAAACCCTGGAATACCAAAACCACCCGCTGCTTTTGATATTTCCTCAGAAGTTTTTGCTTTAAGTTTTTCTTTTGCATTGTTATGCGCTGCAGTAATCAGATCTTCAATTATTGTTTTATCTTCTTTAAGTGTTTCAGGTGAAATATAAATTTTTATCATTTCACCATCACCATTAAGGGTAACTTTTACTGACTCGGTGCCAGATATTCCTTCTACTGAAATATTTTTAATCTTCTTTTGGCTTTCTTTCATTTTTTGCTCAAGCTCTTTAGCCTTATCTAGTATTTTAGAAAAATCATTCATATTTTTTTTTAATATCAACAAGTTCTGCATCAGAAAAAGTCTTTAAAATTTTTTTATAGCTTTCAGTATTTTTTGTTTCCTCAAAAAGTTTTTTTTTATTTTCTGTTTCGCTTTGTTTTTTTGATTTCTCTCCAATTTTTTTTGAAAGAGTAATCATCCATCTCTCATTAGTCCATTCTAATAGTTTAGCAGAAAGTTTTTTTATAAAGTCTTTTTCTAATTTTTCATTAATAGAAATTTCTATCCTTCCTTGTTCAAAACTTACGAGATTCACATTATTTTCAATTTCATACTTCAATTTAAGTTCTTTTTCTCTGTTACATAATTCAATTAAATCATTTAAATTTTCGATTTTTAGATTATTGGTTTTATTTTTATCGGTTTTTAAGTTGTCAAGACTTTTCTCTTGTACAACGTTTTTAATTTGATTTATCGTATCTTTTTTTTGCACTTCAGGTTCTAAATTTATTTCCTTAGGCTGACTATTGCTGCTAATATCATTCTTTATCTCTTTAGTTTTGACAGATTTGATATAAATTAATCTTATTAAAAACATTTCCACACTTATATTTTGATCTGAAACAACACTTAATTCTCCTAAGGTACTAATTGTGAATTGCCAAAATAAAATCAGAGTTTGAGTATCTAAACTTGATGAAATTTTTTTTATCAATTCAAATTCATCATTATTTAGGTCAAAGTTTTTTGATGCTTCCTCTAAAGAATTTATATTTTTAAAATAATAAAGAATTTCTAAAAAATCATTTAAAAATATTTTTGGCTCAACACCTTGCTCATAAATTTTTTTATAAGCTTCTAATGTTTCTTTTTGATTGCCTTTTAATATATTTTCAAAAATGTTAATAAGATGTGATTTATCAAAATAACCAAATATTTTTTGTACATCGGATAATTCAAGTTTCTTTTCATTATCATTTGACAGCAAAGCTCTATCAAGTAGCGATAAGGAGTCTCTAACTGATCCCTCTGAAATTTTCACAATAAGTTTTAAAGCATCGTCTGAAATATTTCCATTTTCTAAATCACTTATTCTTTTAATATATGAAAATAATTCTTGTGACCTAACTCTTGAGAGGTCGAACCTTTGACATCTTGACAATACAGTAATAGGAATTTTTTTTAACTCAGTTGTTGCAAAAATAAACTTTAAGTATTCTGGTGGTTCCTCTAGTGTTTTTAAAAGCGCATTAAATGCTTGTTTACTAAGCATATGAACTTCATCAATGATAAATATTTTATATCTTGATGACGTTGGTCCATATCTAGAGAATTCAATTAAATCTCTGACATCATCAACTCCTGTCTTGCTAGCTGCATCCATTTCCAAAACATCAATGTGATTTGAGTTCGATATTGATTTACAGCTTTCACATAAATTTTCATTACATAATTTATCAATATTATTTTTACAATTCAAAGCTTTAGCAATTAACCTTGCGATTGTAGTTTTTCCCACACCTCTAATACCAGTAAATAAAAACGCATTAGGAATTTTTTTATATTTTATTGAATTATAAATTGTTTGGCCAACTTCTTCTTGACCAATCAAGTCACTAAAAACTTTAGGTCTATACTTTAAAGCTAACACTTTTGATTTTATATCCATAAATATTAAAGGAGACTAGAACCTGAAAGTCTGTCTTTACGACTGCTTCTGTTAAGATCTGATCGGGTTCAAGCAGAATCCACCTCTAGCCTCCATATCTATTATATCAGTAATAAAATTCAATCTTCAACTACCAAAATCTAGAAAATTACAAATTTCTAAATTTACTTGCTTGGTACACCCCAAGTATTTCAAGGCTAATCGTATGAAAACCCAGTTCCTCTAAAGATTTTTGAACTTTTGGGTCTTCGATGTGTCCAACAATATCACATAAAAAAAGGTACTGTTCAAAACTACTTTGATCAGAAAAGCTCTCTAATTTACTTAAAGAAACATCGTTAGTAGCAAAACCTCCAAGACATTTATATAATGCAGCTGGTTTATCTTTTACTTTAAATATACAGCTTGTAACAAAATTCTGATTTTTTTTAAATTCTGGATGTTCAATTTTCCTACCCATGAAAAGAAAACGTGTAACATTTTTTTTATCGTCTTCTATATTTCTTTTTAATATTTCTAAATTATATTTTTTTGCCGCTAAAGTGGAAGCAATTGCAGCTTCATCCGAAAGTGAATTTTCACTAATATATTTTGCGCTGCCTGCAGTATCAGCTGCAATGATAGGTTCTAATTTATATTCATTAATTAATCTTTGACATTGAGAAATAGCCTGAGAATGAGATCTTATATATTTTAAATCATTCATTTTAATTCCAGGCTTTACCATTAAATTATGAGAAACTTTGTGAAAATGTTCAGCATAAATTTGTAATTTATACTTATTCATTAAATATTGTATATCTGCAACTCTGCCTGCTATTGAATTTTCAATAGGGATTATGGTTCTAAGGTTTTCATCGTCTGCACATTGTTTAAAACAATTTTCGAAAGTTTTGCATGAAATCAGCTTTGCTTGTGGAAAAATTTCCTCAGCTGCTAATTGTGAGTACGCCCCTTCATTTCCTTGATATAAAATTTTCATTTAGTTTTTATATTCTAAAATATTTTTTAATTCCATATAATCTTCTTTAGTATCAATGCCGACTACATTTTTTTTTGCTAAAATTACGTTTATAGGTATTTTATTATCCAATGCTCTCAATTGTTCTAATTTATTTTTTATCTCATTTTTTGATCTTTTAAAATTTGAAAATTTCTCTAATGCGCTTACACTGTATTGGTAAATACCAATATGTTGATACAAGTTTTTTTTTCTTTTATTTTGATATCTTTTAAAATTCAATGCTTTTTGAGATTTATTAAAAGATAATTTTTTTTTTGTTTGAACTTTAACAATATTTTTATTTTTAAAAATTTTATTATTTCTAATCTTGGATGCTAAAGTTGAAATTTCAAATTTATTTTTTTGAACTATTTTATTCAAATTTCTAATATCATTTATATCAATTAAAGGTTCATCACCTTGTAAATTAATAATATATTTTATTTTACGATCATTTATTTTTTTAAAAGCTTCCCAAATTCTATCTGTTCCTGACTTATGTTTTTTCGATGTTAAAATCACTATCCCTTTATTATTTCTTACCTCTTTTACGATTTCTTTATCCTCTGTTGCAACTGCAACTTTTCCAATCTTACATTTTTTTGCCCTGCTTAAAACATGGGCTATTATTGATTTACCATTAATTTTTAACAATGGTTTGCCCGGTAGCCTTCGTGCAGACATTCTCGATGGAATTATTATTAAAGTGTTACTCATAATTTACTTATTTTATGCGTCCAACGGACGCAAAATTGCTAATTTATAATTAGGTAATTTATTAAATTACATGTTATATGTTTTAACATTATAGTTATAAAATGGATTCATTTGAAATAAATAAAATAATAGCTGCAGTGCTAGTTACTGTGCTTATAATTCTAGGCATTGGTAAAATATCTGATTTTATGTTTCATGTTGATAAACCGCAAATAGCAGCTTATAAAGTCGAAGCAACGGACTCGGATGGAAGTGTCAGTTTAGCGTCTACTGAGAGTGATGTGGATATATCTGCACTATTAGCGCTTGGCAGTGTTGAACATGGTCAAAAAGTTTTCAAAAAATGTAAGGCTTGCCACAGTATAAAAGAAGGTGGTGGGAATAATATAGGTCCAAAACTATGGAATGTAATGTTTAGACCTGTTGGGGCTGTATCTGACTATAAATATTCTAAAGCCCTTACAGATTATAAAAAAGAATGGAATTGGGAAGAAATGAATGGTTTTTTAATAAAACCATCAAAGTGGATTAAAGGAAATAAAATGGGTTTTGCTGGTCTTAAAGATGAGAAGGATAGAGCATCTGTGATTTTATACTTAAATCAAAACGGCAACCAACCTAAAGAACTACCTTAATTTATTAAAACAGTACATAAGAATACTTTTTTGCACATGCACTCTGTTTAGAGCTTGTTGCCAAACGTGAGATTTTTTTCCTAAAAATACATTATCTGAAACTTCACTACCCCTTGGTAAGCAATGTAAAAATATACATTTGGGGGCTAATTTTAATAAATTTGAATCAATATAAAATTTTTTAAAATCTTTAGTTTTTTTTTTTATGTTAACTTTATCATTAAGCGAGATAACTTTATCTGAAAATATTACATCGGCATTAGTTACTGCTTTTTTTGGGTCATCAAAAAAATTTATAGTTTTTTTATTCTTTTTAACTAAGTTTAATATGTTTTTTTTTGGCCTATAATTTTTTGGACAACCTACATTCAATTTAAAAGAAAATTTAACAGAGGCCGCTATGAGGCTATTTAGTACATTGTTCGAATCTCCTATCCAAGAAATTCTCAATTTTGATATTGGTTTTTGCTTTATTTCCTCTACTGTAAAAACATCTGAAAGAACTTGAGTAGGATGAGACGAAGGACTTAAACCATTAATTAAAGGTATTTTTAAATATTTAACAAATTCACTTATTTTATTATCACTATCTGTTCTTAACATAAAACCATCTCCATATGTTGAGAGAATTTTTGCAGTATCTGCCAAGCTTTCACCCCCTTTTCCAAGATGAAGCTCATTTGATCTAAGAGTAATGGTCCCACCACCCAGTTGTCGTATAGCTAAATAAAAACTTAGTCTTGTTCTTAGGCTTGGTTTTTCAAACATTTGGATCAAAATTTTTCCTTTAAGAGGTGCATTTTTATCTAGATCAAGTGTATTGAGACCTATTCTTTTTTTTTTTCTCTGTTTTGCATCAGCTAAAATTTTTCTTAACGATTTTGTAGAAATATCTTTCAAATTAATGAAATGTTTCATTTTTATTAATATTCTTTGCAAACTTTTATTATAATTTTTAAAGCTTTATCTATTTCTTTTTTTTTAACATTTAAAGGTGGTAAAATTCTTACGACATTTTCTGCGGCTCTAATTGTCAAAAGTTGATTTTGTGTAAGTTTATTAATAAAAGAAGTTAGATCCACTTTGACCTGAATTCCAATTAATAATCCTACCCCTCTCACTTCTTTAATAATTTTCGGAAAATTCATTTTGATAATATTTAAGTTTGACAAAAAATATTCTGAGTTTTTTCTTACATTTTTTAAAAAGTTTTTTTTAAAGACTTGATCCATAACAGCATTTCCTATGACCATTGCCAGAGGATTTCCACCATAAGTACTTCCATGGGTACCTGGTACCATACATTTTGCCACTTTTTTTGTCATAAGAACAGCTCCGATTGGAAATCCCCCTCCAATTCCTTTAGCAATTGGAACAATATCTGGTTTAACTTTTGAGTACTCATAAGCAAAGAACTTTCCCGATCTACCTATTCCACATTGCACCTCATCTAAAATCAATAAAATATTTTTTTTATTACAAATTTTACGTACCTCTTTTAAAAATGATTTTGAATTTACTTTAATTCCTGACTCACCCATTGCTGTTTCGAAAAATATTGCAGCTGTATTTCTGTTAATTTTTTTTTTTAACGATTTTAAATCTCCAAATTTGAAATGATCAAAACCACTTACTTTTGGTCCAAATCCTTCAGTCATCTTTTTTGATCCACTTGCAAAAATATTTGCCAAAGTTCTTCCATGGAATGAGTTTTTAATACATAAAACTCTATTTTTGTGAGGTTGTCCTTTTGAGTAAAAATATCTTCTCGCAATTTTAATTGCTGCTTCGTTTGCTTCAGCTCCTGAATTTACAAATATAACTTTTTCTGCAAATGTCTTTCTTGATAATTTTTTTGCTAAGTTTTCCCCCTCGGGAATTTCAAATGAATTTGAAACATGCCAAACTTTTTTGGCTTGAGTATTTAAAGCTTTTATAAGAGCTGGGTGTGAATGACCAAGCGTATTCACAGCTATTCCACTTAAAAAATCTAAATATTTTTTTCCACTTTTAGTATACAAATAACTACCTTTACCTTTTACGAATGAAATTTTTCTTCTGTTGTAATTATTTGCTAAATATGACATTTAAGTTTTAATTTTATATCCATTTTTATAAAGAGAATATGCAACGAACCATGCAATAAAAGATAGCAATGGTAGATAAATCATTCCAAACAATATTTCTCCATCTGATACCCCTAAAAATCCAAATCTAAATATATTAATTATATGGAAAAAAGGATTATAATAACTTATTGTTTGGAAAACAGATGGTAATCTATCTATTGTATAAAATACACCAGACAAAAAAGCTAACGGAGTGATTATAAAGTTTGTAATAGTAGCTGTGTGATCAAATTTTGTAGCCCACAGTCCGGTAATAAACCCTAAACTTCCAATAAAAAAAGAACCAAAAAATGCTGAATAAAAAGTATAAAATAAATTCGTAATTTTAATATCTACAATTAGGTAGAAAACTAGTGTTGATACTATTCCTATTATGATGCTTCTAGTAACAGCTGCTAATACAATGGATATTGAAACTTCTAATGAAGAAAGCGGCGCATACAAAATATCTATTATATTTCCCTGCATCTTCGAGATCATTAAGGAACTACTTGAGTGAGAAAAACTTTGCAACATCATCGATTGAATAATCAAACCAGGTGCTAAAAAAACTATAAAAGTGTGACCTAAAACATCTCCTCTTTCATTTCCTAGAGCAAGACTTAATACAGATAAAAAGAGTAAGCTAGAAACTAATGGTGATAAAAGAGTTTGGGCCCAAACTACAAAAAACCTACTACATTCACGTGCATAAAGTGAAATGAAACCTGTAGAGTTAATAAAACCAAATTTATTAACTTTTAGCTTGTATTTTTTTTGTATTTCAACCATAGATAAATATTTCTATATCTTTTTTTTTATTTGTTGAAAAAACAAAATTAAAACTTGTTTTTTAGATTTATATATGTGTTTATATAGTATATTTTGTATATTAAAACACAATATATAGTGTTTATGTGGACTGAAGAAAAAGTAAAAATTTTGAAAGAGTTGTGGGGCAAAGGGAAGACAGCCAGCCAAATTGCAGAGATAATTGGTGGAATAAGTAGGAACGCTGTAATTGGTAAAGCTCATAGATTAAATCTTTCTGCAAAATTAAAAAATAAAAGCACAAGAGAAATTGGTTCGACGAAAAATTTATTAAAAGAAGACAATGAAAATAAAATTTTAGGAAGAAAACGATTATCTAGATCAAGATTTAAATCTATTTTAATTGAAAAAGATTTTGAGCCTGAAAATCCAAAACAATTGGAACAACTAGATGAAAACACTTGTAAATGGCCAATAGGTCATCCCAACGAAAGCTCATTCTACTTTTGTGGAAGAAATTCACTTAAAGATTTTTCTTACTGCAAACTACATCTTCTTTACGCATTTCAGCCTAAAGGTAAAAAAGATGACTTGTCTGATAAGGAGGAAGAGGTTCCAAAGTTTATAGAAAAGAAAATAAAGTCTGCTTAATTATTTAAAATTTATACCTAAGTTTTTTGGAAATTTTTAATTATATCAAAAAGTTTATTAGATTTTTAAATCTAAAAAAATCTTTAATGAGAATTTTATCGTTTTTTTTTTTTGCCATTATAATATTTATTTCTTTTCTTTGCTTTAATTCCTTCTCCAGCAGCCTTTATGCCAATAAAACATACAAAAAATAAAATTATAATTATTAAAATGTAGATTATAGTTATCATGCTAATTTATTATGAACTTGAAAATTGACCTCCATCAGTCCAATTAAAGGCATAATCTTTTACAGTATCCTCAAATTTAAGACTACTAGGACATCCAATATCAAAATTGGTTATTCCACTTGTTGTTTTAATATTATCATATTTTAAAAGATTTATTTGGTCCAGAGTAATTAGTGGTTGAGGCATCACCTGCATAAAGAATGCAGACAATCTAGCGAGGATTAGTGGCATTGGAAAAAGTAAACGATCTTTTTTTATACATTTCATTAAAGTTTGTAAAATTTCTTTAAAGGTCAGCACTTCAGGACCTATTGCTTCTATTGTTTTTGAATATAATTCTTTAGAGATCACATAAAATATTAATTCTGCTAATTCAGATACATGAATTGGTGTAAACTTTGTCTTTCCACCATAATATAGAGGGAAAAAAGGTAATACACTTAACAAGCCCATAAATTTGGTAGTTAAATTATCATCAACGCTGTAAACCAAAGAGGGTTTAATGATAGTTGTGCTGGGCAATATCTCTCGAACAAATTTTTCTCCATTAGTCTTGCTCGATGCATACTTTGAGTCTTTAACATTATCCAAACCTAATGCAGAAATGTGGACAAATTTTACTTTTTTGGAATAGCAAATTTGAGCTAATTTTTTTGGGAAAATTGTATGAATATTATTAAAAGTATTTACCTTACCTTTCTCGTATAAAATTCCAACAAGGTTTATACAAACATCTACTTTTGAAATAAGTTCTGTAAGCTTATTCTCATCAAATATATTTGCCTCAATAATATCTAAATATCCTATTGGTGCTTGAGTTTTAAGTGTATAGCCTTTTTTATGCGCGTTTCTTGTAACTGCAAATACCTTATAATTATTTTTCACAAATCTCCTTATGCAATAACGGCCAACTTGACCACTAGCCCCAAATATAAGTATTTTTTTTGTTATCATAATCAAAAAATAGACAATATTGTTTTGTCTATATATATAAAATAAAAATGACTAATATTAAAGTTTTTGAAAATGATTTACCAGATATTGATTTATCCAAAGAAAAATCGATAAGCCTAGATTGTGAAGCCCTTGGCCTTGTGCTAGGGAGGGATCCTCTTACTCTTATTCAATTAGGTCTAGAATCTAAAAATTTTTATATTATTAAACTTAATCGTAAGAATTATAATGCTCCTAATTTGGTGAAGGTTTTGGCTAATGCAGAAACACAGTTTATAATGCATTATGCGCGGCAAGATTTGCTTTGGTTAAAATATCATTTGAATGCTAGTCCAAAAAATATTTTTTGCACAAAGGTTGCATCAAAAATTGCAAGAACAGCTAGTTCTTCTCACGGCTATAAAGATCTGGTAAAAGAAATTTGTGGAAAAGATATTTCAAAGAAAGAACAACAAAGTGATTGGGGTAATCCTGATTTGTCAGAAAAACAAATAAATTATGCTGCGCAAGATACTGAATATCTTTTTGAAATAAGAAAAAGACTTTTGGAAATGCTTACAAGGGAAAATAGAAAAGATTTATTCGACAAGTGTATGAAAGTAATTCCAATTTTAGTAGATATTGAGATATCGGGATTTAAATTAAATATTTTTGAACATTAAATTTACTTAATGAAAAATAATAAATATAAAAAGATTGCACACCAAGTAATTGATTTAGAAATTCAGGCTCTAAAAAAATTAAGAAAATCTATTAGCAGTTCTTTTAATTATGCGGTTGATGCTATTGTTAAATGCCAGTCTAAAATTATTCTCTGTGGTGTTGGAAAAAGTTATTTAATTGCCTCAAAAATTGCGGCAACCCTTTCTTCTGTGGGATGTCCATCATTTTCTATTTCTGCAAACGATTGCTCTCATGGAAATCTTGGAAGTATCTCGAGAAAAGACATTCTTATTTTAATAAGTAATTCTGGTGAAACTCAGGAGCTCAAACCTGTTATAAAATACGCAAATAGAAACAAAATAACTTTAATTGGAATTGTGTCAAAAAAAAATTCCCTGCTACACAAGGCCTCTGATATAAAGTTAATTATTCCTGAAGTAAAAGAAGCCGGCCTTGGAATAGTTCCAACCAGCAGTACAAGTGAGCAACTTGCTATTGGTGATTGTTTGGCTGTTGCAGCATTAAACAAAAAGAGATTCAGTCGACAAAATTTTAAAGAATTTCATCCAAGTGGAAGTTTGGGTGCTAAGCTTAAAACTGTTGAAGATTTGATGATATCTGGATCTAAAATTCCTTTCATAAATGAAAATTCAAATATGAAGAAAGCTCTAAAGTTAATTACAAAAAAAAGACTTGGAATTTTAATTGCAGTAAATAAAAAAAATTATACAACTGGCATCATTACTGATGGTCAAATTAGAAGAAGCTCTCAAAAAAATATTTTATTAAATGAACTTGCAGTAAAAAAAGTAATGACAAAAAATCCAATTAGTGTAGAAAAAAATATGTTAGCTGTTAAAGGTTTGGCAATTATGTCTGAAAATAGAATTACTAGTCTTTGCGTGCATAAAAAAAATAAAAGAAAAAAAACAATAGGTATTTTACACATTCATAATATCTTGGATGGAAACATAACTTAATGAGCAGGTCTTTTATCATTCAACTTGGTATCTTTGGCTTAATTTTACTTATAGGCTATTTTGTTTTTTTGTATTTAAACAGAGATAGTGAAAATATTTCATTAAAGTCTTTTCCAAAAAAGGAAAATGAGCAAATTGGAAATATCAGTGAACTTCAAGAAATTGAAATTGGGACAAACAAAATTTTAGATCTCTCCTATAAATCTAGAGATGAAAAAGGAAATATTTATGAGATAAATTCTATCTCTGGATCAATTTCAGATGATGATGAGAATGTTTTAATTTTGGAGGATGTTAGTGCAGAAATTTTAATTTTTAATTATGGAACTTTTTATATTAAATCAGACAATGCAAAATATAATAAATTAAACCTAAATACTCATTTTTTTAATAATGTAAATTTAAATTATTTAAATCATATTATAAAAAGTGAAGATCTTTTTTTAAAATATATGAATAAAGAAATTAAAATATTAAATAATGTAAAGTACAATAATGATAAAAATTTATTAGAAGCGGATAAGATTGATTTAGATTTGGCAAGTAAAAAATCTAAAATTTATATGAACAGTAAAAATGAAAAAGTTAAAGCTGTAATTAAAAATTAAATGGCAATAATTAAAAAGTTTAGAATAAAGTCTTTTAAAAATATAAACCCTCTTCTAGAAGTGAAAAATATTTCAATATCTTTTCAGAAAAGAAAAATATTAGATAATATATCATTTAAAATAAATCCTGGTGAAATTTTAGGTTTGCTAGGGCCTAATGGTGCAGGTAAGTCAACAATATTTAATTTAATAACTGGATTGTTGAAGCCAGACTATGGAAAAATACTTTTTGGAAGTGAAGATGCTACAAACTTTCCAATTTATACAAGAACACGTAAATTTAAAATAGGTTATGTACCCCAATATGGAGGGTTTTTTGGCGATCTAACTACTTATCAAAATTTAAAAGCTGTAGCGGAAATTCTTATAAAAGATGTAAGGGATCAAAACTCGAGAATAGAATACTTAATATCAAAATTTGAATTAGATTATTTAAGGAATATAAAAGCATCAGTTTTATCTGGAGGTCAAAAAAAAAAATTAGTTATAGCCTTATCTCTACTTGGTGATCCAAAAATTCTTTTACTAGATGAATGTTTCGCTGCTCTTGATGTTTTAACAATTCAAATGTTGCAAAAAATTATAGTAAATTTACAGACAGAGGAGAGAATAGGGATTATTATTTGCGATCATCAAGCGAGAGATTTACTATCATGCGTTGATGTTGCGATGATTTTATCAAATTGTAAAATTATTGCTCAAGGAACTCCAAAAGAATTAATAAATAATCCAGTTGCTCAAAATGCATATTTCGGTAAATCATTTAAGATAAATTAAAATAAATGAGCTCTAAATTCCTTTTTATATCAAACAAGGTTAAAAAATTTAGTAAGACATTTGAAGTAGATGGCGATAAAAGTATATCTATTAGGTGGCTTTTACTTACGTCACAAGCTATTGGAATATCTAGAGCTAAAAATTTATTAAGATCAGAAGATGTACTTAGTGCAATTGAATGTTTAAAAAAATTAGGTGTAAAAATAAAGCTATCAAAGAAAGAATGCATTGTTTTTGGAAGAGGAATAAATGGCTTTAAATTTAAAAAAAATCTTGTTTTAAATGCTGGGAATTCTGGAACTGTGGGACGACTTATGCTACCTCTCTTGATAAAATCACCATTTAAAATCAAAATTATTGGGGATAAGAGTTTATCCAAGCGAGATTTTTCTAGAGTAACAGAACCTTTAAATAAAATAGGAGTTAAATTTTTTCCAAAGGGCAAAAAACATCTTCCTATTTCTATTCTTGGTTCAAACCATTTAAGACCAATAGATTATCATGAAAAAAGAGGTTCTGCACAATGTAAAACATGCGTGATGCTAGCATCTTTAAATACGCCAGGTGAGATGAGAATTTATGCCAAGAGATCAAGAGATCATACTGAGCTAATGTTTAATAATCTAAATATACCGATTGAAATAAAAAAAAAGAACAACATAGATTTTATTAAAACATCAAGTCCCGATATTCTTAAAGCATACAACTTAAGTGTGCCTGGTGATATAAGTTCTGCTGCTTTTTTTATTGTATTAACTCTTTTATCAAACAACTCTAAACTAGTCCTGAAAAATATAAATTTAAATCCCTCAAGATTAGGTATTTTAAAAATTTTAAAAATGATGGGAGCAAACATTAAAATTGTAAAAAAAGATATTAACAAAGGGGAAAAATCTGGAAATATAATAGTCAAAAGTACAAATAAATTAAAAGCTATTAATTGCCCTGCCTCATTAAATAGTAGTGCAATAGACGAATTTTTGATAATTTTTCTAATTGCAGCTAGATCAGAAGGGATTTCTCATTTTAAAAATTTATCTGAATTAAATAAAAAAGAGAGTCCAAGATTAAAACTTGGATCCAAAATATTGAATATGATTGGAATAAAAACAAAAGTAACAGAACACTCAATTAAAATTTATGGAAAACCAAATTTAAATTTAAACCAAAATTATGAGATCAAAAATTACCTAAAAGATCATAGAATAATGGCGATGTGTACAATTGCAGCGCTCACACTCGGAGGTAAGTGGAAAATATACGACCCAGATTCAATTAATACATCTTTTCCATCTTTTACTGAAATTTTAAAAAAAAATTTTAAAGTAAAGTTAAAATGAAAAAAAAAAAATTAATAACTGTTGCTATTGACTCCCCCGCTGCTGCAGGCGCAGGAACACAAGCCAAATTAATTGCAAAATATTATAATCTACTCCATCTCGATACTGGAAGGATTTATAGATTTATAGGTCGTATTAAATTAATTTCTCCTGAAAGATTTAGTTATCAATATATAAAAAAAAAAATTAATAAATTAAAAATAAATGATTTAAAAAATAGAAACCTTTTATCCGATAAAGTTGCTATTGCTGCATCGATAATTGCAAAAGAAAAAAAAATAAGATCTTTGGTACATAAATTTCAACAAAAATATGCATATTCGCCACCATCAAAATATTCTGGTTCAATTTTAGATGGCAGAGATATAACTAGCATACAAATGAAGGATGCTATGTTTAAGTTCTATATAACTGCAAACATCAGAGTAAGAGCTATGAGGAGATATAGGGAATATAAAGCTTTAAAAAAAAAAATTAGTTTCGATGAGGTGCTAAAAAGTCTTAAAAAACGTGATAAATCAGACAAAAACAGAAAATATGGCCCCCTTAAAAAAACTAAAGATTCAATATTGATTAATACAACTAAACTTAGTAGAAAACGTTGCTTTGAAAAAATAAAAGCAATTATGGATAGGAAAATTAAGTCTTAATGGAAATATACAATAACCTTGAAACCCAAGCTTCAAAAGAATTTAAAGATTTATTAAATAGTCAACTTTCCAAATCAAAAAATGTAGCAGAGGGTAAAATTATTGAAGGTAAAATAACAAAAATAACTGAAAAATTTGTTTTTCTATTTATTGAAGGACTTAAATCAGAACCAGTAATTGATATAAACGAACTAAAAACTATGGGTTTGTCAGATCAAATTAATTTAGGCAATAAAATTTCCGTTCTTCTGGAAAGAATAGAAGACAAGAATGGTGAAGTAGTTGTTTCAGCGACTAAAGCCCTGAAAATAAAGGGATGGGATAAATTAGTTGAAGCATATGAAAAAAATACTCCGATCATGGGTAAAATTACTTCAAAATGCAAGGGAGGGGTAGTTGTGGAACATATAGAAACTGGATCTCTCATGTTTTGTCCTGGTTCTCAAATTTCGGATAAGCCACTTAAGGATATATCGCATTTAATGAACGAACCACAAAAATTCGCATTAATTAAACTTGATAAAATAAGAGGAAATGCGTGCGTATCCAGAAGACAAATAATTTCATCAAACAAGAAAGAGGATAAAGCTAAAATTATAGAAAAATATAAAGTCGGTGACGTAATAAAAAATGCAATTGTAAAGGGTTATAGTTCGTTTGGGTGCTTTTTTGATGTAAATTCTGAATTAGACGTCTTGGTTCACCTTCAAGAAATAAGTTATTCGAGAGTTAATCACCCAGAAGAAATTTTTAATATTGGTGAAAAACACGACTTGTTAGTAATTTCGGTTGACAAAGAAAAACAACAAGTTGGTTGCTCTATTAAACAATTATCTCCAGATCCATTCGAACATATTTCAAATTATGAATTAAATAAAAATTATAAAGTTAAGGTTGTAAAAATAATGGACTTTGGTGCTTTTTGTGAACTAGAACCAGGGTTAACTACTTTACTTCATTCGAGTGAGTTAAGTTGGACAAAGAAAAATCCATCAGCTAAGAAAATGTTTAAAGTCGGTGATGAAATCTCATGTGTAATTACAGAAATAAATAAAGAAAAAAGAAGAGTATCAATCTCACATAGATTGACTGAAAAAAATCCTTATAAGGTTTTAGAGGAAAAATATCCAGTCGATTCTATTGTTGATGGAATTGTAACTTCAATTAATGATTATGCAATTTATGTGAAAATTGAAGGATTTGAAATTGATGGTTTTTTACATGCAAATGATTTAACTTATAGTAAGAAACCTGAGGAAGAACTTCAAAAATATAAAAAGGACCAAAAGCTTAAAGTAAAAATTTTAGAAATAAAACCAGATCAACAAAAAGTAAGGGTTGGACTTAAACAGACAGAGCAAGATCCATTTGACTGGTTTAAGGATAAAAAAGTGAATGATACTATAACTGTTAAAGTTGTAGAAACTGATAATAAAGGTTTACTAGTTGTTCCTGAAGGAAGTAAAGTTGAACTACATATAAAGAAATCTCAGATAGCAATAAATGCATCTGATGCTAGACCAAATAGATTTATTAAAGGTGACCGTATAGATGCAGCTGTTCAGGAGCTAGACTTAAAAAAAAGAAGAGTGAGTTTGAGTATCAAGTTGCTTGAGGAACTCCAAAATAAAGAAGCTGTATCTAAATTTAGTTCGCCTTTATCTGGAAAAAATCTACCATTTTCATCATTATCAGATAAGCTGGACAATAAAGACAAAAAGAAAAAGAAAGAATAAGATCAATTGGCAATTGTAAAATCTAAGCTTCTACAAAAAATATACCAAAATTATCCAAACTTTTATAAAAAAGATTTAGAAAAATTCTTTGATATTATTTTAATAGAAATAAAAAACTCCCTTAAACGTGGGGATAGAGTAGAATTTAGAGGCTTTGGCACTTGGTCATCAAACAAACAAAAGGCACGTATATCTAGAAATCCAAAAACAGGTGAGAAAGTTAACACTCCTGAAAAAAAAACAATTAACTTTAAAATGTCAAAAGATTTGTTTAAAAAAATAAATAATGAAGAAGAATAAAATATTTGTTGCTTGTGATACTACAGATATAAAGAAAATTAAAGATATAATCAGTCAAACAAAAAATTCAAATATTAAAATCGGATATAAATTTGGACTTCAATTTCTAAATTCAAAACATGGAAGAAAGTTTGTATCTAAACTTAAAAATAAAATAATTTTTGCTGACTATAAACTTCATGATATACCAAATACTTGTGCATCAGCAATTAAAGCAATTAAAGATTTAAATATAAATTATCTCACAATTCATATTAGCTCTGGGATTGAAGCTCTTAAAGCGGCAAAAAAGGTATCAGCAAAAATTAAACTTGTAGGTGTGAGTATCCTCACATCTTTAGATAATAAAGGATTGAAGGAGATTGGATTTAATAAAGATGTAAAAAAATTGGTCTTACATCAAGCAAGACTAGCAAAAAAAGCTAAGTTAGACGCTATCGTATGCAGTGCAAAAGAAGTAAAAATAGTTAAAAAAGTATTTAAAAAAGAAATTATAACTCCCGGTATAAGATTTAGTTCAAAAATAAATGATCAAAAAAGAGTTTTAACTCCTAAACAAGCTTATAGAAATGGTGCTAATTGGCTTGTTCTAGGAAGAGAAATCACTGCCAAAGGGAGTATCAAAAAAAATATTCAAAAATTAGTTAACCATTTGAACAAATGATTTTAAATGTAAAAATTTGTGGGGTTTCAGACCACAAAACATTAAATTATTTACTTTGCCATTCCTTCCCTCCAAAATTTATCGGTTTCATATCCAATTATGAAAAAAGTAAAAGATTTGTTGAGTTTCATCAATTGAAAGAATTAGTTAATATAAACAAAAAAAAAATAAATTTTATAAGTGTTCTTGTATCACCATCAGATGAAATCTTAGAAAAAATTAAAGATTTAAATTTTGATTATTATCAACTTTATGATGTAAGTCCAAAAAGAACTGAGGAAATAAAAGAAAAGTATAAAATTAAAATAATTACCGCTATCACAGTTTCAAACAAAAAAGATGTTGAAAAATATAAGGCCTATTCTGATATATCAGATATAATTTTATTTGATGGTAAAGGTTATCATAAATCTGAAAGGTTTGATCATAATCTTTTAAAAGATGTGCCTGCCTCATTAAATAAAATGATTGCAGGCAATATACAAATTGATGATATTCCTAATTTTAAAAATTCAAACTATATGATTGATATTTCTGGAGCTTTAGAAGATGAAAATGGCAAAAAAGATTTAAAAAAAATTGATAAGTTTTTAAATACAGTACATAATGTTAATTCTTAAAATATGACAAAAAACTCACTCAAAAATGGGCCTGATGAATTAGGTTATTATGGTATAGGTGAAAATGCTATGGGCGGCATGGCAGTAGGTGAAACTTTAATGCCTGCTTTGCATGAATTAAACAAAGGATTTGAAGAGGCGATTAAAGATCAAGACTTTTTAGATGAATATGCATATTACTGCAAACACTATATAGGAAGACCTTCTCCTTTATATTATGCGGAAAATCTTACAAAAAACTTGGGGGGTGCTAAAATATTATTTAAGCAAGAACATCTCAATCATACAGGAAGTCACAAAGTAAATAATTCTCTTTTTCAAATCTTGCTTGCAAGAAGAATGAAAAAAACTCATTTGATTTGTGAGTCAGGCGCTGGCCAACATTTTTCAGCGACCGCTGCAGTTGCTGCTAAGTTTAATATGCCTTTAATTGGGGTTATGGGGAAAACTGATATAGCAAGAGTCAATCAAAATGTTGTTAAAGCTAAACACTATGGAGCTAAATTAAAAGCAGTTGAGGGTAGCCTTAAGGAGGCAATAACTTTCGCAATTAAGACGTGGACTAGTAATCCTGATTATGCCTATATAATAGGCTCTTGTGTTTCTTCAGCACCTTTTCCTAAGATAGTTACATTTGCACAAAGTATTATCGGTAAAGAAATAAGAGAACAATCAATGGCTCAAGAAGGAAAAATTCCAGATATGATTGTAGGTTGTCTTGGAGGTGGATCTAATTTTGCGGGTAGTATTTATGAATTTTTAGATGAGCCAAGTGTAAAAAAAATTGGTGTAGAAGCAGCAGAAACTGCAGCTCTAAGTAACGGAACGCCTGGGATAATGCAAGGTATGAAAACGTATATGTTGCAAACTAATGATGGATCTAAATCTCTTGGAGGATCAAGTCTTGGCGCTGGTATTCAATATTTTTCTGTAGGTCCAATGCATGCATATCTAAAGAATTTAAATGCTGTTGAATATACTTCTGCTACAGATAAAGAAATTTTAGATGCTTATAAACTCGTTGCTAAAACTGAAGGTATTTCTTCAGCTCTAGAGCCAATGGCTGGAGCTGCTGAAGTAATCAAACAAGCAAAGGATAAATCAAAGGATTATACCATTTGTCTTAGTCTATGCGGTAGAGGAGAAAAAGATTTAGATACAATTGAACAACATATAGGGAAAGATTTTGAGTGAGAGACTTAAAAAAATTTTTGAATCTAAAAGTCCAAAAACAAAATTAGTTGCTTATTTCGTTGGATGTTACCCAGATTACAAATCTAGTTTAGAAACTATTAAACAAGCAATAGATAATGGAGCGTCGGTAATAGAAGTTGGGTACTGTACATCTGAAGCTTCAGCTGAAGGCCCCATAATTAAGGAAGCCCATGATCACGTTTTGGCAAATGGCGGGTCACTAAAGGAGACAATTAAATTAGTAAAAGATATAAGAAATTATAATTCTAAGGTTGGAATTTTATTAATGGGATATATCGCAAATCTATACAAATATCCAATAAACAAATTTGTAAAAGATATTAAAGATTCTGGTACGGATGCATGTTTAGTTGTAGACGCTCCACACGAACTTAAAGAAGAAAACCAGTTAAGAGATCAATTGAATAAACATGGTTTATCGTTAATTAAATTAGTTGCTCCAACAACTGACGATAAAAGGTTACAAGATATAATTAACATTTCGACTGGATTCATCTATCAAGTCAATGTAGCTGGTGTGACTGGTGTAAAAAATGCTAAGGATGAAGATGTAAATAATTTTGTTAAAAGAATTAAAAAATTAACTGATACGCCTATTTGTTCAGGTTTTGGTATAAAATCACCTGAAGATGCAAAAAAAATAGCAAATAGTGGTTGTGATGGGATTGTAATAGGTTCTGCATTTGTTAAGTATATTCAAGATAATATTAATGACAAAAATTTACCACAAAAGATTGGTACCTATGTTAAATCTTTTGTAGATATATTAAAATGAACTGGATAAAAAAAACTCTTCGAATTGGTGAAAAAATAAAAAGATTAATTAATAAGCATAGACCAACAAAAGAGGAGATGGAAAAGAGCGATTGGACATCATGTTGCAAAGGTCCAATACTTAAAAAAGATTTAGAAGACAATTTATGGTGCTGTAATCTATGCGGTAAACACCACCGTATTAATTCACGTCAAAGATTTGATGTTTTCTTTGGAAAAGAAAATTACGAAATTCTTAAAACACCAATGCCAATCGATGACCCAATTTCATGGAAAGATACAAAACCTTATACAAAAAGACTAAAAGATGCCAGAAAGAAAAATGAACAAGAGTGTGGTGTATTAATTGCCAAAGGAAAAATAAGTAATATTGAATTAGTTTGTGCAGCTATGAACTTTAATTTTATTGGTGGTTCAATGGGTACTGCTGAAGGAGAAGCAATTATATCAGGCATCCAACACTCAATTGATAACTCAATTCCATTTGTAATTTTTACTTCAACTGGCGGAGCCCGGATGATGGAATCTGGTTTAAGTTTGATGCAAATGACAAGAACAGTATTAGCAGTTAATGAGCTTAAAAATAAAAAATTACCTTATATTGTATGTATGTGCTCGCCCACTAGTGGTGGGGTCACTGCTTCGTTTGCAATGCTTGGTGATATTCAAATAGCAGAACCTGGAGCAGAAATAATTTTTGCTGGTCGTCGTGTAATAGAATCTACAATTAAAGAGGAATTGCCAGAAAACTTCCAAACTGCTGAACACACAATGAAATGTGGATTTGTTGATACTATAATAGCAAGGAAGGATTTGCCTGAAAAAATAGGGACATTATTATCAATATTGCTTAACAAAAATTCTGAGATAAATTCTTCTGCAGAAAATGAAACTTCAGAAAATACTCAGCAACTTTCAAAAGTTGCATCCTAAAGAAATTGATCTTAGCTTAGATCGTATAAAAAACCTCTGCGAAAAATTAGGGAATCCTCAGAACGATATAAAATGTATTCAGGTTTGCGGAACTAACGGAAAAGGAAGCACAATTTCTTTTTTACATTCGATTCTTAAGGAGGCTAAAATAAAGTGTAATGTTTACACCTCGCCTCATGTAAGGTCAATTAATGAGAGATTTATTTATAACGATGAAATTATAAGCGACGATGAACTTGCAGAATTATTGAAGGATGTGGAGGATATAAATGACGGCCAACCTCTTACATATTTTGAGGCTCTTACAGCTGCTTTTTTTTACGGATGTCGAAAATATAAAGATAATATCGTTCTTGCAGAATTTGGTCTTTTTGGAAGGGGAGATGCAGTTAATATCTTAGACAAAAATCTTTGTAATATTGTGACGTCAATTAGCGAAGATCATTTAGATTGGTTGCCAGAAAATGAAAGAAATATTGAGAGAATTATTTTTGAAAAGACTTCATCATTACTTGAATCGATTATAATAGTTGCAAAACAATCCTCTAGAGAAATTACTAAAAGTATTAAAAAAAATATTTCAAAAAATAAAGCGAATAAATATTTTTTTAACGAAGATTATAATTTTGTTATGAAAGAAAACGATTTTTTTTATTACGAGGATAAATATGGAGGTTTAAAAATACCTAAACCAAGCATGAAGGGTCAGTTTCAATTAGAAAATGCATCTACAGCAATTGCCTCATTGCGAGTATTAGAAAATTTAAATATCAAAGATCAACACATAATAAATGGGGTAAAAAAGGCCTATAATTCAGCAAGGCTTGAGGAAATTAAATCTGGCAAACTCAAAAATTTAGTAAGACATAATACGCTAATTGTTGACTCATCTCATAATCCTGGCGGATCCAAATCTTTAAATGAGTATCTTCAAACTTTAAATTGCAATAAGCACGTTATTATTGGAATGATGCAAAACAAAGATCATGAAAAATTCATAAGCTATTTTAAAGAAATTTCATCATTGACTGTGATTGATATACCCAATCAAGTAAATGCAATCAGCGGAAAAAAGTTAAAAGAAAAATTTAAAAATTTTGCAAATTTAAGTTTTAGTGAAAACATTGAGCAAGCTTTGAAAGATTTACAGTTAGACCAAAATGATGTTGTTATAATAACTGGATCTATTTATCTAACAGGAGAAGTTTTAAATTTGAATTAATCTTCAGATTTAAAAAATGCTTTAAGGTCAGCCTCGCTTGAAGCACCAACTTTTCTAGAAACTTCTTGCCCTTTACGGTATTTAACAAGAGTGGGCACCCCTCTAATATTTGCAGAAGTGCTTGTGTTTAAATTATTATCTACGTCGCAATAATAAAAATTTATATGTTTAAACTCATCGCTTTCAGCTAAGGACTTTAAAGTCGGCAATTGCTGCTTGCAAGGGCCGCACCAACTTGCGCTATAATTAATAATAGTTAAATCTTCTTTGACAACTTTTTCTTGGAAATCTGTGTCGTTCATATCTTTAAGCATAATGTTTTGTTTAATAATTATTTATTGTAAAGTCAACTAGGCATTTTCATATTTTTGCCGAACTGTTTCAACATAACTGTCAATAGACTCCAAAGTTTTAAGAGTTTCTGTGTCATTCTCATTATCATACTGATCTCTAAGTGTGTCAATTTCTGAAAAACACATATTAACCGTCCACCATCTTTCTTTTTTTTCACTCAAAATTCTTTTAGCTATACCTCTTTTTACTGAGTTAAAAATATCTTTTGGCAAAACGTCAGGGGCTTCTTGATAAATAATTTTCTTTCCAAAAGACCTCATTCTTTCATCATCAAATTTATCAAGTAGTTTTAGCCTGTCTTTCCACGGGGTGCTATGCCAAGTAGAAAACAAAAGAACATCTTTGGATGACGTAAAATTTCCTGAATAAATACTTTCTTCAGCGTAAACATCCTCTTGAGATTTTGACTGCTCTTTTTCCTCTGCAATCTCTCTCAAAGCAGTTAGTATGTTCTGAGAAAATTTTTCATTACTTCTGATTAAATCTGCCCTTTTTTTAAGCAAATCTATTGACATAGAATTATATGGTTCAAACTTCATACTTTCCTTGGCATCTAAAATCACAGGTGCTTTATTGGAGCGGATGGTCCGTAAAAATTTTGGCGACTTTTTCATCTCAACCTTAAGCTCATTGATTGACATGTTTAACAATGGAACTGGATCGATCTTAAGGTCTACGGCTTGGCCCCACTTATAAACTGGATGTATACAAAATTTAGGATGAAGAGGAGCACAAAGATGAAACTTATTACGTCCATAATAATATTCTACCAGAGTTATCATTTGTTCTTTTTTAAAAATAGTCTCGGTGTCAGCTTTGCTGCAGGTTCTTAAAATTTGTGACCAAAGATCTGGTTTAACTTTCTCTTTAATAAGTTTCAGGATTTTGTAAGTATTTACCGCATCAAATTGAGCTTGATGGGCTCCTGATACGTCAAACCCTTGAAGTCTACTAAGAGATTCGAGTTTCATGCTTACGTTACCCTTTTCATTTAATTCTGTTTTTAAAATATTCGGATCTACCCCATGTGCTGCTCTTACGATATTCAATGCATCATGACGTTTATTTGGGGAGGCGTTGGTAATATAAGGATATCTTAGATTTCTAAAAAAAGATTTCCTGACCATTTCACAATCAAAATTTATGTTAGAATAGCCCATGAAACAAGCTGGAGACCATTTTTTAAAAATTTTCTCAACTTGATCAAGTAACATATAATTTGAAAGATTAGACTTAGTTAGCTGTTCAATTGTTGTTCCATTAACTAACAAAGCTTTAGCTTGTGGAATTTCTCCCTCTGGTATCCTTCCCCTCAGATTAAATCTATCAATTTCTTTAAAGTTTTCGTCAATTAATACTCCACCTATCTCAATTATGGAACTCCACTCGGTTATGGCCCCCGTGCTTTCTATATCATATATAGCTATCTTCATAATTTTTTCTAGAAGATTGTATGAAATTTAGGATTGATAAAAAATTTAACTTTTTGCATCTAAACAAGTAGCTTCTAGTTACAATGTATTGTTACACCTTTATTTATTTTAAGTCAAGAAATATCACTCATCTCATAAAATTTTTTTACTCTACCTAAAAATAAATTTTGATACATTTCCAATTCTGCTCCTTCTATTTTAAATTCTTGAAAATAATTATCAACTGTACATAATAAAATTACTCCTGCTTTCATCTTTGTTCCATGTACAACATCGTGACCTAATGTATAAGCACCGAGTTGCAAAAAGTAATCCTGAATATAATCTGACTTCTTTGGCTTATTACTTTGCTTAAAATCTATGCACACATCCTGACCCATATATTTTCCAATTAAATCTGCAGTCCCAGCATATTTTTCAGGATAAAAAACAACTTCCTCAATGCCATAAATTTCCTCTAATTTCCCCTTAATACCTTTCTCAATTATTTCTTTAGCCATAATTTTGTATTGTTCATTACTCTCAAAAAAACTGTCATTTATTCTACCTTTTAACCAGTCTTCAATATATGCGTGCATAGATGAACCTCTAGAGGATGCCTCGGTTTTTATTCTATTTGCCTCTTTGTAGCCTACACGCTGCCTCCACAATTCAAGTGAAGCTTTATCTTCTTCTGATTTAGTGGCTGCTAGAATGGATGTAACACTAGGAAGCTTTTTTTCGTCAAACAGGTATTTTCTATAACCATCCTCATTTGATCTTGAGGATTTTGGATAATTAAATTTGTTATGATTCCATTTCATACTATAATTTATATTGTTAATTTAACTTAAAATGAAATTAAATTTTAACATAATTATGTGATATGAGATAATATAGAATATAAATGGAATTAATAATTAAATTTTTTGTTCTCACAAGTTTAGTTTTAGCCTTATATGTAATTATACGTAACTTTGATGTTATCAAAATAATAATAATATATTTTAAGGACTTACTCCTTAGAAAATAGCTTAATAAGGCTTTGCAAGCCCTTTTTATTTTTCGATTTTTTTGAACTAAATAAACAAGCTTGAGATTTTAACATTTCTCCATCATTTAGTATTCTAAGATTATTTTGTTTAAGTGTTGTGCCTGTACTCGTTATATCACATATGAGCTGAGCAGTATTCATAGCACACATCAATTCTGTACTGCCTAATGATTTTGTTATTGTAAAGTTAGTTACACCTCTTGAATAGAGAAATTCTCTTGTTAGATTTGGATATTTAGTACCAATTTTCAATAAAGATTTATTCTTTTTTTTATATTCATCTGCCACCTCATCTAAATCTAGTGTTGTAAACAAATCTATAAATTCATTTCTGCAAGCAAGAATTAGTGTTGCATAGCCAAAATTAAGTTTCTTTTCTAATTTAATATTTTTTTGAATATTAATTTCAGATTCTTTTAAAAGATCTAATCCACTGATCCCAATATCTAAATTTCCAATAGCTAACTGTTCCAACACCTCCCTTGCGTGTAGAAATAGTATTGAAATATCAGGTCTACCTTTAACTCTACCAATTAATTCCCTTTCACCTTGATCAAAGAAAATTTTAAGCTTCTTTTTAGCTAATATTTTTTCAGATTGTTCTTTCAATCTTCCTTTAGCTACCAATCCTATAGAAATTATTTCTTTACTCATAAACTCCAAGATTAACTGCACAACCAACTGCTGGTATTTTTCGCAAGCCAAGAATTTTTGACGTTAAGTCATTAAATCTTCCGCCTGATATAAAGGTCTTTTGTTTATTTTTAATTTTAATATCAATTGAAAATATAAATGAACTGTAATACTCAACTTCTCTTCCTCTCCCATTGCTTGTGGAAAATTCAAACTTTAAATTTTTTTGTTTAAAATTTGTTATTGGAAAGAATTCTTTACCAACTGAAATATTCAAATTATATTTTTTGTAAAATTTATTGAGTTCTTCTGGGGCTCTTTTAAGAGGACATTTGATCTTTAAAAATTCTTTAATGATTTTACAACTTTGTTTACCAGTTTTAGTGATCCGAGGATCTTTAATTTTTTTTTCATATCTTTCAAGTATTTCCTTATAACTTCTTCCAGCTATTATTTTATTTGGGTTTTCTTTTTTCATTTTAAGATAAGTCTTTTGATCACTTGCAACGACGAATGGATCGATATCCAAGTTGCTCTCAAGTCGTTTAAGTAACTCTGAAAAATATCTTTTATTCCAGAAAAATTTAATTAATCTTTTTTTCCATCTTTCAGGTATTGAAAGTTTTTGGATCAGTAATTCAAATAATTTAAAGTTACCTATTTTTACTTTTGCATTTTTTATTTGAAAGTTTTGTAAAATTTTTATTGATGTATCAATAATTTCTTTATCATCTCTATTTTCATTTCTAGATGAGAAAATCTCTAATCCTAATTGTCTGATAACAACTTTATTTTTATTATAGGATTTTCTAAATGCACTTCCTGTATAAAAAACTTTTTCTTTTGAATTTTTTTTGCTTTGTGCATATTTCAAAATACTCGAAATTGATAAATCAGGTATCAATGTAAGTTCCTGTGCATCTGAATTATAAAAAGAAAATAAATATTTTCTAAAATTTTCACCCGATCTTTGTAATATAAATTTAGATTCTAAAATTGGATCTATTTCTATTTTCTTAAAACCTTTTGTTTTTAAGGTTTTAACAATTTTGTTATAGTTTGGAGATTTCATTAATAAGATCTTTTCTATTAATCACTAACTGATCATTTTCTTTTGAAGAATTAAGTCTTTTTATAGTTAGTTTTTCATCTTTAAATTCATTTTCTCCACAAATTATTGCAAGGTCTAGTTTTTTTCTATCTGCATACTGAAGTTGTTTTTTTAAATTTTTGTTTTGATCTAAATATATTTCTGAGGGAATATTATTTTCTCTTAATTCATTTAATATCCCATAATATTTTTGAATATAGTTTTTATCTAAAATACAAACTAAAACAGGTTTGTTTCTATTTAATTTAATTTGACCTATTTGTTTTACAGCATATAGTAATCTATCTATTCCAATAGACATACCAGTACCTTTGTAATCTGCACCTTTAAACCTTGCAATTAGGTTGTCATAACGGCCCCCCGATGCGACGCTCCCAATATTTATTTCTTTACCTTTTGCATTTGTAACTTTGAAATTAAGGTTAGTTTCAACTAAATACCCAGTATAGTAACTGAGCCCTCTTATTTTAGTAACATCAATTTTTACAGAGTCTTGATTTTTTCCATATGACAATACTTCAAACAATTCTTCTAACTCATTAATTCCTTCTAAAGATAACTGGTTTTTTAGATTAGTCTTTAAATCATCAATTCCTTTTAAATTTAGAAAATTAATTATCTCTGATGCTTGATTATCTGACAGCTCACACCCTTTAGTGAATGCTCCTGACTGATCTTTTCTACCTTGTTTTAATAATTGTTCTACACCATTTGTTCCAAGTCTATCTAGCTTATCAATTGATTTGAGTACTTTATATTGTCTGTCTTCTTCAATTTTTAGGTCATTAATTAGCCCTTGAAGAATTTTTTTGTTTGAAACATTTATTGTAAACTGGTCTGTGGATAGACCAATTTTTTTAAAAGACTCTCCAATTATATTGCATATTTCTGCATCTGCTTGAGATGGATTTGCATCACCAATTATATCTGCATCAAGCTGCCCGAAAGCACGATACCTTGCAGAATCTGCTTTTTCTTGTCTAAACACATTACCATAAGCAAATCTTTTATATGGAAAAACTAAATCTCTGAAATTCTCTGCACAGAAACGTGCAAGTGGGGCACTTAAATCATATCTCAAAGTTAAAGATTCTTTTTCATTTATGAATGAAAATACATCGCTCATAGGGTTACTTTCATCTTCTGCTAGAAATGAACCTATATTGTCACTTTTTTCAAATTCAGGTGTTTCTAATTGCTCAAAACTATAATTAATAAATACATCTTTAATTGTATCTACTAATTTATTTTTAATGTTTAGTTCCTCACCCCAACGATCTTTAAAACCTTTTGGTAGAGAAGCTTGAAGTTTTTTTTCTTTATTCATTGTTTGGCATACTCGGGGGCGGCCACGATCCGCCAACCTCCGGCTCCACAAGCCGTTGCTCTGCCAATTGAGCTACCCGAGCTTCCTTCTATTGTTTTATACTAATTGTGGAAAAAATTAAATTTATAAAATGATTAAATCGCTAGCTTGCAGCCAGCATGAAAATGATGTCTGTGTGTTTTTGCAATTATTAAAATCATTTTAGTCATATTTAAACTATTTAACTGAAAATAATTAAAATGCAACATTTAATTGTATAGGGATATGGAATTTAACCATTCATCCCTATTACAATTATTGATTTTTAGAAAATTAAGATTTCTTTTGAAGCTTGACGGCGCTTGGTCCCTTTGGCCCGTCCTCGATTTCGAAAGATAACTCATCTCCTTCATTTAAGAAACGAAGATTTGCTTCTCTGACCGCCGAAGCATGAACAAAGACGTCCTTCTCTTTATCATCCCTCTCGATGAAGCCATACCCTTTCTTTCCGTTAAACCATTTTACTTTACCAGATAATGTACTCATACTTATTTTACTCTTTCTTCTTATTGTTTACTTATAGCCAAATTGGCTGATGATTAGTTATTAGATTTTAAATTTTATTGCAAGCATTTTATTATTAATTTGAAAGGTGGAACCCCCTCAAATCGAATGAGGTCCTAACGCTTTTCAGGCGTTCGTGCGCACCAGCTACACCAGGGTTCCAAATTTTAAAATCTAAAAATAATTCTTCCAAGTTGAAGATTATAAGGTGAGATTTCAATTTTGACTTTATCACCAAGAAGACAACGAATTCTGTTCTTGCGCAAACGCCCACTAGCATGTGCTAAAACTGTATGCCCGTTTTCGAGCTTACACCTAAATTGCGCGTTTTTTAATAATTCAACTATCACCCCCGTAAATTCTAGTGTCTCTTCTTTTGTCAGTTTTTATCTCTCCTTATTATTCTAGATTTTATACTTTGAGTATGACCATGTAATTGTTCAAACTCCGAAAGAGTTATAGCTGGATTTCCAATTTTTTCTACCCCTAATTTACTTAAAGTTACAATTGATATTTTTTTAGTAAATTCATTTAAATTTAAACCCGAGCTAAACTTTGAGGACCCAGAAGTTGGCAAGACATGGTTAGTTCCAACTGTATAGTCTGATGCGCTCATTGGAGTATATGGTCCATTGCAAATACTGCCAGCATTTTTAATCTGACTTTCGTACTTTTTAAAATTTTTTACATTTAGTTCAAGATGTTCTGGGGCTATTTCATTTATTGAATCAATTATTTGTTTATCATTCTGTACTAGAAGAAATAAGCCATTTTTTTTCAAAGACTTTGAAGCTATTATCTTTCTAGGCAAATTGCTTAAAAGTTTCTTGACTTCTATCGATACTTTTTTTATCAAATTTTTATCCTTTGTAACTAATATACATTGACTATCTGGGTCATGCTCCGCTTGAGAAACCATTGATGTTGCAACTTGTGATAAATCTGAATTCTTATCAGCAAGAACACATATTTCAGATGCACCAGCATACATAGTTTCTGTTCCCAAAATCTTTCCAGATAATTGCCTTTTTGCCTCTGCTACAAACTTATTACCTGGTCCAACAACTTTATTTACTTTTTGAATAAATGCTAAACTTGCAATGGCCTGTGCTCCACCCATTGAAAAAATTTCTTTAATACCTAATTTTTTTGCAGCATAGAGAACTGCAGGGTTTAAGTTGTTGCTTATTTTAGGAGTAGCTAATACAATTCTTTTTACACCTGCGATTTTAGCAGGGATACAATTCATTAATAGTGTTGAGGGCAGACTTCCAGGAACATAAACTCCAACAGAATCGATTGGAACAGTCTTATATTCTAATTTATTTTTATATTTATCTATCAATTTTATTTTTTTAAAATTTTTGACTTGAAGTTTATGAAATTTGAAGATTCTTTCATAAGCGTAATCAATAGCTTTTTTTACATCTTTATCTAAGTGTTTTATTAAATTGCTAATTTTTTTTTTTGGTAAGATTATCTCCTTATTTTTAGAATATTTACTCTCGTATTTTTTAAGAGCTTTAAACTTATTTTTTTTTACATCATTAATAATTTTATTTACGAGATTAACATCAGTACTATTTGAATTTCTTCTTTGATCAAGAAAACTAATCAATTTTTTAAGTCCAGATCCACTACCATATTTTATAATTTTAATCATTATTTATATATTGATCCTCTAATACCGCCTCTACTATTTCTGCTGATAATGTTATAATTCCATTATTTGAAAATAATAGTGTTATTTCATAATTTTTATTATTTTTGAAAAGATTAATTGCAACTAATTCTAATAAAGTTTCTACTTTTTCACGGTCAATATTTTTTGATTTTGATTTTTCTATATATTCAAATTTAACTATACTTTTTACCTTTTCTTTAGGATTTTCTTTTTCCCTTGCAATTCTCTCGATTAAAAATAAAAAAATTTTATTTTTGGGTAAATACTTAATATCATCAATTTTTATTTTTCCACCTTCACAACATGCTGATATCACCTGTAAATCTTGTGGAGATTGTGCAATGATTTTTTTTAGATATTTTTTAACCATTAAGATAGTCTTTTAATTTTAACACCTACTTTTTTTAGTTTATTTTCGATACTCTCATAACCCCTATCTAAGTGGTAGATCCTATTAATAATTGAAGTACCTTTTGAAACAATCGCGCCTATCACTAATGCCACTGAGGCTCTTAAATCGCTAGACATTAATTCAGCACCCTCTAGGTTTGAATTTCCATTAATTACTGCTTTATTTTTAATTATTGATATTTTAGCTCCTAACCTTTTTAACTCTCCAATATGGGTAAATCTGTTTTCAAATATTTTCTCTTGAATAACTGATTTTCCATCAGCTTTACATAACAGCGCCATAAACTGGGCTTGTAAATCAGTTGGGAAACCATCGTATTCTTTAGTTTTTAAAAATTTTATATTTTTTATTTTTTTTGGTCCTTTAATAAAAATAGTTTCACTAGAAGTTTTTATTTTTGCTCCAATTTTTTTTAAAAGTTTTATTTCTGTATTGATTATTGATGGATTTAAACCGTTTATTTTCAGTTCTCCTTTCGAAATCGCTGCTATGACACAAAAGGTACCACATTCAATTCTATCTGACATAACTGAATAACTAACACTTTTCAATTTTTTTACTCCTTCAATTTCAATAGATCTTTTTCCAGTCCATTTAATTTTTGCGCCTGCTCTATTTAAAAAATTTGTTAAGTCTATTTTAATTTCTGGTTCGATTGCACAATTTTTTAATATTGTTTTTCCCTCAGCAAGTGTGGCTGCAAGAATTGCATTTTCTGTAGCGCCCACTGAAATTTGCGGAAACTTTATTGTTGATCCTTTTAAACCTTTTAAAGCGTTTGCGTAAATGTATCCTTGTTTGATTTTATGTTTCATTCCAAGCTTCGCTAAAGCATTAAGATGAAAATTAACTGGTCTAGCACCAATTAAGCATCCTCCGGGGAGGGATGTTACTGCTTTCTTATATTTTGATAAAAGTGGACCAAGTACTAAAATTCCAGCTCTCATGGTTTTTACTAAAGAATAAGAGGCAAATGTTTTAATAATTTTTTTTCTTATGATTACAGAATTTTTAAATTTATTTTTCTTTACACTGAAACCAAGAGATTTTATCAAATCTAACATTGTAGAAACGTCTTTTACATTAGGTAAATTTTTAATCTCTACAGGCTCGTCAAAAAGAATTGTTGCTGCTAAAATAGGTAATGAAGCATTCTTGCTACCTGAAAGTTTTATTGTTCCTTTAATTTTACTAGGACCATTTATTATAAATTTGTCCATAACTAGACTTTAGGTAATGTAACCCCTTTTTGGTCCATATATTTACCCTCGCGGTCAGAGTATGTTGTCTCAGGCTTTTCATTTCCCTTCAAAAAGATGAATTGGCATGCTCCCTCGTTTGCGTATATCTTTGCTGGTAAGGGAGTAGTGTTCGAAAATTCAAGCGTAACATTCCCACACCATGATGGTTCTAATGGTGTTACATTTACTATTATTCCACACCTAGCGTAAGTCGATTTACCTAAGCAAATTACCAAAACATCATCTGGAATTCTAAAATATTCTACGGTGCTAGCAAGAACAAAAGAGTTTGGTGGAATTATACATTCACTACTCTTTTTTGTAACAAAACTTGTCGGTTTGAAATTTTTTGGATCAACTATTTCTGTGTTTACGTTCGTAAATATTTTAAATTCATTTCCAACTCGCGCATCATAACCATATGATGATACACCATAAGATATCTTATTACTCCTTATTTGTTTATCTTCAAATGGTTCAATCATTTTATGATCAATTGCCATTTTTTTAATCCACTTATCAGACTGGACTGGCATTATTTACTCTTTTTTTTGATTTTTTTTTGAAAAATTTTTCTTTTTTTTATATTTTTTTTTAGTGCTAGCTCAAGTTTAAGAAATTTTTCTTTTTTACTCATTTATCTTTTTCAGGATTTGTTAAATCTTCAAGTGTAATTGTTTTAGAGATGTCATGCATTTTTGTATCTTCACTTTTTGTAGTCACCCCTTTTTCCTCTGCCTTGGCTTGTTTTTTAGCTCTTCTCTCTGCAAGTTTCTTTTCTCTCTTGGCTTGCTTTTCCATAGCCTTAGCGCCTCTGGTACTTTTGAAATCATAGTGTATTCCGCAGTAAGAAATTATACCCTCATAATGGAAGAATTTTTCTTCTATTACATTATTATTTATATCTAAAAGTATTTTAGTGTATATTTTCATGACTAATAATCCGATAATTGTTATATCTTAAAAGAATAATATGGCAATAATTAGCAATTTAAATTGTTAATAAAATGTTAATTTATTATCTAATGAATGCCCCTTTAACTCAGGTAGTAGAGTATTTCCATGGTAAGGAAAAAGTCGTCCGTGCAAGTCGGGCAAGGGGCACCATACTTACTTTTTATAAAATATTTTTCTTAAAAAAATTGTAGTAACAATCAAAATAAAAAAAGCTCCTAGCGGGAAATAAATTTCAGGAGAGGTTATAATATCCATTATTCTTGGTGGTTCTAAATTTTGATCAATAATTGTTTCTATACCACTTCCTATAGAGACGACTAGAAAAGCTTGTGGAATGATACCTATTAAAGTTGCTATAAAAAAATTCGATACTCTTACGTTAAACAATGTTGGCAATATACAGCTTAATTGCCATGGGATACCTCCAATAAATCTATATATAAGAAGATAAATAAATTCGGATTTTTTAAACTTTTGTTCTAAATTTTCGAATTTATTTAAAAATTTTTCTCTAACATAATCTTTTAAAAAAAAATTTGCGAAAATGTATAAAAAAGATGCACCAACACTTAAACCTATAACTACAACTAGTGAACCAACCCATTTACCTAGAATGAAACCTGCTAATAAACAAACAGGAGATCCAAATCCTAAGAATGGGAAAACCCATAATATTGTGAATATCAAAAAAAATATAGATAATAAAAATATATTTTTTGTTTTTATTTTTGATAAATGTTCAATATTATCTTTTATAAATTCATAGGAAGAAAGCTCTTGTAAACTAAATTTGGAAAATAAGAAGTAGAGAAATATTCCAACAATGGCTATATAAAATAATCCGATATATATTTTAATTTTTTTTACATTTTTCATAAATTTCAATCGTAATTGCAAAATCTTCTATTTGCTATTTATATATTTAGTTATTATAAAGGGCGGAATTTATTAGAAAATTAAACAATATTTTATGAAAAGAACATATCAGCCAAGTAGGTTAGTCAGAAAAAGACGCCACGGTTTTAGATCAAAGATGAAAACTAAAGGGGGAAAGAAGTTACTTGCAAGAAGAAGAGCAAAAGGGAGAAAGAAACTTACAGTTTAATAATGAAGTTAAGAATTAGCTCATTATCTAAAAATGAGGATTTCAGATCTATTCTTAATGGGAAAAAAATAAACAACAAATATTCTACAATTTTTTTCAAAAAATTAGATCATTTAAATTCAAAAAAATTAAATTTGAGTGTTATTGCAAAAAAAAAATTAGGTAACGCAATTATTAGGAATAAAATAAAAAGAAGAATTAAGAATATTATGCGCTATGTAGCTCAAAATATAAAAATAAATAGTCAATATTCCTACTTAATTATTGCAAAAAAAAATGTTTTTAATGATAGATTTGAAGATATAAAGACTGAGTTATTTTTAAATTTTAAAAAAATTAAATAATGAAATTATTAAATTTACCTTTTATTTATATAATTAAATTTTATAAATTTTTTATAGGCCCTTTTTTTTACGGTTCTTGTAAATTTGAACCAAGTTGTAGCAACTACGCGCTTGAATGTTTTAAAAATTATAACTTGTTTAAAGCAATTTATAAAAGTGTAGTAAGAATAGTTAAGTGTAATCCTTGGTTTGACACAGGTGGACACGATCCAATTAAGAAAGAAAGATAAAGAATGGATAATATAAAAAATGTGATTGCTGCAATAAGCTTATCACTTGCTGTGATTGTCTTCTATACTCTTTTCTTTAGTCCAAACCAAGAAACAAATAATTCTAAAAACGATAAAAGTAAAACCCAGATTGAGAGTTCTGAAACTCCAACAATTGAAGAAAAAGTTGAGATAAAAAAAGTTTCAAGAGATGAAGCTATGAAAGATTCGGCAAGAATTTTTTTCGAAAATAAATTTATCAAGGGATCAATAAATTTGAAAGGAGGAGAAATAGATGATTTTGAGTTTAAATATTATAATGAGACCTTAAATAGCAAAGATAAAATAAAATTATTAAATCCAATGTCTACCGAGGAAGGTTACGCAATATACACTGGTTGGACAACAAATTCTGGTATTTCATTGCCAGATATAAATAGTATTTGGAAAGTTGAAGGTAATAATAACTTAACTCCAAACAATCCGATTAAAATAACTTACAAAAATGATTCTGGCATTAAGTTTGAGAGATTAATTTCTATTGATGAAAAATATTTATTTAACATTAAACAAACACTAGTTAATAACTCTACAAATAATTATAAGTTTTATCCATACGCCATAATTAAAAGAAATAATCTTCCAAATGATTTAACAGATTTTTACATTTTACATGAAGGCTATAGCATTATTGATGGGAATGATTTGGACGAAATAGATTATTCTGACGTAAGAGAAAAAAAATTCTCGAAAGAAGCTGATAATGCAGTGCTTGTTCAAGGGGATAAATATTGGATGACATCTATTATTCCTGAAAAGGGACGACCAGTTAGATTTGATATAAATTACAATAAAAAATATACGGCAAGTTATATAGACATGAAGGGTTATGAATCTAGACCTAATACAGTAATTGAAAACAATATACAGTCTTTAATTGGCGCTAAAGAGATTGAATTGATCAATAAGTATCAAGAGGATCTTAAAATAGAAAAGCTAGATCTAATTGTAAATTTTGGAAATCTTTATTTTGTTGTAAAGCCAATGTGGTTTATTTTGAGTTATATTTATAAATCAGTTGGAAATTATGGATATGCAATAATTTTAATGACAATACTAGTAAGATTAGTTTTTTTTCCATTGAATCAATATTCAATGAAATCGATGGGAAAGATGCGTAAATTAGGTCCCCAGATAGAAAATATTAAGGCTAAGTACAAAGATGATAAGCAACAACAACAAAAAGAGATGATGAAGCTCTACCGGGTAAATAAAATTAATCCTGCAAGCTCGTGTTTTCCGATACTCGTGCAGATCCCAATTTTTTTTTCAATTTATAAACTTTTGCTTTTAGATGTAGACATGCGTCACTCAAATTTTATTTGGATTTGGGAAGATTTGAGTTCTAAGGACCCAACTAGTTTTGTAAATTTATTCGGATTATTAAATTTTCAAGTTCCAAGTTTTTTAGAAGTGGGAATACTTCCTATACTAATGGGGGGGTCCATGTGGCTACAGATGAAGCTATCACCACAACCTTCAGGAAGCGATGAAATGCAAAAAGTTCAAAAAAAGATTTTTGCTTTTCTACCATTATTTTTGACTTTTATTTTAGCACCCTTTGCTGCTGGGTTGGTTTTATATTGGTGCGTCACGAATATTTTAACGATAATCCAACAGTGGGTAATCAACCGTACTATAAATACTAAAATATAATTATGAACAAAGAAGAATTGGAAAAAATTCTTCCAATAGATGGTCCTAACCTAGAGGAAGTTCAGAAATACATAAATAAGTATAAAAATGAACTCATAGTTGTTAAATATGGTGGTAATGTTTTTATAGATCGTCAAATCTTCAATAATTTTATAACAGATTTAACTATATTATTTCAATTGGGTCTTTCTGTAGTGGTTGTACATGGAGGAGGACCCAGAATAAAAAGAGAATTAGATAAATCAAATATAAAATCAAAATTTATCAGAGGACTAAGAGTTACCGATGAGAAAGTTATTGATATTGTAGAAAAAGTATTGATAGAGTTTAATGAAGATATTGTTTCATCTTTGAAAGAAAAAGGAATTAACGGAATATCTTTGAATACAAAAAAAAATAATGTAATAGAAGTAATCCCAGAAGCAGAAGAGCTGGGATTTGTTGGAATACCTACTAAAATAAATGTTGATATTATCAAAGACAAAATTGATAAAAAATTAATTCCAATTATATCACCGCTTGGAATTGGAAAAAATAATCAAACATTTAATATAAATGGAGATTCAGCTGCCGGCTTTATAGCTAAATCTCTTAAATCTAGAAGACTTCTTTTAATGACCAACGTTCAAGGAGTATTAGACAAAAATAGCAAATTAGTACAAGAAATCTCTTCATCTGAAATTTTAAAGATGATCAAAGATGAAACTATCACTGAAGGAATGATACCTAAAATTAATACGTGTCTAGACGCTATTAATAATGGAGTAACTGCTGTAGCTATTATAGATGGAAGGAAAAAACATTCTGTACTTTTTGAAATTTTCTCAGACAAGGGATCTGGAACTTTAATTAGAAAATAATTTAAATGAATGAACTAAAAAACAAAGAAAATTTATTATTAGATTTAGATGGAACGGTTTACCAAGATCTTGATGCGGTATTTGGACAAGTCAGCAGATTAATGACTAAATATATATCTGAAAAGTTAAAAGTTGACCTAATAAAAGCTAAAGAGTTACAAACTAAATATTTTTACGAACATTCGACCTCATTAAATGGATTAATGGTACACCATGATATACCGCCTGAGGAGTTTCTAAAATATGTACATGATATAGATCTTTCATTTATGAAAAAAGATCAAGTTTTAAGAGAGCAGCTAGAAAATTTAGATATGCGAAAGCTAATTTTTACAAATGGAAGCACTGATCATGCAAAGAATGTTCTTAGTCATTTAGGTATAGATGATCTTTTTGAGGGAATATTTGATATAAAGGATGCAGGGTATACCCCTAAACCTGAGGCAAAAGCATTTGATTTAATGGTAAAAAAATTTGGGATAGATCCAAAAAATACAATTTATGTTGAGGATATTGCTAAAAATTTATCGATTGGCAAAGAAAGAGGCTGCACAACTGTTTGGCTAATAAATGATGAGCAGTGGGGTAAAATGGAGTCTGATAAAGATTACATTGATTATAAAATTGAAAATCTATCTTTATTTTTAAAAGAAATAAGGTTATTAAAAAGTAAATAAACTATGACTATTGAAAAAATTATAAATGAAGCTTGGGAAAATAAAGATCAGATCAACAAAGGATCTGACAAATCAATAATTGACGCGATTAATGAGACAATACATTTATTAAATGAGGGTAAAATAACTGTAGCTGAGCCTAATGGTAATGACTGGAAAATAAATGATTGGATCCAAAAAGGAATACTTCTTTCTTTTAGAGTTAATGATAGAAAAATTATTGGAGGACCATACAATGCATGGAACGATTTTAGCCACTTACCAGGTAAAACAGCTGGATGGACTGAAAAAGAGTTTGCTAAAGCTGGTTTCAGAATGGTGCCAAATTGTGTGGTGCGAAACGGTTCTTTTATTGGAAAGGGTGCTGTCATAATGCCAAACTCATTTATTAACATAGGTGGGTACTGTGGAGAAAATTCAATGGTTGACACGGGAGCTAGAATTGGTTCGGCTGCTAGACTTGGAGCAAATTGTCATTTGTCTGCAGGTTGCGGTTTAGGTGGTATATTGGAGCCAATTGGTTCTAAGCCTACTATTATTGAGGATGATTGTTTTATAGGGGCTCTTTCAGAAATAGTTGAGGGTGTCATTGTAAGAAAAGGCAGCGTAATTTCAATGGGTTGTACTATCGGGAAGAGCACAAAAATAGTTTATAGAGAAACTGGAGAGATTATCTCAGGTGAAGTACCAGCTGGAAGTGTTGTTGTTCCGGGAACATTACCTTCTAAAAAACCTGGTGGACCAAACTTATACTGCGTTGTTATTATTAAAACAGTAGATGAAAAAACTAGATCAAAAACTAGTTTAAATGACCTTTTGAGAGACTAGTAATGTCAAGAATAAGTGAATTACAATTAGCTAAAGAGCTGATCAGATTTCCATCAATAACACCGGTTGACGCTGGGATAATGAAATTTTTAGAAAAGAAATTAAAAAAACTAGGTTTCAAAACAAAAATATTAGAATTCAAAGAAAAAGGATTTAAACCTGTAAAAAACTTATATGCCAGATTTGGTTCTAAAACGCCCAATTTCATGTTTGCCGGACATGTTGATATTGTTCCTCCAGGAAATATAAAAGACTGGACTGTAAATCCATTTAAACCATCTATTAAAAATGGTCACCTAATTGGGAGGGGTGCAAATGATATGAAAAGTTCTATTGCAGCTTTTGTTACTGCTGTAAGCACTTTTTTATCAAAAAATAAAAAATTTAATGGATCAATTAGCTTATTAATTACAGGTGATGAAGAAGGTGATGCAGTGAATGGCACAAAAAAAGTTGTAGAATATTTAAAAAAAAGAAAAGAGAGAATTAATTTTTGCCTTGTTGGTGAGCCCACTAATCCAAATAAACTAGGCGAAATGATTAAAATTGGCCGAAGAGGTAGTTTAACTGG
>CACOSS010000005.1 GCA_902629955.1 uncultured Pelagibacteraceae bacterium
CAAGAATTAGAGGAAAAAGAAGTGAAGGAAGAATTGGCAAATAGATTAAAAACCTTTAATATTGATAAAACCACGAAAAACTAAGTATTTGCAAAAAGAAAATTCTGCTAAACTTTGGAAAATAATCCAGGAAGCTGGTGACTATTTAAATGGAAAACTGCCAGATCACCCAAATCACCCAAAAGGCAGAAACTCTTACGCTCATATAGCTATTTGTATTAAATCTAAATTTAATAATAGTTACAAGGATATAGAGGATGAAAAATTTAACGAAGTAGTTGAATATATTGAATACTTAAAAAAAAATCCTGAATAATTATTGTTTAGGAAAATAATCTTTAAGCTCCCCTTCTCTATAAACATCAGCTGTACAACAATGTAATCCACCACCAAATGCGTAAGCATCTCTTAGATCTACGGGTACTACTTCCATGCCAAGTTTATCTAATTGTTCAGCTTGGTAAATTTCACTTTTTTCTACACAAACAGTTTTTGGGTCTAAAACTAATACATTCATAGACAACCAAACTGATGAATAGCATAAAGGTGGTGGACTGTTATGAGCTGGTTGTGCAGCATCAATAATTTTCCATCCATTATTTTCAAATAGTTTTCTTTGTTCAGAGGGTAGTCTTCTTTGCGGGTTATTAATTATTAAACCTTCTTTAATAGGTGTAAAAGTAGCATCTATATGTATTGGATATGGATCGCCTGGAAAGTTTACAGCGTGTACTCTATGATCTTTAAAATGTCTTTTTAACCAATCAATTCCTTTTAGATTAGTAGTAAAACCATGTTGAACAACTAGGTCTTTTCCAAATCTTAAAATATCTGCTGCATCAAATAATGGCTCTTCTTCGGTCGTTACAAAAAATTTATCCTCAGTCCATTTTAATCTTTTTTGAACACCAATTTTATCTGACAAATAATCTTTTCTATAGTCTGCATCTGTCAATCGTGGTTTTGGCGCAACTTCGTGTCTCATATTCGGATCTTCATTAAAATATTTTTGTAATAAAGGTCTATAATTAAGATATTCAAACCATCTGCATCTATAACTCATTGTTGCTTCTAACATTTCACTTCCAACAGTTAAAATTATATCTCTAGCTGGCATACAACCAAACATGCTTTCTGCTTCCCAGTCTGGTGTAGATATGCTTTGGTTGTGTTTTAATGGTATAGGTCTATCAACTTTAATTCCTCTTTTTTTTAGTAAAGATACAAAATTATTTAATAATTCGTTTGCTTTATCTACTGTATCTTTTGTTCTTGGGCCGTGTTGACCTTTCATGTCAGAGTCTTCAGGAACTTTTGCATCTAAAGCTGGTTCAGGGGCAGGAATACAGCAACCATCAGCTCTTCCAACGATTACGTGTTTTAGGGGATCCCATTCATTCCAGCTATTTACGATTGTTTTTTCGAAGCTCATAAATTAATTTAAAGCAATAAATCTTCTGTTATGTTTAATTATTAGGCTATAATAAATAATTGCTAAAAAAATTAAAAAACCACCTATTACAGTTGTATTTGATGGAACCTCATTTATTCCAAGTATAGGAAGCCATACCCAAAATATTCCTCCTATAACCTCCGTCAAAGATAAAAGTGTGAGCTCTGCGGCTGGTATAACTTTAGATCCTATTGAGTATAGAATTAAACCTAAACAAACTAAGGTTCCATGAACAGCAAATAAACCTTGATTTAGGCTTGAGGATAAAAAAGATGACTGAGAGTCTATAATTATAAAGGATGAAAATACTGCGCAAAATATGCCTGCAAATGCAACCGTGGTGAACTTGGGTGTTTCTTTTCTCCATCTTAAAGTTACAGAAAACACTGAAAATCCTAGCGCTGAAATTAATCCAAATACTAAACCAAATAAAGAACCCTTTTCAAAATCACCAATTGCCATAATAAAAATGCCAATAGTCGCTATCGATATTGATATCCAGACATTAGTTGAAATTTTCTCTTTCAGAAATAAAAAACCCAACAAAGCTGTCATAAATGGCATTGCTGATAAACAAAGTAGAGTAACTGCAGCTGTAGTATGAGTAATTGACCAAATAAAAGTTATCATTGCTGTACCAAGACCTGCACCACCAATTACACCTGAAATACCGATTTTAAGATAATTTTTATAAAAGCTGAAACCTTCTTCAAAAAATAAATATAAATTTAATAAAATAAAAATTGTAATTCCTCTAGTAAAAAGATATTGCCAAGGTACCAGATTAGGTTGATCCATATAACGAACTACTAGTGGACCGAAAGACCAAAGAATTCCTGCAAATAATACAACTGGTATTGCAATACTCTCGTTTTTTAATTTAAACATTGTGAATTTTTAATAGTAATTTAAGGATACTACAATATAATTTTCAACTAATTAAAAATATCGAAAAAAGTTTAATGATTGATTTAGAAGTAATAAAGATCGCTGAAAATACTACAAACTTCAAGTGTGTAAAAAATCACTCTCACAAATATAAGCATAAAAACTCAATTTGTGGTGATGAAATTGAAATTACACTTAAAATACGAGATAGAAAAATTATTGATTTTGGATATCAGACTAAATCATGTATATATTGTCAAGCTTCAGCTAGTCTTCTATCACGTTTATCTAAGAATAAAGAAGTAAATGAAGTAAACAGCTTTTTAAAGATTGCAGATGTTTTATTTCAAGACAACCATAAATCTACTCCAAAATATTGGAAATCATTTAATGCAATTTTTAAAAAAGAAAACTTTCAAAGAAAAGAATGTTTAATGCTTCCAGTAAACGCTTTAATGAAAATTACAAATAGTTATGATTGATAAAAAATTAATAAAACAATCAGTTTTAGCTGGTATTTTTTCAATGATCACCATAGGGATTTTGACTATTTTAACATATAAAACATCTTATGGGATTTTTTTAATAGCATCTTTTGGATCTACCATGGTTCTTCTTTATGGCTATCCAGAAAGCCCCTTTGCTCAACCAAAAAATATTATATTGGGTCATTTCTTAACTGCTTTTATAGGAATTATTTTTTTAAACTACATTCCTTTGCCAATTTTTATTAATATACCTTTAGCTGTAGGTTTTGGAGTTATGTTTATGATCCTATTTAAGGTTACACACCCTCCAGCAGGTGGCAATCCAATAATAGTAATTATAGGATCTGTTTCTTTCGACTATTTATTGACACCAGTTCTTATTGGTTCGATCATTGTGGTTATGTTTGGTGTAATAATCAATAAATTTTTATTTAAAAAGGAATACCCAAAGTAGACATAATTTGATTGCCTGGTTATCTATTTTTATGGTAGGCTTTTGAATATAAATAATCATTAATGATTTAAATTTAGATTAGGAGATAAAATGAAAGTATTATGTATATTATATGATGACCCAAAAGGAGGTATGCCAAAATCATATCCTCTTTCAGAATTACCAAAATTAGAAAAATACCCAGACGGTATGACTTTGCCTACTCCAAAAGGTAGAGATTATACGCCAGGTCAGTTGTTAGGATGCGTGTCTGGAGAACTTGGTTTAAGAAAATTTTTAGAAAGTAATGGTCACGAATTGATTGTTACAAATAGTAAAGATGGTGATGGATGTGAAGCTGATAAACACATTGTTGATGCAGATATCGTTATTTCTCAACCATTTTTCCCTTACTATTTAACCAAAGAAAGAATTGCTAAAGCAAAAAATCTTAAAATGGCTATTACTGCTGGAATAGGATCTGATCACGTAGACCTTCAAGCTGCAATGGACAATAAGATTGATGTTGTGGAAGTAACTTTCTGTAATTCAAGATCAGTTGCGGAACACATAGTGATGATGATTGTTTCAATGGTCAGAGATTACCATAACCAGCATAGAATTGTTAATGAAGGTGGTTGGAATATTGCCGATGCAGTACAAAGATCATACGATGTTGAAGGTATGCACATTGGTACTGTTGCTGCTGGTAGAATTGGATTAGATGCTTTAAGAAAAATGAAACCCTTTGATGTCCATCTTCATTATTTTGATAGACACAAATTACCTGACAGTGTTGAAAAAGAACTTAATTTAACATTTCATGAATCAGTAGAATCAATGGTAAAAGTTTGTGATGTAGTTACTATAAATTGCCCTCTTCATCCAGAAACAGAAAATTTGTTTGACGATGCTATGATAAGTAAAATGAAGAAAGGTGCATATATAGTTAATACTGCAAGAGGTAAGATTTGTAACAGAGATGCAATAGCTAAAGCACTTAAGAGTGGTCAGCTAAGTGGTTATGCTGGAGATGTTTGGTTTCCTCAACCGGCTCCAAATGATCATATTTGGAGAACAATGCCAAATCATGGAATGACGCCACATACATCTGGTACCTCGTTGACTGCGCAAGCTAGATATGCAGATGGTGTAAGAGAAATCTTAGAATGTTTCTTTGAAAAAAGAGAAATCAGAAACCAGTATTTAATTGTAAAAGACGGTCAATTAGCTGGTATGGGGGCTCACTCTTATAGTAAAGGGTCGGCTACCAGTGGTTCTGAGGAGGCTGCAAAATATAAAAAGAAATAATATTTTTTTAAAGAAGTTTATAAGACCATTTATTGTAACTTATATATTTTTTAGTGTTGCAATAAGTTTTTATCCTTCTTTTGACTTTTATTCTTTAAAAGGTCAGCTGCTTATTATTGGTGTATCTTGTTTTAATGGTTACTTGGGTACTGTGGTAAAAAAATTATAAAACGTAGGGTTCAGGTCTTGCGTTTTCATTAAAAATACGCTCAACACCAAAAACACTTATATCGATTGTTTGGTAAGATCCTGTTGTAATTAATTCTGTTAATGCTCTACCAATTCCTGGGGCTTGCATTAAGCCTCTGCCAGTAAAACCACTAGCCATATAAACATTGTCATATTTAGGATGTTTACCTACTACAGCGTTATTATCTAATTTATTGCAATCATAAAAACCAGCCCAGCCACCTGTAAGTTTTAACTCTTCAAAAATTGGAACTCTTTTTGCAAGAGCTGGCCATACAAGTTCCTCAAAATCATTCCAAGCAGGTTCTAAATCTTTTGAATCAAAAGTTGAAATGGGTGAACCAGCCAAATATTCTTTGCCTTCTGGTCTCCAATAAACACCAGTGGTCAAATCACCTGTTAATGGCATCTCAGGAACATGCTTAGGGCACTTAACTCTAAAAACAGTATGCTTTTGTGGAACGACAGGAATGTCATCTAACAACTCATTTGTCCAACATCCCGCAGCTGATATAATTGTTTTGGCATTTATTTCTCCTAAATTTTTTACTTCCCCTTTAATAAATTCAGCACCAAGCTCCATTGCTTTTCCTTTTAATGCTCCATGAAACATGAAAGGATCAATCCATCCTTCTGTTCTATTGTCAGTATAAGTTGCGGTTTCTATGCCCTCAGAATTTATATAAGGAAATACATTTTTTAACTCAGAACCTTTGATATTTTTGGTTCCAGCCTCACATGCTTTGTGGTTTTCAAGAGCTCTATACTGTTCCTCTGCATGCTCAGGTCCAAACATTAATAAGTAGCCATTTGGAACCATGCTAGCAGTCGGTCTTGGGTTTTTTTCTGTTTTAAGTAGTTCCGGAATTTGATTAATAAATTCCCTGGCAAACTTGCCTAATAATATATTCTCTTTTTGAAAAAATTGTCTTCTAAAACCACCAAGAGACAGGGGGAAAGATGCTTTTTTATAGGTTGGATCTCTTTCAATTACTTTAACTTTTCTTCCTTCTTTAGATAAAAAATAAGCTGTTGCAGCACCAATTATACCACCGCCAACTATTACAACATCATCCATATTAATTTAATATATATAAGCTAATATTTAGAGTTAGTGCATAAATGCACCAAAGTAAATATGGAATCATTAGTATAAAACTTAAATTACTTATTTTATAATATTTAATCATCAAAACGATAATAAAACTTATGATTATTAAAAGATTAATTAGTGCGGCAAAAATATTATGAAATACAAAAAATACAATACTCCAAGTTGTATTAAAAAATAAATGCATCAAATAGATATAAATTAAATTTAAATCCTTATAATTTTTATGCCATGCTGACCAAATTGCTATTGTCATAAATAAATATAACGTTGTCCAAACAGGAGCAAATACCCAATCAGGTGGATTAAGACCTGATTTATTTAGGGTAGAGTACCATGGTTCTTTTGAGGTAATTGTCGCTATGCTGCCTATAAATGATGCAGAAAATGTGACAAATCCAAAAATTAAAAAAGATAAAAATTTATTTTTAAACATTATGATATATATATCATTTCATTATGAGCAATAAAGTAATTTGGATTACAGGTGCTAGCACAGGAATTGGAAAAGCAATAGCAATAAAATTTTCTAAAAATGGTTGGAATGTTGCAATTTCAGCTAGACGACTTGAATTACTTGAGGAAATATCAAAGCAAAATCAAAACATTTTTTCATTTCCTTTAGACGTAACAAATAAAAATGATTGCCATAAGGTATTCTCTGAAATTAAAAATAAATTCGGTAGTATTGATTTATGTGTTTTTTCAACTGGAACATGGGATCCGAAAAAAGAAAAAGAAATTGATGTTGAACAAATTGAAAATGTTATGAAAGTAAATTTTTTTGGCACATTAAACTCTATCAAATCTGTTGAAAGATATTTTAAAGATTTAGGAAAAGGTCATATCTCAATTGTTTCATCGATAGCTGGCTATAGGGGTTTGCCAAATTCTACAGGCTATGGTCCATCTAAATCTGCATTAAATAATCTGACTGAAAGTTTATATTTTGATTTTAAAAGATATGGGGTGAGAATCTCATTAATATCTCCAGGTTTTATAAAAACACCCATGACTGATAAAAATGATTTTAAAATGCCTTTTCTAAAAACAACTGAATATGCTGCAGATAAAATTTATGATGGTCTGGTAAATTCTAATGTATTTGAAATTCATTTCCCAAAACAGTTAACTTTGGTTTTAAAATTTCTTAAAATATTACCTAACTGGTTATATCTAAAATTATTGAGTAAGCTTACAAAATACCAAAAACGTTAGTCTTTAACGAACATAACAGTAAGTTCAGCAACTTTTATACCAAACTTTGTCATTGTAGCTCTATTAATCGCAACTCTGTCATCTTGTTTAAATATCCAATCATCAAAAGTAATTTTAATTTCTCTACCTTTAACAGGAACTAAAAGAACATATTCAAATTTAAATGCTGGACCATAAGAATATCCCTTTGCTTTTCCAACAACGTCACTTGCTGTTCCTTCATAATTATGTTCGTCAATTTTATTTATTTTCCACTGTCGTGTTTGAATTTCTCCATCAGTCCAATTGAATTTTTCATCTAAAATAAGTTGATTACCATCCCATTTACCATTTAAATCAGCAGAAAATTGACGCGTTACTTTGCCTGATCTATTTTGAAGAATACCCCACGCTTTAACATTTCCAGTTAAGTAATCTTCAATTATTAGTCTAGGTTTTTGATCTTTAAATTCTTCAGGTTTCATTGAACTATTTCCAGAACAACTTGTAATAAATACAAAAAAGATTAGCAATAAAAATTTATTATAAAAATTAATTTTTTTCATAAATTATTTATTTTGTAATGAAAATTGTATTAAGTCGATATTTTTTGATTTAAATCCAGCTTCACAATAAGATAAATAGAAATTCCACATTCTTTTAAAAGTTACATCAAAACCCTGATTTGAAATATGTTCCCATTTTTTTAAAAATTCATCCCTCCACATCATTAAAGTATTAGAATAGTGTAATCCATATGAATTACACTGATCGAAATTTAAATTTGTTTCGTTCGAGTATTTTATTAAACTATTTTTACAAGGTAAAAATCCTCCTGGAAAAATATATTTTTGAATGAAATCTTGTTTAGTCTTATATCTGTTGTAGAGACTATCATCTATTGTGATCGCTTGTATAGCGGCACTACCGTTAGGAACCAAGTTTTGTTTTATTTTATTAAAAAAACTTTTTAAATAATTTTGACCTACCGCCTCTATCATTTCTATAGAGGCTATTGAATTATATTTGTAATTTACATCACGATAATCTTGCATCTTTATATTTACTTTTTCATTTAAACCATTTTTGAATATTCTTTCCTTTGCATATTCGTACTGTTTTTGAGATATTGTTATACAATCTAACTTTATGTCGTAATTTTTTCCCACATACTCAGCAAAACCACCCCAACCACATCCGATCTCTAACATTCTATCACCAGGTTTTGGTTTGGCTAGAAACGAAAGTTTTTTATATTTATTAATTTGTGCTGCCTCTAGGTTGGTTTTATCCTTATCAAATATTGCACTTGAGTAGGTTAAGGTTTTATCAAGCCATAACGAAAAAAATTCATTTCCAAGATCATAATGTTTAGAGATATTTTCTTTGCTTCTTTTCTTTGTATTCTTAATAATTAGGTATTTAAAAAAATTTATTAATGGTAAATCTAAAACTCCAGAAAATTTGTGAACCTTGTTTATATTTTTTGCGGTAATCTCTATTAAATTTGTCAAATTATCTGTCTCAAACTCACCCCTCATGTAAGATTCTGCTAACCCTATACTTCCTTTATTTAAAATATTTAATGTTAAGCCAGGCTTTTTAATAAATAAATTAGCTTTTAGCTCAGAATTTGAATTTCCTAATTGATATTTTTTACCATCATGATTTTGCAAAATGATTTGGCCATGTTCAAAACTTTTAATTGCTGAAAAAACTATTTTATCTGCTAATGACATTAGTTTCATTTTTTTTCTATACTTATATTATTTTTAATATTTATTTTTTTAGGGACCAATTTAATTCCTTTTAACCACAACCTTAATGCCTCAAAATGTATCGCTGAGATCACTTTAAATGTCATTAAAGGATGCTTTAAATATGAAAATATAAGGTTTTTTGTGTTAAGTTCCGATCTTCTGCCATCTTGCGATGCAAATAATAATTTGCCATCTTTATCCATTTGATCAATCAAAACTGATAAATTTTCTCCAGGATTCGCAATTCTGAAATTGTAATTTGAATCTAAATCCATAAATGGTGAAACATAAAACTTTTTTATACAATTATTCTTAATGTTTTTAGTCTCTAAATTTGTTTTAAATACATAAGTATGTTGCTCACCAAAAGTATTTTTTACTTCATAAAGTATCGCAATGAGTGATGATTTTGAGTTATAAACAAAAAAAATACTTAGAGGATTAAAGACGTAACCAAAAATTCTAGGATAACATAGGATTTTAATCTTTATATTTTTTTCTTCAATATTTATTTTTTTCAAATTTTTAATTACCCATTCCTTTAAAGATGTATTATTTCTCTCCCCATGGTCCCTATCATGGAAACTTATAAGATTGAATTTATTGTAGGAAAAAAAACTTATTTCTTTATCAATATTAGTGATTTCATCTAGATCTAAAAATAAAGAGAAAACTTTATATTTGAAGAAATGTTGTTTAGGTTTAAACCTTTTATGAATTACTTTTCCATTATATATACAAGACTCTTTAATCATCTAGGAACTTGAGCATATCAATAGATGATTTAATTCCGTCTTCATGGAAACCATAACCAAAATAACTTCCACAAAACAAAATATTTTTTTTATTCTGTATAGTGCTTAAATTTTTTTGGGAAATCAAAGCTTCTTGATTATAATAAGGGTGCGTAAACTCAACTTTTTTAACAATCATATTTTCGTCGATCTTAAAATAAGGATTTAGTGTTAAAAAAATATTTTTGTCAATTTTTAAGTTTTGCAACTTATTAAGCCAATACGTAATAGAACATTCACCTAGGTTGTCTGAGTTTATTGAAGAATTCCATGATGACCAAGCTTTATTATTTGATGGCATTACATTTTCGTCTGTATGAATTACTGCCATATTTTTTTTATAATTGAATTTTGAAAGTATATTTTTCTCTTCGTCAGAGGGATTTTTAAGAATAGAAATTGTTTGGTCTGCATGTGTTGCAAATACAACTTTATCATAGTCAAAAAATTCACTATCATCTCCATAGAATAGTCTAACACTATTAGTTTTTCTTTCTACTTTATTAATATTATAGTTTTTATAGTATTCTCCACTAACCTTTTCTAAAATTTTGTTTACATAGGTTTTGCTACGATTTTTTACGGTAAACCAATCCGGTCTATTTTTTAATTTAAAAAGTCCATGATTTTGAAAAAATTTAAGAAAAAATTTCAACGGCATTTGCCCAGCTTCATATGGAGGCATAGACCAAATTGCTGCAACCATAGGTATTAAATGATAGTTTATAAAATACTGCGATAATTTTTTCGTTTTTAAAAAACTTTCTAATGTTTTTTCTTCATTAATATTTTTAATTTTATCACATTCATTGTAAAATTTAAGTATTTCATAAAACATTTTTAAAAATTTTAAATTAAAAATATTTTTTCTGTTTACAAAAATACCATTTAAGCCTTTTCCACAATACTCAATATTTTTTCCTTTGACAGAAACTGAAAAACTCATATTACTTTTTTCTATCTCTATTTTGTTATCCTTAAAAAAATTTATAAGATTTGGATATGTTTTGTGGTTGAAAACTATAAAACCTATATCAACAGCTATTTTTTTTTTATCTGAATTATTGTAATCAATATCTATTGTGTGTGCGTGCCCTCCAAAATGATTTTCTTTTTCAAATAGATCAACTTTATGTTTTTTTGACAGATAATATGCTGAGCTAAGCCCAGAAATACCTGAACCGATTACTGCAATTTTCATTAGTCTTTAAGCTGCATCTTCTTTGAATTCATCCATGCTTGGACAAGTACAAAAAAGATTTTTGTCACCATAAACATTATCGACTCTGGAAACTGGTGGCCAAAACTTGTTAGATTTTAAAAATTGTGATGGATATGCTGCTTCTTCTCTAGAATATTTATGTTTCCAGTCATTTGATGCTAATTCTAGATCAGTGTGCGGAGCATTTTTAATAGGATTATCAATCTTATCGAATTCTCCATTTTTTATTTTATCAATTTCTTTTTTTATTTTAATCAAAGTGTCACAAAATCTATTAATTTCATTTAAACTTTCACTTTCAGTTGGTTCTATCATCATTGTTCCCGGTACTGGCCAAGACATTGTTGGAGCATGAAAACCAAAATCTATTAATCTTTTTGCTATATCTTCCTCGGTTATCCCTGTGTCAATTTTTATTGATCTGATGTCAATAATACACTCGTGAGCTACATTTCCATTGGTACCTTTATATAAAATTGGATAATGATCTTTCAATTTGTTAGCTATGTAATTAGCGTTTAAAATTGCTATTTGTGTTGCAAGTTTAAGACCTTCTGAACCCATCATTTTAATATACATCCATGAAATAGATAAAATACTTGAACTTCCCCATGGGGCTGCAGATATAGGTCCAATACCTGTGGCTGGGCCACAATCTTTTATTACTGGATGTGTTGGCAAATATATTTCCAAGTGTCTTTTACATGCAATTGGTCCCATACCTGGACCACCACCACCATGTGGAATGCAGAATGTTTTATGTAAATTTATGTGACAAACATCAGGTCCAAAGTTACCAGGTTTAGCAATACCAACCAAAGCATTTAGATTTGCTCCATCCATATAAACTTGGCCTCCATGCTTATGGATTAATTCGCATATGTCAGATATTCTTTCCTCAAAAACTCCATGTGTTGAAGGGTAAGTGACCATTAAAGCACCAAGATTTTCTGAATTCTGTTCAACTTTCTTTTTAAGATCTTCATAGTCGACATTTCCATCTTTATCACAATTAACGACTACAACTTTCATTCCTGCCATTTGGGCGCTTGCAGGATTTGTACCATGTGCTGAACTAGGGATTAAGCATACATTTCTATTTTTTTCACCTCTCTCCATATGATATTTTCTAATAACCATAAGACCAGCGTATTCTCCTTGGGCACCCGCATTTGGTTGCAAAGAAACTCCAGAAAATCCAGTCACAGATCTCAACCAATTTTTCAAATCAGTGAATAAAGTTCTAAAACCTTCCATTTGCTCTATTGGAGCGAAAGGATGTGGTTCTGAAAACTCTCTCCAACTAATAGGTATCATTTCTGCAACAGCATTTAATTTCATTGTACAAGAACCCAATGCAATCATTGTTCGATTTAGAGCAATATCTTTATCCTCAAGTCTTTTTAAATACCTAATCATTTCTGTTTCTGAGTGATAACTATTAAATACTTTGTGTTCTAAATAATTAGATGTTCTAAGTAAATTTTTTGGAAGATTGGGTAAACTTTCTGTTGGATTTTCTTTTATAGCTTCTGCACAATTAAATATCTTTAAGAGTTGATTTGCTCTGTAGACGTTTTTCTTTTCATCAAAAGACACTGCTAGCATTTCAGAATTTACTTTTCTGATATTCACTTTTTGAGATAATGCATTTTGAAATATTTGTTCAGTTTTATCTTTTGTTAACACCGTTACGGTATCAAAGAAATAGTCAGAATAAAGTTCATAACCTGACTGTTTAAGTTTATCGGCAAAATTTTTAGCAAGTTGAGAAACTCTTTCTGATATTGTTCTTATTCCCTTAGGCCCATGATAAATTGCATATGCTGCTGAAACAATTGCAAGCAGAGCTTGGGCAGTACAAATATTACTCGTCGCTTTGTCCCTTCTTATATGTTGTTCTCTAGTTTGTAATGCAAGTCTATAAGCTTTATTTCTATGTCTATCTACTGAAACTCCAATAATTCTTCCGGGCATGGATCTCTTAAATTCATCTTTAGTCGCAAAAAATGCTGCGTGTGGACCTCCATAACCTAAAGGAATTCCAAATCTTTGTGAACTTCCTATGGCAATATCTGCACCTAATTCTGCTGGTGTTTTTAATTTTGCTAGGGATAATAAATCACAAGCAAGTATAGCTTTTCCATTTTTTTTTCTAATTTTACTAATACTTTCACTTGGATCTTTAATGTCTCCCAATGTTCCAGGATATTGTAGAATACCGCATACAATATCGTCCTTTATTTTGCCAAGTTCTTCATCATCTCCAATCAAAACTTTAAGACCTAAAGGTTCTGCTCTTGTTTTTACTACCTCTATGGTTTGAGGGTGACAATCTTTAGAAATAAAAACAATATCACTATCTTTTTTATTAAGTCTGTGGCTGAGGCCCATGGCTTCTGCAGCAGCTGTACCTTCATCTAACAAAGATGCATTTGCAATATCCATGCCAGTAAAATCAATTATCATTTGTTGAAAGTTTAGCAACATTTCCAATCTTCCTTGAGCGACCTCAGGTTGATAAGGAGTATAAGAAGTATACCAGCCAGGATTTTCTAATATGTTTCTTATAATAACATTTGGGGTATATGTTCCATAATAACCCATACCAATAAAATTTGAGAAAATTTGATTTTTTCTTGATATAGCTTTTAATTTTCTTAGTGCTTCATATTCGGAATTGGGTTCGCCGATATTCAATTCACCTTTAAATAATATTTTTTCTGGTACAGTTTGACTAATTAATTCATTAATATTTTGATAACCAAGCTGTCCTAACATATCTTTTTCATCTTTCCTGGATGGTCCAATATGTCTTTTAATAAAATCCTTTTCAGAATTATGTAACATTAGCTAGCACTCTCCTTTGCAAATTTATCGTATTCATCTCTATTCATTAAAGAATTCATTTCAGCTGGATCTTTAATTTTAAGTTTAAAAAACCATCCATCCCCTTCAGGATCAGAATTAATTTTAGATGGATCATCTACAATTGATTGATTTGTATCGACAACTTCACCAGAAATAGGTGTATAAACATCGCTAGCGGCTTTAGTCGACTCAACAACTCCTGCAGTAGCATCCTTATTAACACTAGAACCTTTTTCAGGTAATTCAGTAAAAACAATATCTCCTAATAACTCTGTTGCATGTTTAGTTATACCTATAGTTGCGACATCACCTTCAACTGTTATCCACTCATGTTCTTTTGAAAATTTAATTTCTGACATTATCATCTCCTCCCCTTACATAGTTTTTTTTATAAAAAGGCATTTCACAAATACTTGCTGGCACCCTTTTTCCTCTTACTTCTAAAAAGATTTTTGTATTTTTTTTTGAATAATCGTTATGAATGTATCCCATTGCTATAGGACCATTAACGCTTGGCCCAAAAGTTCCACTAGTTACTTTTCCAATTTCATTATCTTTTTCATCAAATATTTTTGTAGACTCTCTTGCTATCACTTTAGTTTCAGGTTTTATTCCAACTCTAATTTTTGAAACACCTTCGTTATATTGTTTCTTAATAAATTCTGAACCTGGAAACTTTTCATTAATTTTGCTTTTTGAGATTGCCCATTTTAGATTTGCCTCAATTGGACTGGTATTCTCATCTAAATCATGACCATATAAACAAAGTCCAGCCTCTAGCCTTAGAGTGTCTCTAGCTCCTAAGCCAATCATTGTAGAACCTTTTTCAATAAGTTTTTCTACAAAACTTTCCACAATTTTATTATTGATCGAAATTTCGAAGCCATCTTCACCAGTATAGCCAGATCTAGTTATATATATGTCTAAGTCTTTGTACTTAAATTGGTTACCATTCATAAATTTTAGTTTAATAACACCTGGTATAATCGACTCTAAAATATTTTTTGCTTTAGGACCCTGTATTGCTATTAAAGATAGATTTTCTGATAAATTAATTTGATATTTTTCACCAATTTTCTTTTTTAAAATATTTAAATCTGCTTCTTTACAAGCAGCGTTTAATATTATCATGTACCCGTCTTTTAATTTTGTAATAATAAGATCATCATATATTCCACCATTTTCTTTCATCAAAAAGGAATACTTGCTTTGATTTATTGAAATCTTTGCTAAATCAATTGGGAATATTTTTTGTAAATCATTGGTTAATTCATCTCCACCTTTTAGAAATAATTGACCCATGTGTGATACGTCAAATATTCCTGAATTATTTCTAGTGGTTATATGTTCTCTTACAATGCCGGTTTCATATTGAATTGGCATTTCATAACCAGCAAATTGCACAAACTTAGCTCTATATTTTTGATGAAGATTGTACAGAGGTGTTTTTTTCATAAAATATTAACTCTTTGCCCCCTCTGTCTATGTGCCTGAGAGATTTGCTCCTTCGGCGAGAATTTTTCTCTTTCCAGAGTTAATATTTACGGTCCTTTTGCCTGAGAGTTTCCGGGGTGGTTGCTCCTTCGGCGCCACATTATGTGGTCTCTCCCGTGAAGCTTTTATAGCATAAATTTAATTAAATGACAGTCTTTTAAGATTGTAATGAAGGCTTATTTTTTTTTAAAAGTGGTAAAAATTGAAGCAGAACAGCTATAATTACCACACTTCCTCCAATAAGAACCATTAAAGGAGGTTGCTCATTAATGAAAATCCATGCCCACAGGGGCCCTAAAACGGCTTCGGTTAACATTATGATTCCCACTAATGCTGATGGAGTTCGTCTTGCTCCAATAGTAATTAAAATAAAACCAAAACCTAATTGAAAAAATCCTGCCAGAAATCCTAGAAAAATATCATAAAAAGAAATCATGATTTTTCCAGCAATTAAATAACCAATCAACATTGCAAATATGCCTGCAATTAATTGTAATGGCACCATATCAACAGTAGGATATTTTCTAACGATTAAAATTAAAATTGCAAAAGATATAGGCATTATGAAAGCTGCAATATTACCTGACATTTGGCCTGGGGATAAAGAAGTACCAATCATTAAAATTATCCCTGAAATTGCTAAAATAATTGAAATTAAAGTTAATTTTGAAATTTTTTCTTTTAAGAATAAATATCCAAATAGTGCTAAAAATATTGTTTGAGTTTGAATTATAAAATTTGTGTTTGCAACAGTAGTGTTATACATAGCAAAAACGTATCCACAAAAGCCTGTAGATAATATTAAACCACCTATCAGTCCAGGTATTCCAGAACTTACAAAAGCAGTAAAAAATTTTTTTCTATATGTTAGTATTAAAAAAATACTTACAACTAATATAAAAAAAATTGATCTCCAAAATAAAATTTGCCATAAATTTGCACCATGAAATGATTTTACAATAAGCCCTCCAAAACTTAGGCTTAAAGCTCCAAGAAATACCAATAGTGGACCAGGCAATTTAGATATTATATTCATTAGATTTGATTTAAAAGATTTTCTGTTTCCATTTGAAATAATTTGAAAAGTTTTTCAGCCTCTTTTAATTCAATTAATTTAAATTTTATTTTTTTTCCTGAAGGTATCTGAATTAACCTATCATAATCAGCACTTATAACTACAGCAATTTTTGGATATCCTCCAATAGTTCCATGGTCGGACAACATGATAATTGGATTGCCGTCTGCTGGGACTTGAATTACTCCTTTAATAAGACCTTCTGACCTAATATTTGTCTCTTTCAAGTTTTGAATTTTAGGACCTTGAAGCCTCATCCCCATACGGTCAGAGAGCTTGGAAACTAAAAATTCTCTAGAAGTAAGTTCTTTAATTGATTTTTCCAAAAAATAATCAAAATTAGTTCCTTTCAATATCCTTATATATTCAATTTTTGAATTGGTATATTTTAAATTTTTATTTATATTTTTATTCTCAAAATCTTTAATAAAAAAATTTTCATTTTTTGATATTTTATTTCCATTATTTGCACCAACTTTTGCCCTTACAGTGGTAGAAAAACTTCCAAAATTTTTTTTTAAATCGAAACCACCACTAACGGCAAAATATCCGTAAACAGAGTTATTGGTTGATATAATATCTATTTCATCATTTTTTGACAAATAATAAGTTTTATAGCAATCACCATTTATCAATTTACCATTTTTTTTAATACTAAATTTGATGTTGCCTGTTATGGCAAAATTTATATTACCATTTTCGATTTTTATAAGTGGTCCTTGATAAGCAAATTCTATAACTGCTTCGTTATGCTTATTTCCAACAAGTTTATTTGCAATTAAATAATTTCTTTTATCCATTGCGCCACTAAATGGTAAGCCAATATGGTAAAGATTGCCCCTTCCTAAATCCTGGAAGGTTGAATTTACTCCTTCTCTTAAAACTGTAATTTTATTTATTTCCATTAATTTTGAAGTATTCTTTTTTGTTAATTTCGTAAAATAAAACTTTATCACCAGGACAAATTAAAGTTGGCTGTTTCTCGTTTGCTTGATCAAAGATTTTTGTTGGAGTACTTCCTAAAATATTCCATCCACCAGGACTTTCAAAAGTATAAATATTTGCAAATTGTTCAGTAATGCCCACAGCACCTTTTGGAACTTTGACTCTTGGGGTTATAAGTCTTTCAAGTCTTATTTTTTTGTCAATATCACCCAAAAAAGGCATTCCGGCAATAAATCCAGTCATATAACAAAAATATTCTTTATTAAAATATTTTTCTAAAATTTCTTTCTTTGTTAAATTTAATTTTGTTGAAAGCCTTTCTATATCAAGAGCAAATTCATCATCACAACAGATCGGTATTTTGATAATTTTTTGATTCTGCTTGATGTTGTTTTCAGAAATTTTGATATCTTCAATTTTTTTTTTGAGTTCTGTGAAATTTACTACATTTAAGTCAAATGAGATTATAAGTTTATTATAGGAGGGAGTTAAATTAGTTATTCCTTCTATATTTTGTTTTTTAATATTTTCAAAATATTTTATTACTTTAAAGTTTGTTTTCTGATCAACGTTATTTCCAAAATCACAATATAATGCTGCGTCGCCAAGATTTGATATATTTTTAATCATGACATGTTATACTTTATCAATGAATACTATGGAAATTAATATTAATTGTGATTTAGGAGAAAAATCTAAACATCACTCAAACATAAATGATCCAAAATTATTAGAAATTGTTAATTCGGCAAATATAGCATGTGGCTATCATGCTGGCGATCATGAAACTATGAATAGTACTATTTTAATTTCAAAGGAAAATGGTGTAAGTATTGGTGCACATCCATCTTTTAACGATCCTGAAAATTTTGGCAGAAGAAGACTTAATCTTTCTAAAAACGAAATAGAGAAACTAATTAAAGATCAATATGAAATTCTTCAAAGTATTGCTGAGAAGCATGATGAAAACGTAACTCATATGAAGCCACATGGAGCTCTAAATAATATGGCTTGTGAGGATATTAATTTGGCTACTATACTTGCAAATGTAATTTATAAACTAAACAAAGAATTAATTTATCTTGTTCCTACAGGTTCCAAAATGGAGTTAGCAGCAAAAAAATTAAATATGAAAATTGCTTGTGAAATTTTTGCTGATCGAAATTATGAAGATGATGGTAATTTAGTTTCTAGATCCAAACCAAATGCATTAATAACAGATCCTAGTATTGCTAAAAAACATGTTTTATCTATGGTCAAAAATCAATCTATAAATTGTTATTCAGGTAAGCAAATCCCTTGTGAAATTGACTCTGTGTGTATCCATGGTGATAATGAAAGTTCTTTAAATACAGCAAAAGTAATTAAAGAGGAGCTTGTAAGGAATAAATTAAATTTAAAATCTCTTAATCAAATGAAAAAATTTGAATAATGAAAAATATAAAATTTATACTTATAATTTTTTTTTTAATTTCAATAATATCTAAAACTAATGCATATGAAGGCCATGGGGAGAATTTAGGTAGAGAAGGACCTCCTCCAGCAGGACCATACAAACTAGGTTTTAAAGAGTTAGAAAGAGCAATTAAAATAGAAAAAAAAGGTAAATTGAAAAAAGCAAAAATAAAGTTTGAGAAAGCTTTGGATTACTTCCTAAAAGCAAATGCTGAAGATCCCGCAAATCCTGATATATTAAACTATTTAGGTTTATGTAGCGCAAAGTTAGGATTTGATGAGAATGCTGAAATTTACTATCTTTTGGGTTTAGAACTAAACGATCAGCATAATAGTATTAAATATAATCTAGGAGTTTTTTATAAAAACCAAAATAGAATAAGCGATACCAAGGAAATACTTAATTCTCTGAAAAATTGCGAATGTGAAGAATACGAAAATTTAAAAATGCAAATAAATTAGGCAAAATAAGGTGTTAAATTGTCCAATAATTAAAAAGATGGTTGTTAAAAAAACTTTAGTTCCTATATTGCAGTTATGTTAAATAAAATCAGTCTTATATTTGTCGTTTTTTTATTTTCAGCTGTATCAGCTTATTCTGCTGGAGGAGAACAATCTGATGGTGGAAATGAGGGGAAGGTCTCTAAATATGACAAAGGCCATAAACTAGTTTTGTCAGGTAAACATTGGGAAAAAAAAGCAGATAAATTTTTGAAGAAAGGCAATACAACAAAAGCAGAAAAAAATTTAGCTAAGGCAGAAAAAAAATACGAAAAAGCATTTAAGTTGTTTTTGGAGTCTAATAAAGAAAAACCAAATAATGCAGATACGCTTAATTATTTAGGATTTACAAGTAGAAAACTAGGAAATTTTATTGAAGCTGAAGAATATTATTTATCTGGATTAAAAATTAAACCAAATCATAAAAGAATTAACCAATATCTTGGTGAACTTTATTTAAATACAGACAGAAAAGATAAAGCAATTGAGCAATTAGCCATTTTAAAGAGCTGTAATTGTAAAGAATATGACCAGCTTAAAGAAATTATAGATGGAAAAAGAGCCTCTAAGTATTAAGTAATTTTTTATCGTATAAGATTGAAAAATACTTTTTTTTTTATAATATAAAATATATTGATTGAAGAACTTGTAATATTAACACAGATTATATTCATTGATATAATTTTAGCCGCAGATAACGCGATAATTATTGGATTAATCGCTGCTAATTTTGTACCAAAAAATAGACGACAAATAATACTTTGGGGTGTTGCTGGTGCTTTGGTATTTAAAGTAGTTTTTGCTTTATTCGCCACATATTTATTTAAGTTTTATTTTATAAAAATTCTTGGTGGTTTATTGCTAATTTGGATTGTTTACGATCTAAAAAAAGATTTATTTGAAATTAAAAAAGTAAAATCACCAACTAAAAAATCAAAAGAACCATCTTACATACAAAGCGTTTATAAAGTTCTGTTTGCAGATATAACAATTAGTTTTGATAATGTTATTGGTGTTGTTGGTGCATCAAAAGGACATTTTGGTTTTATGATATTTGGATTAGTTTTGTCAGTGATTCTAACAGGAGCTCTTGCTACTGTTCTTGCTAATTATATTCAAAAACACCTATGGATTGCTTACGTGGGTCTAGGTTTTATTTTATTGGTTGCCCTTCAACTAGTTATTGGTGGATTAGTAGATTTAGAAATACTATCAATCAACGAAAATTTTAAAAAATATTTTTAATAAGAATATTTTTTTGTAGGATATTTATTTGATCTTACCTCAGATTTAAATTTTGATACTGCTAAATTTATGATTTTTTTAATATTTACATATTTTTTGACGAATTTAATTTTAGCATCCGTTAAACCTAAAATATCATCTGTTACTAAAACCTGTCCATCACAGTGAACTGAAGCTCCTATGCCTATGGTTGGAATTTTTAATAATTGAGAAATTTTTTTTGAAATATCGCTATAGGTACACTCTAAAACTATTCCAAATGCACCACTATCCTCTAACGCTTTAGCATCTTTAAAGAGTCTTTTTCTTTCTTTTTCAGTTTTACCTACTGATTTAAATTTCCCTTTTATTGTTTGTGGTGTTACCCCTATATGACCCATTACTGGTATTTTGTTTTTAACTAAATGGCGAACTATATGTCCCACTCTAACACCACCTTCTACTTTAACTGCATCACACTTTGTCTCTTTGAGCGCTAACTTTGAGTTTTTGAGAGCTTCAGATTTACTTCTGTATGTATTGTAAGGCATATCAATAACTAATAGACTTTTTTTAACACCCATTCTTACACTTTTTGTATGTTCCAGCATCATTTTAAGATTAACTTTTCTTGTCGTATTATAATTGTAAAGTACTGATCCTAAGGAGTCACCGACCAAAACAATATCTGCATGATTGTCTACAATCTCAGCAATATTTTTAGAGTAAGCAGTCAAGCAAACAATTTTTGATTTATTTTTTTTTTTAATAATTTTTTTTATTTTATTATTCATTACTCTAACTCTATGGTGCTTGGTGGTTTAGATGTTATGTCATAAACTACTCTATTAATACCTTTAATATTATTTATTATTCTGTTTGAAACAAGCTGCATAAATTTTTTATTAAAATCAAAGGTATCAGCAGTCATGCCATCTTCTGAAGTAATTGCTCTTAATAAACACATATATTCATAAGTCCTATTATCCCCCATAACACCAACGGTTTTGACGGGCAACAACGCAGCATACGCCTGCCATATCTTGTCATACAAATTGAAATTTTTTAATGAATTAATAAAAATATCATCAGCATCTTTTAAAATTTTAATTTTATCTTTTGTTATTTCTCCAGGCATACGAATTGCTAGTCCTGGTCCTGGAAAAGGATGTCTGAATACAATTTCTTTTGACAACTTAAGTTCCAAACCTAATTTTCTAACTTCATCTTTAAATAGTAGTTTTAATGGCTCTAATAATTTTAATTTCATTTTCTTTGGCAAACCACCAACATTATGGTGAGATTTTATTTTAGAGGTCTGACTCCCTGTTACCGACTTACTTTCAATTAAATCTGGATATAATGTACCTTGTGCTAAATATTTAACATTTTTTGTTTTTTTTGCATATTTTTCAAAAATTTTAATAAACAGATTTCCAATTATTTTTCTTTTCTTTTCTGGATCAGAAACTTTTCTAAGCTTATTTAAGAAATGGTTTTTAGCATCTACATAAATCAGATTTACCTTAAATTTTTTTTTAAAAGTTTTTATAACTTGAGCTTCTTCATTTTTTCTCAATAAACCTGTGTTTACAAAAATACATATTAGCTTTTTTCCTATTGCGTTATGAATTAATTTTGCAACAACACTGCTGTCTACACCTCCAGAAAGAGCACAAATAACTTTGGAATTTCCTACAATTTTTTTAACATCATGTATAAGAATTTTTTTTTGATTTTTAGATGTCCAATTTTTTTTAATCATACAAATTGAAAAAACAAAATTCTTTAAAATTATTTTTCCTTTCTCTGTATGAGTTACTTCAGGATGAAATTGGATTCCATACAATTTTCTAGTAGAATTTTCAATTATTGAAAATTTAGACGTTTCAGTTTTTGCTACTACTTTAAATCCTTTTGCTAATTTTATCACTTCATCTGCATGGCTCATCCAAACATTATTTGAACCACTTTTATTAAAAAAATTTTGAGTTAGCCTGCTGTTCTTTATTCTGCTCAATTTTGCTAAGCCAAATTCTCTGTGTTTTGCTTTTTTAACTTTACCACCCAATTCTTTAGATATTACTTGGTGACCAAAACAAATCCCTAAAATCGGTATGTTCAATTTAAATAACTCTCTTCTGAACTTTACTTTTTTTGATTGATAAACGTTTAATGGACCTCCTGACAAAATTATTCCTCTAATTTTCGATTTATCTAATTTTAAATTAATTTTTTTATGACTTATAATTTCTGAATATACACCTAACTCTCTAATTCTCCTTGCTATAAGTTGTGTGAATTGTGAACCAAAATCAATAATAAGAATCTTATTTAAATTATTGTTAAGATCCATTTTTTGGTTCGATATCTGCTAACGATTTTTCAATATTTTCTATTTTTGTACAAAGATTTTTGCAAATAGAGGAAAAATTTTCTTTAAGTTCTTTCACTCTAGAATAGTTTGATTTTTTAAGCTCGTAATTGATTAATAAGTGCATTGCTTCCTCATTTTTGGGATCTAATAATAACGTAGTATTTAAATTTTTAATTTCCTCCTTTTCATTTTCTTCATTTTTGTAAATCTTTGCTAAATACAAGTAAGACTCTGCATCTTTTGGATTAAAAACAATATTTCTTTGAAATAAAAATTTAGAACTTTCATAATTTTTTTCATCAAATTCTTGTTTTGCTTCACTAAAGAAATTTTCAGATAGTGAATTATTGCTTATAAAAAAAACAGCAAAGATAACAATCAATAGATTAAGTGCTATGTTATTAATACTTTTCATCTTTTTTAATTTCATCTATGTTATGTACCATACTTTCATAAAATCCTGCTTTTGTAATTTTCGCAAATTTAGGTTTATTTCTTAAGTTTAAAACTTTTTTTGATCCAAGGTAGCCCATAGAAGATTTTAAACCTCCAATTAATTTAAAAATTATTTTATCTACAGGTCCTTTGTATTTTACAAAACCTTCAACTCCCTCTGGTACATATTTAGATTTATCTTTTTGTTTTGTTTGAAAATACCTATCAGCAGAACCCTTATTCATTGCTCCAATTGATCCCATGCCTCTAAAAATTTTAAACATTTTTCCATTTTTTTTTATAATTTTACCCGGTGATTCTTTTGTGCCAGCAAATAGAGAACCTATCATTACAGCATCTGCTCCAGCTGCGAGAGCTTTTGCTATGTCCCCTGAAAATTTTATACCACCATCTGCAATAATTTTAACTTTTTTATTTTTAAGCCCTTTTTTTACATTAATAATTGCACTCAATTGAGGAACGCCTATTCCTGCAACAAGTCTTGTTGTACAAATTGAGCCTGGACCAATCCCAACCTTTATTATGTCCACACCGAGTTTAGCTAAGAAATTTGCAGCTTCTGCAGTTGCAATATTACCTGCACATAAAAGTGTTTTTTTATTTTTATTTTTTTTTATTATCTTAATTATTTCCTTCACTCTTTTTGTGTGTCCATGTGCAGTATCTACAACTATTAAATCAATTTTTTCTTTAATTATCGCTAAAGCTCTTTTTGATTCTAGTTCACCTGCGCCAACGGCTGCGCCAACTTTCAGATTTTTAGATTTAACTTTTCTAATTTCTTTGATTTGACTATCAATTGTAAAATTTCTATGTATAACTCCAATACCACCTGCCTTAGCTACCGCGATAGCCATTTTAGACTCTGTTACTGTATCCATTGCTGATGATAACAAAGGAATATTAATTTTATAATCATTTCTTAAAAAAGTAGATGTATCAACTTGCGACGGTAAAACTTCTGAATATCTAGGTGCTAGAGTGACATCATCGAAAGTGAGTGCTTCTTTAATAGGATCCATAATCCTATATATACGATTCTTAAAAAAATAAAAGAGGACTTAACGTAAAATTTTACAAATTATAAAATTTTCTTTGGAGTCTTTTCTGCTAGATAATGGTTTAAAAACTCTTACATCTTTAAATATATTTTTAGCCTCAGAAACAATTTCATTAAAACTCGTACCCATAAATAGCTTAGAAATAAATTTCCCCTTATGATTTAACTGATTTTTTGCGAAACTCATAGCATCCATACAAAGCTCACCGGTCACAATAGAGTCAAGATTCTTATTTCCCGTAGTATTTACTGCCATATCAGATACTACTAAATCTACTTTTTTTTTAAAATATTCTCTTATTTTTTGCTTATAAATCTCCTCTGTAAAATCCCCAATTAATTGTTCAACCTTATTAATCTTTTGAAATTCTAATAAGTCTATTGCTAATATTTTTCCATTTTGTATCTTTTGTGAAAGATATTGGGACCAGCTACCCGGTGCTGCTCCTAAATCTATGACTGTAAACACTTCTTTTAAAATTTTAAATTTTTCATCAATTTCTTTTAATTTATAAATTGCTCTTGAACGATAACCTTCTATTTTGGATTTACGAACATAGATATCTCTACGTTGTTTATTTATCCAATTTTTTGAAATTTTGTTTTTTTTCAATTAATGACCAAACCTTAAACTTTTTAAAATATTCTTATTTTCTAAAGTTTGAATTTGTATTTTGACTGAGCTATCAATCCTCATATCTTTTTTATTATCCCAGATACCTGCTGCAAGATGCATTATTCCAATTTTGCTATTTGGTAAGAAAGGCTCTACAAATGTGTTATTACTTTCATCAAATTTTGGTAAAAGATTACTTGCAATCCAATTACAGTTTAACGGAAGAAACTCAGTATTAACTTCATCTATATAAATACTCATATTAATTGCTAGGCCCTCTGAGCCAAATATTTTTCCTGATTTTAATGTTATTTCTAAGTTTTTTTGCCATGTGTTCCAACAACTGGAATTTTTCTCCAGTGAAAAAACACCTATATTAACGTGAGGTGCAAAAGCGAGTTTTCTTGCTTTATCCATTCCTATTTTTGAACTTACAGCATGTTTAAAATTTTGTGATTTTATTACTGCTAGTTTACCAAATAACCAATTTACTTTAGAAGTGATCCTATAACCTGGGCCTATTGTTTGAGTAATTCCTAACTTTCCATTTTCACAAGCCTTAAAATATAAATCTATTGTATTCCAGTCATTTACCCAGGCATCACAATCAATCCAAAGATATTTTTCATAATTAGGAAAATACTTTGGCAAAAAAGCCCTAGAAACTTGACTCTTCAGCCACTCTTTTCCTCTAACTTTTATTGATGAAACTTGAATATCCCAATTAGCGCTTTTGATCTCGTCTACTTTATCTGAAAGTTTATTTAATTGTTCTTTTTCTAAACCAGCATCTAATACACATATCGCTACGGAGTTATTTTTATCAAATTGTTTAATAGAGTCTATTAGTTCATTTAATAAATTGAAATAATTTGAGTCTGCTAAAGAAACTATTACGTTTTTTTTCATCTATAACATATCTTCAGGCTCATCTTCGTCAGATATTTGGTTTGATAGTGAACCTTTTTTCAATTTTTGGTAATGAAAAATACTGAAAGGAATTGCTAAAAGATAAATTGAAGAACCTAAAGCAATAACATTAAAAGGAAATATTAATAAAAGTCCAAAAAATGAAACTATTCCTAAAAGTAAAAATATTGTTGTACTTCTAGGTACAACAATCTTTTTAAATGAGTAGGTAGGTATTTTACTTATAAGTAAAATTGATACAATTATAAAAAGAATTGGTGTAATTAATTTAAGATCAAAGTTAAATATATTTAAACCACTCTGTTCATAAACAAGTGGGCTTAGTACTAGTATACCACCTGCGGGCGATGGAACACCTTCAAAAAAATTATCTCTCCAAGATGGCTCTCCACCTGTATTAATATTAAATCTTGCCAATCTTAAAGCAACACAAACTACATAGATTAAAGAAATCAACCAGCCAATTTTTCCTAAAGTATTTAAAGTCCAAAAATACATTATAAATGCTGGTGCTACACCAAAACTAATAATATCTGTAAGTGAGTCTAGTTCTTTACCAACTTTTGAAGTTCCTTTTATTAATCTTGCAATTCTACCGTCTAACCCATCAATAATCGCAGCACATACAATAGCTACTATTGCAAGTTTAAAGTTTTGATTAAGAGCAAAATTAATAGAGGTCAATCCAATACATACACCAATAAGTGTTAATGTATTAGGTAATATTACTCTAGCACTTTTTTCTGTTACAATTTTAAACTTTTTCCTTGGTTCGTTCATTTTATCTTTTAGCTATAAGCGATTCTCCAGCTATAGTTTTCTGATTGACCTTTACTAATGGTTTATAGTTTTCAAAATACAAATCTGCTCTACTTCCAAATCTTATCATCCCTATTCTTTCTCCTTGAGTAAGATCTGAATTTTCAGAAGTTTCTGTAACAATTCTTCTTGCTATTAAACCTGCGATTTGAACTACTATTATATCTTCACCTTTTGAATTGGTGATTTTGTAATAATTTCTTTCATTATCTTCACTAGCCTTATCTAGAGAGGCATTCAAAAACTTTCCAGGCTTATAAAAAATTTCAGATACTTTTCCCGCACAAGGGGATCTATTTACATGGCAATCAAAAACATTCATAAAAATACTCACTTTAGTAAATTTTTTATTTTCTAAATTAAGTTCTTTTGGTCCGTCATTTTCTTGAACTTGTAAAACTAAACCGTCAGCTGGACTTACTAAATAATCGTCGTCATTTATTGAATATCTTTCTGGGTCTCTAAAAAAATAGTAACACCAAATGGTAAGAACTAATCCTATTAATCCTAAGAAGCTACTAATTAAGTATAAGATTATTGTAGCAATAGTAAAAATTACTAAAAATTTATAACCTTCGTTATGAATTGGTGGAAATACTTTGTCTATCATAATTATATATTTGGTAATATGGTCCTAATATGTATATTAAACTCCAAAATTCAATTATTAAGATATATACTCTAATATGAGCAAAATTAAGGTTAAAAACCCGATTGTTGAGCTAGATGGCGATGAAATGACTAGGGTGATTTGGGATTTTATAAAAAATAAGCTCATCCTTCCATATTTAGATTTAAATATAAAATATTATGATTTAGGAATTAAAAGCAGAGACAATACTTCTGACAAAATTACAGTTGATTGTGCTCATGCAATTAAAAAATACGGTGTGGGGATAAAGTGTGCAACTATAACTCCTGATGAAGCTAGGGTTACAGAATTCAAATTAAAAAAAATGTGGCGATCTCCAAATGGAACAATTAGAAATATTTTGGGAGGAACTGTTTTTAGAGAACCTATATTATGTAAAAATATTCCCAAGTTAGTTCCAAGTTGGGAAAATCCAATCTGTATTGGTAGACACGCTTTTGGAGATCAATATAGGGCAACAGATTTTCAAGTTCCAGGAAAAGGAAAACTAGAAATAAAATGGACGTCAGAAGATGGAAAAGACAAAAAAGAATTTGAAGTTTTCAATTTTCCAGGTCCAGGGATTGCGCTTTCAATGTATAACTTAGATCAATCCATTGTAGATTTTGCAAGATCCTGTATGAACTACGGTTTAAATAGAAAATGGCCTGTTTTCTTATCGACTAAAAATACGATCTTAAAGAAATATGATGGAAGATTTAAAGATTTATTTCAAGAAGTCTATGAAAAAGAATTTAAAGAGAAATTCAAAGAAAGAGGAATTACTTACGAACATAGATTAATCGATGACATGGTTGCATGTGCAATGAAGTGGAAAGGTAATTATATATGGGCATGTAAAAATTATGATGGTGATGTTCAGTCAGATACAGTTGCACAAGGTTTTGGATCATTAGGTTTAATGTCTAGTGTTCTAATGAGTCCTGATGGAAAAACAATTGAAGCAGAAGCTGCGCATGGAACTGTAACAAGGCATTATAGATTACACCAACAAGGTAAAGAAACTTCAACAAACCCTATTGCATCAATATTTGCATGGGCAAGAGGTTTATACCACAGAGCAAAATTAGATAATAATGAAGATTTAAAAAAATTTGTCAAAAATTTAGAGAAAACTTGTATTCAAACTGTTGAATCTGGTTCAATGACCAAAGACTTAGCAATATTAGTAGGTCCATCAACTAAGTATTTAACAACAAATCAATTTTTAGATGTAATTGATGCAAACTTAAAAAAAAGATTAAACTAAAGCCTTTAAGCTTTTAAAAGCATCCTCAATTTTATCTTTATTCACTCCTCCAGCTTGAGCGAAATCAGGTCTCCCCCCGCCACCTTTTCCACCAATAATATCTGACCCATTTTTAACGAACTTAACAGCATCATATTTATTTTTAAGCTTATCTGTTACACCTACCGCTAAACCTACTTTGTCGTCTTTGCTTGCAAAAATAATTACTATTCCCTCTCCTATTTCTTTTTTTCCATTATCAATTAATCTTCTTAATTCTTTTGGAGGAAGTCCATCAATTTTTTGCATTCTTATGTTAATACCATTGATTTTTTCATCTTTAATAATATTTTTTGATTTATTATTTATTATTTCATTGATAGATAATTTTTCTAATTCTTTATTTAATTCTTTAATTAAATCTTTTTTATTTTCTTTATTTAAATTTGGTTTTCCTCCAAGTTTTTTAATTTCTTCTGATAAAACTTTAATTGTTTCTTCATCTTTTTGTTCAGAAAGACTAGATTGTTTTTCTTTGTTTTTTAAAAATTCATCTAGTTGTTTATCTCTAAGAGCTTCAACTCTTCTGACGCCCGCAGCTATAGCTGATTGACTAACTACTTTAAAATTACCAATATCACTGGTATTTTTTACATGTGTTCCACCACATAATTCGGTTGAAAAATATTTATTTCCTTCTTCACCCATAAAAACCACCCTAACTTCATCTCCATATTTTTCTCCAAATAATGCTAATGCACCATGAGCAATACCTTCTTTTGGAGTCATTATTCTTGTAATTACCTCTGATTTTTTATTCACCATTTGATTTACATGTTCATCTATTTTTGTCATTTCATCTGAAGAAATTGGCTTCATATGACTAAAGTCAAAACGTAATCTATCTGGAGCAACCAATGATCCTTTTTGCATCACGTGTGTTCCTAGTATTCTCCTTAAAGACTCGTGCAATAAATGTGTTGCTGAATGATATGCTTTCACATTTTCTCGTCTTTCAATATCAATTTTAAGTTCTACGTTATCCTTCAAATTGAAGTTTCCTTTTTCAACTTTTCCGTAATGTACAAATAAATTACCTAATTTTTTTTGAACATCTGAAACTTTAAAAATATTGTTTCCATTAGATATTGTTCCATTATCACCAACTTGTCCTCCAGACTCACCGTAAAATGGAGTTTGGTTTAAAATTACCATACCCTCCTCACCCTCTTTTAAACTATCAGATTGTTTGTTATTTTTAATTAAACTTAAAATTACTCCTTCTGCCTGATTAGACTCATAACCTAAAAATTCAGTTGAGCCTATTTTGTCTTTAATTCCAAACCATATTTCATCTACTGAACTATCACCTGATCCTTTCCAATTTTTCTTTGCAAGTTCCTTGCTGTCTTTCATTAGTTTGTTAAATTTTTCGTGGTCTAAGCTTAATGATTTATTTTTAAGAATGTCCTCTGTTAAGTCTAAAGGGAAACCATAAGTGTCATAAAGTTTGAAAGCTACTTCACCAGGTAAAACTTTATCTATCTTTTCAATCTCATCATCTAATATCTTCATACCTCTTTCTAAAAGTACTAAGAATTTTTCCTCTTCCATTTTTAAGGTTTCTTTAATTAACGATTGTGCTCTTTCCAATTCAGGATAATTACCAGACATTTCGTTTTCTAAAGTTTTAAATATATTATAAAAAATTGGTTCTTTAGCTCCTAGTAGATGTGAATGCCTCATTCCACGTCTCATAATTCTTCTCAATACATAACCTCGTCCTTCATTTGAAGGCAAAACTCCTTCAGCTAATAAAAATGAACTTGCTCTTAAATGGTCAGCAATTACTCTAAAACTAGATAGGTTTTTGTCTGTAGGTTTTACTTTAACAGTATCAGAAATTGAATTTATTAATTTTAAAAAGTGATCTGTTTTATAGTTATCATGTGTACCTTGCAGTAATGCAGCAATTCTCTCCAGTCCCATTCCAGTATCAACAGATGGTTTGGGTAAATCAATTCTTTTATCTTTAGTTACTTGCTCATATTGCATGAAAACTAAATTCCAGATTTCAATATATCTATCACCATCCTGATCTTTTGTTCCTGGAAGACCTCCTTGTAAATGATCTCCGTGATCATAAAATATCTCAGAACAAGGTCCACAAGGTCCTGTTTCGCCCATTGACCAAAAGTTGTCTGATGTTGGTATTCTAATTATTCTGTCCTCACCAAAACCTGTTATTTTCTTCCACAAATTAAAGGCTTCATCATCCTCATTAAAAACAGTGAAATAAAGTTTATTTTTGTCTAATCCAAAATCTTTTGTAATTAAGTTCCAAGCAAGTTCAATCGCTCTTTCTTTAAAATAATCTCCAAATGAAAAGTTACCCAGCATTTCAAAAAATGTGTGATGTCTTGGAGTGTATCCAACATTTTCTAAATCGTTGTGTTTTCCACCAGCTCGTACACATTTTTGGGAAGTTGTGGCTCTTTTATAATCTCTTTTTTCAAGGCCTGTAAAAACATTTTTGAACTGAACCATTCCTGAGTTTGCAAACATCAACGTTGGATCGTTATTTGGCACTAAATTACTCGAGTCAACGATTGTATGACCGTTTTTCTCAAAATATTTTAAGAAAGTTTTTCTTATCTCGTTTAGTGATTTGTCGGCCATATTTTTAAAATACAGCTTTTTTAATTGATGTCTAGATAACTATAGGGAAAAAAGGCGCTTAAAATAAGCGCCTTTTTAGATAACTAAAAGTTAATTCTTTTTAGATGGTGTCTCTTCTTTTTCTTCTGCTTTTACTTTTTCTTGATCGATAGGATTGCCCTCAATCTTTTTTGAAATCAAGCCAGCTTTCTCTCTAATAGCCATTTCAATTTCAGCAGCAGCTTTTGGATTTTGTTCAAGGTAAAGTTTTGCATTTTCCTTCCCTTGTCCGATTTTCTCACCTTTGTAAGCATACCAGGCACCAGATTTTTCAACTATGTCTGCTTTTGCTCCAAGGTCTATTAATTCCCCCGTTTTGCTAATTCCTTTTCCATACATTAAGTCGAATTCAACAACTTTAAATGGTGGCGCAACTTTATTTTTTACTACCTTAACTCTTGTTGCATTTCCAATAATTTGCTCTTTATCTTTAATCGCACCAATTCTTCTAATATCCATTCTAACTGATGAATAAAACTTTAATGAGTTACCACCTGATGTAGTTTCTGGACTTCCAAACATAACACCAATTTTCATTCTAATTTGGTTAATGAAAATAACCATAGTGTTTGTTCTAGAAATCGAACCAGTCAGTTTTCTCAATGCTTGGGACATCAATCTAGCTTGTAAACCGACATGATGATCTCCCATATCTCCTTCTATTTCTGCTCTAGGAGTTAATGCAGCAACAGAGTCAACAACTAGAACCGACATTGAACCTGATTTTATTAAAGTGTCAGTAATTTCTAAGGCTTGTTCACCAGTATCTGGCTGCGAAATTAATAGCTCTTCAGTATTAACACCTAATTTTTTTGCATAAACTGGATCTAATGCATGCTCTGCATCAACAAATCCACAAATACCACCTGCCTTTTGTGCTTCTGCAACTACTTGAAGCGCAAGTGTTGTTTTTCCAGAAGATTCTGGTCCATAAATTTCGATAATTCTTCCTTTTGGAAGACCACCAATTCCAAGAGCTAAGTCTAAGCTTAAAGATCCTGTTGAAACTGACTCAACATCCATAGCTTTCTGTTGACCAAGCTTCATTACAGAGCCTTTACCAAAAGTGTCAGTAATTTGATCTATAGCTGCGTCTAGCGCTTTGTTTTTCTCTTTGTTTTCCAAATCTTTATCTTTTGCGGTTTTAACCACTTTTAAGTTATTTTTTGTCATTTAATGCCTCTTTTTTTTGCGTTTTTTGTCACTCGAATCATGATATTAAATGTACACATTTTGTTCTCATTGGCAAGAACTTAATTTATTTAGATAAAATAAGGCAAAAATAGCCTAATTATTGAAACCTAAATGATCGGCGCTCAAAATACCAACTGATTGAAGAAGTTTAAATTTTGATAATAAAAATTCTCTCTCTGAATTTGCAAGACTTATTTGGGAATTGAGTAAAATAGAATTTGATTGAATCACATCCAATGTGGATCTACCTTTGCCACTTTCGTATTCTGCAGTAATTCCTTCATTTGCTATTTGAGCTGCTCTTACCTGTAACTTAACAGATTCTAACATACTTGCATTTGATTTCATGTTTGACCAAGCAGTGGTTACATTAGTATCGTTAATTCTTAACGCATTATCTAATAATAATTTTTTTCTATTTCTTAAGTTTTTAGTTTTACTTAAGCTAGCATAATTTTTTCCTCCAGAAAAAAGTGGCCATGATACTGTTGCTTGAACAGTCTCTTTATCTTGTTGGTCAATTGTAGAACTTAAGTCATCAGTTTCTTTAGTTTCAAAAGACAATGTTGCTGATGGTGACAAATCAGATTGTGAAATCTTTACGTCTTGTTCTGATTGCTCATACTCTAGTTTTGCAATAATTAGTTCTGGGTTATTGATTTTTGATAAATTAATTGCATTTTCTAAAGTCATAGGAATTTTTAAATTTAAATCAGAATTTTTATTTAATGCAAAAGTATCTTGAATTGGACCAATAACATTTTCATAATTTAATCTTGCTGTAACAACTTCATTTTTAGCTTGAATAAATTTTGCTTGTGCCTCTGCTAATGAGGATTCCGATTGTGCAAGATCAGCCACACTAACTTCTCCTCTATCTAATCTAATTCTGTCAGTTTCAACTTGTCTTTCAAGTAAACCAACATTTCTTTCATTAATTGAAAATTTTTCATTTGCAACAATCATTCCAGAAAAAGCTTCAACCGCTTTAAGTAGTATTTCCTGTTCAGATTTTAATAATTTTGCATCAGCTAAATCTAAACCCAATTTACTCTTTTTAAAATCAGCAATACCACCAAAACCCTGGAAAATTTTTTGTTCTATTTTAACTGATTTTGACTCTGGATTAACATCGGTAATTGTAGCATTAGTGCCATCCCGATTAGTTAATCTTGAGGTATCCTCTGAACTTTTAGAACCCGATAATGTTATCGAAGGTAAAAAATCACTTCTTGAAATATTAAGATCTGATTTTGATACTTTAATATTTTCTCTTTCAGCATTTAATTCAGGATTATTTTGATATGCCTCTTTTAATGCTTGAGACAAATTAATTGCAAAAGCATTAGAGGTTAAAAAATAAAAAGCTAAAATTATTAATATTTTTTTCATTTGTTATATTTTAGTTTTGTAATTTGATGGTGTCCATTTAATGACATTACAATTGAAGAGTATTTTGTTGCAGTTTTAAACATATGTTCAGTAATTCTTTGGTATGTCATCATAAAATTTAATACTTCTTGTTTATTCATTACTTTAGAGTTTTTCTTATTTTTATTTTTTATTTTTAATTTTTTTTCTTGAACCAATCTCCACTTTCTTAATAAAGCAAAATTTTCTGCTTTCAAATATAATAAACAATCCATCATGCTATGAAATTTTTTATATTTATTTTTAAGATTTAAATTAACATATTTTCTCCACTTCATAGATTTATCATTAAACCTTTCTAAAGAATTTATGGGTTTTACAAGTTGTTTTGTACTTTGAGATTTTGCACCAACACACCAGCCTTCGAAAATTACAATATCTGGTTTTGATTTGACTTTATACCATTTATTTTTTGAAAGCCTGTCATCTATAGATTTATCAAATTTTGGAAGAGATAAGCTTTTTAACTTTTTTGCTTTAACTTTCCTAAACAAATTAAGCATCATATCAATATCATGAGTTCCTGGAACTCCTCTAGTTTTTAACAATGGATGAACTTTTTTTGACAAAATAATTCTTTCTTTCCTAGTTTTATAAAAATCATCAATTGAAATTTTAAATACATTTAATTTGAAATATTTTTCCAGAATTATTTTAATTATTGAAGAGATTGTTGTTTTCCCAGTTCCTTGACCACCTGATAAACCAACAATCATGGTTTTGTTTTTTTTCACTTTTTTAGCCATCCAAAAACAAATCGGTATAAGGAAAGACCTTAACATTTTATCTTTATTTTTAAATTTTTCGCTAGAAATTTCTTGAGTTGATATAAACCTATAACAAGGTTTTTTGACTTTATTTAAACATGCAGAAATTTGGGACATTTTATTTTTTATCTAAAGGATGATTCCGACCATCATTTACAGCTACATCTTTAAATTTGAAAACATCAATGTCATCTATACAAGCAACGTTTATTCCATAAATTTTTGGATTTATTCTTGGTCTATTATGTGTATGAATTCCACAGTTAGTACAAAAATAATGTTTAGCAGTATTAGTATAAAATTGATAAAGTTTTAAAGAATCTTCTCCTTTAATTAATTTAAAATCATTTTCACCTAATACTCCAATTACGTATCCTTTTTTTTTACAGATAGAACAATTGCATCTCATTATTTTTTCAATTCCATTGTCTGGAATGTTTACTTCAGCTTCTACATTTCCACAGTGGCATTTTAATTTTTTTATCATTATTTTTTCCTATCTAATATATGATTATGTCCATCATTTATTCTTACTTTAAATTTAAATAACTCTTCTTCTGTTATTCCATTTAAACATCCTACATTTATACCATATGTATTAGGATCTGCTCTCCTTTGATTGTGAGTATATATTCCGCAATTAGTACAAAAATAATGTTTAGCAACGTTTGTATTGAATTGATAAAATTTTAATAACTCCTCTCCTTTTATCACCTTCAAATCTTTTTTATCAATCACAGCACTTATTGCTCCCTTCCTTTTACACATTGAACAATTGCATCTATAAAGATCCTCTAAGCCTTTGATTAAGTTCACTTCAATTTCAATTTGACCACAATGACAATTCAATTTTTCCATAATTTATATCCAAGCAATCTATCCCTTGTCTAAGTTATCCACAATCCAACAAAATGTAGTTTGGATGTTCACGTTTTGATTCACTTTTGATTCAGTTCCAGACTCAAAATACAACCTATTTGACACTATTGAATAAGTATTGTACTAATGAGAACAAAATAAGAACATTTATTATGAAACTGACTATACCTTACTATTTACACAAAGCAGGAGCTGGTTTTCCGTCTCCAGCTACCGATTACATAGAAGAGGATATAGATTTAAACGTTCACTTAATTAAGAATGTTCCAGCAACTTTTGTAATCAGAGTTCAGGGAAAATCAATGACTGATGTTGGCATCAATGATGGAGATATATTGGTCGTCGATAAAAGTTTAACACCTAGAAATTTTTCAACTGTAATTGCAAATGTTCATGACGAATTAGTGGTTAAAAGCTTTGTACAAGAAAGAGATAAAAAATTTTTAACCTCAGGATCTAAAAATTTCAAAGATAGAATTTTAATTAACGAAGAAGAAGATATTTTTATTTGGGGAGTTGTAACTTATGTCATCCACTCAGTATACTAAAAAAATTGCATTAATTGATTGCAATTCTTTCTATGTTTCTTGTGAAAGATTATTCAACCCAAAAATAAGAAAAAAACCTGTTGTAGTTTTATCTAATAATGATGGTTGTATAATTTCAAGGTCTAATGAAGCAAAAGCTTTAGGTATTAAAATGGGTGAACCTTACTTTAAAGCAAAAGATATAATTATAAAAAATAAAGTAAATGTATTTTCCTCGAATTATTCTTTATACGGTGATTTATCGAGAAGAGTAATGAGAACTCTAAAAAGATTTAATTCCGATATAGAGGTTTATTCGATTGATGAAGCATTTATGGATTTATCAAACTTTTCTGACGAAGAAGTTGAAGAAGTTGGGAAGGAAATCAGAAATACTGTTTTACAGTGGACGGGGATACCAACAAGTATAGGTATAGCAAAAACAAAAACTTTAAGTAAAATTGCAAATCATATTGCAAAGAAAAAACAATCTGGTGTTACAAGTTTAATTGGTATTGAAAATCTTGATCCAATATTAGAAAAAATTGAAATAAATGATGTATGGGGAGTTGGAAGACAGCTAACCAAGTTTTATCAAAAAAATGGAGTTTATAACGCCAAACAATTAAAAAATAAATCAAATACCTGGATTAAAAAATGTTCAAATGTTTTAAGTTCAAGAACAGCCATGGAGCTAAGAGGTATTCCTTGTATTGATTTAGAAACAACACAATCAAAAAGAAAAAGTTGTGTTGTGTCTCGTTCATTTGGAAAAAGAGTTGAACATTTCCAAGAATTAAAAGAAGCAGTTGCAAGTTATTGTTTAAATGCATCTGAGAAAATTAGATCAGAAAATTTAGTTGCAAAAGCGATAACCGTTTTTGTTAGAACAAGTCCTTTCCAAAGAAATTTTGGTTATTATTCAAATTCAAAAACAGTTGATTTTCCGATTGCAACGAACAATAGTATAGAAACTGTTACAGTTGCAGTGTCTATATTAGAAGAGATATTTAAACATGGTTGTCGATATCAAAAAGCAGGAGTGATGCTAACAGGATTATCAAATGAAAATGATAAGGAAAATTTATTCTCATCTGAAAAAGATGAAAAAATAAATAGGCTAATGAGATCAATGGATAATACAAATTACCGTTATGGAAGATCTACATTAAGTCTTGCAAGCGCAGGCGTTTATAAAAAATGGAATATGAGAAGAGAACATTCATCTAAAATTGATACAGCTGACTTTTATTCACTACCAAAAATAAAAACTACTTAGAGAAATGACAATTTGGTTCAACAACAGTCCAAGAAGCGCTACCAAAGCCTTTTTTTTTTATATTTAAGAAATTATAAACTATTTTACTCTGATAAGAATTAAGTTCACTTTTGTTTTCAGACCATTTTTTTAATCTTTTAATATTTTCATGATCAGGAAAACGCGTTGCATAAGCGTATAACCAACCCCAATTACTTCCTGAATTAGACCTTAAATCTTGAACCTTGTAATCTTTAGCTGGTCCTGGCCATCTATTTTCTTTAGCATACTTGAAAACTTTTTCATTATTCTCAGTAAAATCAATAAAGAATTTAACTAAGTTATGATAATTTTTGCCTTTGAAATTTAAGTCCCAAATATTGTATCCTTGATGTTCAGCTATTATTGCTATGACAGCGAGTGCGTTCATCGCTCTTCCTTGATAGAACATAGCTCTTCCACCTCTTCTTGTTTCAATCGGCATACTTCCATCTTTTCGTTGGTATTTAATTGCTGCCTCATAGTTTTTAAATGCTTTTCTAAACAATTTGCTATCATTCAATAATACGCCTAATTGCATGTGAGAAACGGCTGAAGATAAAGCATGATTATGTGCTCTTCTAGGAACACCAGAGGCGCCACCATAATCATAATTTTTTAAACCATACATGAGATGTTGGTTTTTCTTTACAATTTTTTTGAACCAGTCTTTTATAATTTTATCTTCATTTTCTGGGATATTTATAACTTGCTTAGCGAAAGAATAAGCTGCCATCATTGGAGATGCTATATAAAGATTTACAGTAAGCGTATCGTTCCAATGTCTTCCTTCATGATCTGAGGGGCCTGTTCTTTGTGCAGCATTTGCTTTTGCCCATTCTAAAATAACTCTCTTAACATTCTTGCAAGCTTCAATATTTCCTCCTGAACATGGGAAACTAAAGTTCTCAAATTTATTTTGTGCATGATTGAATCTATCATCAAGGCCATATCCCTCTGGTGCTTCAACTTTTAAAACAGGTGTAACAAAGTTATTTTCAGGACTGACATATAATTCTGTTTGGCAATTCTTTAAATTTGCTGGTATTGGGAATATAATTTCAGGATTATTAATTTCAGCTTTTTTTTTTATTTGTTTAAAATTTGCAGATACAGATGTACAAAATAAAATTAAAAAAAATACAAGAATATATCTAAACATTTAGTTTAGATTGGTTGATCGAGGTGATTATTTTCATTTTTTTAAATTACTTAGTTCTTATTTTTTAAATTTCTCTTCTTTTTTAGGTTTTCTAAGAACTATACTATCCAAATAAATTGTTTGATCTTGAAGACTGTCCCAGTCTGAATTCCAATAACCGATTGTTCTGTGCCTATAAATTCCAAACTTCATATAACCTCCTGTGCAAGTATCTGCTAGAGTTTTAATATTTTTTAAATCTGCAATTACTTCATTGTTTTTGTAAATTTTAAATCGCCCGGTTTCATCTAATTTCCACAAAACATGGAATTTAAGATGTGTCCATTTTCCTTTTAAATCATCAATCTTACCAATTATAACTGGATCGGAGGAATATGCTGATTTACTTACCCAAGTGTAATAATTTTCACCCTTATACTTTGTATCTTGCGCCCAAAAGTGGCAACAGTTATGACACCCATCAGCTTTGTTGTCTGTATGCATTTGTCCAATCACAACAACTGCACCCTTTTCTAAACTTTCATAAGTTTCATCAAAGTAAACTGCGTATTCGTAAATATGTTCTTTATTTTTTAATCTAAGATCACCAAGGCTGATTTCTTGCCGGCTTCTGTTTCCTTTGCCATCACATCCAATTTGTAATTTGCCTGGATTTCCTTTTCCACATCCAGCATCTTCTCTGTTTACTGTGACCTGAATACTTGTTTTTCCATCATATACGGGAAAGCCATCGCTTTTTTTTACTTCTTTAATTCTATTTGTTTTTTTATAGGACAGTGACAAGAATTGTTTTTTGTAACCCTTAATATCCCTAAATTTTGTTTTATGTTGATCAGCATAAGTTACATTTGTAAAAAAAAATAATATTAAAATAATATAATAAAAAAATTTCATTTTTATATTGGATGATCACCTTCTATAGCAACTCTATCCATTACTCTTTCGTGTCCCAATCCTCTTCCAGGAAAAAAATCTGATAAACCTTGATGTTGTGTACTTCTATTATCCCAAATTGCTACAGCATTTTCAGTCCACTTGAATCTACATGTAAGATCTAATCTTTCTTGATGAGCGTATAATTTTTTTAATATTTCATCACTTTCATTTTTGTCAAGACCCTCAATTCTTTTTGTGTACATAGAATTCACATAAAGAATTTTTTTCCCCGTTTCTGGGTGGGTTCTTACGATTGGATGACTGTTTGAATATTCATCTATATTACCATTACCTTCCATGCCTTTATAAGCTTCTACAAATGCTGCGGCACCAAGAGAGCTATGAATAGCTTTCTTATCTTTTATTTTTTCTTTAAGTTCACTATCTAAAGTTTCATAAGCTAATTCCATATTTGAAAACATTGTATCGCCACCAACAGGAGGAATTTTAATTGATCTTAAAATGATTACTTTTGTAGGCTTTGGATTATAACTTACATCTGTATGCCAATTTTCACCCCATTGGTGTTTTTCATCGGGTTTTTTAATTATTCTTATTATCTCAGGAAACTCTTCTCTACCTTTCACGTAAACATGTTTTTCGAGGGGTCCAAAGTTCTTAGCAAAATTAATCTGTTGCTCTGCTGTAATATTTTGATTTCTAAAAAAGAGAACTTTATGTTCAAGCAATAAATCATTAATTATTTTCCAATTTTTCTCAGATGAGTCTTTCAAATCTATGCCAGAAATTTCCGCTCCTAACGCGCCAGAAAGAAGATTTATTTTCATGACTTAATTTTATCAATTTTTAAAATATTTTCTAACGAATTTTCAAGCTGATCGAGGTTTTCCCTTTTTGAGATGATAAAAGTACTTACTAAAAAAAGTACAATTAGGATAAGGGGAATGAACATTATGAATGTTATTTTTTGATGTATTAGAAAAAAATATACCAAAATAAACAAAATTGATCTTATTAAAACATTGAATTTAAATACACCAATTATTGCTAATGAATGTTTTATAAGATTTAAAAAACTCATTTTTGATGGTCCAAAATATCTTTTACCTCTCTCAGATGCAATTGCTGCTCTGTCATTACAATTTTTTGCTAATGACCCTGAGAAGCTGCTCCAAGTTGCTTTGTCGCTTAACATTTTTTCTATGGTTGATTTTGTCAAACATGTATAATTTCCAAATTTAATAGATTGGCCTGTAAAGGTATAAGTTAAAATTTTATGAAATGAATAGCACAGTTTAAATAAAATACTTTCTGATCTTTTAATTCTTTCTCCTACTATTGTTTTATTTGGATGATATTTAAAATTTTCTATGAATAATTTTATTTCTTCAGGCCTATCCTCACCATCTCCATCCATTGGAATTACATAATCAAACTCCTCATTTTTAATAATATGATTTAGACCTGTCGCAATACATCTTGCATGGCCTACATTTTGTTTAAGATTTAAAATTTGAACTGAATTTAAATTTGAAAAGCTTGAAAGGTTTCCTGTAATTTGTTCTGTAGATGCGTCGTTTACTAAAATTATTGAAAAAGTATGATCTATTCCACTTGCTTCATTATTAATATTTTCTAAGAGTTTGGTTGCAGATTGCCAATCGTTATAAATCGGTATCAATATTATTATTTTCATTTTTAGTTTAGAGAATTTAGAAATCTAAATAATGAAGCAAATATTCCATGTCCTGAAAGTTCAATCATCGCAATTATTGCAATAATAAAAATTACTTTTTTAAATTTTGTATTTAAAAACTCATTCATTTATTTCCCACACAAATTTCATCTATACAAATAAACTTATTATAAGTTTCTAACTTATTTTTATCTACGTTGCCATCCCAAACCGGTCTTGATTTTAAATGATAGGATAAATTTCCAGCATTCCATTCATTACCTAAAACAAAATTAATAGGATCTTCAAATTCCTGATTCCATTTCGCTTGAACTTTATTGGCAATCTCTTTACCAAGGTAATCTGTTCTTTTGTCTGTTTTTATAATTGAAATATATCCGTAAGTAACTGGGGATAATAAAAATAGAAAAACAAAAGCAACAAAAAACTTTTTAAAATTATTTTTAGATATTTCTTTTTGGAAAACATAAATTATCAATGTCCCAAAAAATAAATAAAACGGTGTCATCCACATAGTTCTTATTTTTGAGCCTGTTATCATTGAAGTTAAAAGCATTAAAAAAATAGGAAGAATGTTAATCGAAATTAAAAACAATAAGTTTTTATCTTTAAAGTTTAATTTATATTTTATTTTTTTTATTAGTAGCACCGCCATAACAATCAATGGTAAAATTATACCAATTTGTTTTAATAGAAATGTTATTGGATATCTCAAATGATCAATAAAATTTGAAGTCTCCAACCCAGATCTTGCCAGCCCATACGTGATCGTAATAAAATCGTTTTTAAATAACCAAATTAAATGTGGAATTAATAAAACTAAAAAAACTTCAATTGATAAAATATAATTGAAGTTAAACTTTCTCTCCTTTTTTATGAAAATCAGATAGAAAAAAAGTAGATCAATTGAAATTAGCAAATAAATAAATAAATACTTGGATAAAAATCCTCCAGCAGCAAATAATCCAACTAGTGCACAATCTTTAAAAGTCGGTACTTTTTGATTAAAAACTTTCCATGAAAAATAAACAGTTAACGTCCAAAAAGGAATTTGACAAACATTTACGTTAAATTCTGGAGTTGTAAAATTATAAAAATATATACCCTCTAATAAAAATACAGAAAATAATGCTAAAATATCATTCTTTAAAATTTCTCTACTGAATTTAAATACAATAAAAAATGAAAAAACTATAAATAATTGACTAAGAAAATAATAAGCCCAGTCATTTGACCCAAAAATATTATAAAAAATCTCAACCATGAAAGCGCTCATAGGAGGGTGCTTGTTAAATCCCCAATCTAAATTACTCCCCCACGCAAGAGCTTCGATTGTATCAAGTGGTAGATTATTATTAGTCAACGATGGAATCAGCGTCCATAAAATTAAATGACTTGCTAAAAAAAAGTAAAAAATATTTTTTATTTGTTTTTTATAAAGCACCATTTGTATGAATTTACACAATTAAAGCTAGCTTGACACTACCTATTTGCTGAATATACTGCCAGCGCTTAAAACGTTAACATGGTCAAGATATCAAAAAACTATATTCCAAAAGAATCAGAGAAGTATATGTGCGAAAAACATAAGCTCTTTTTCAAAAACAAACTCACTGATTGGAAAAAAGATTTAGTAAGAACAAATAATGAAGCGCTCTATAACAGTTCGTTAGACGATAATAGCACATCTGCGGATATAGTCGATCAAGCAAGTTCTTATACTGAAAAAAACGTCGAGATGAGAGCTATCAATAGACAAATTAAATTAATCTCAAAAATAGACGTAGCACTTAAAAAAATAAAAGATGGAACGTATGGTTTCTGTGAAGAAACCGCAGAACCAATCGGTTTAAAAAGATTAATGGCAAGACCAATTGCTACACTTTGTATTGCTGCTCAAGAAAAGCATGAAAAAGATGAGAAAGTTTACGCTGACGACTAAGGTTTAGGAATTTCCCCGCCTCCCATAAAATTATATCCCTTTATAACTGCTTCTCTCTTAGAAATTTCTTCGTACCATTTACATAAACTTGAATAATTACTTAAACCAACTTCATGCCATTGATGTCTCGCTATCCAAGGCCATGTTGCTATATCTGCTATTGTATACTCTTCTCCTGCAAGATATTTAGATACTGACAATCTATCATTTAATCTTTGATATAGATCTTTTGTTATTTTGAAGTATCTCTCCTCGCTGTATTTGCTTTTACCTTTATTAAAATGATAGAAGTGATGGTAAGCTCCGATTTGTGGCCCTATTAATCCCATCTGTGCCATTAACCATTCGTCAATATTTGTTTTATTTTCTTTATGATAAAATTTTTTAGTTTTATCTGCCAAATACATTAAAATTGCACCTGATCCAAAAATACTTTTATCGTTATTACTATCTTTTACAACTGGAATTTTGCTGAATGGACTTATCTTTACAAACTCTTTTTTAAATTGTTCTCCTTCTGAAAGATTAACTTTTATAACTTTGTAAGGAAGCTTAGTTTCCTCAAGCATAATACTAATTTTTTTCCCGTTTGGTGTATCAGCCGCAAATAACTCAATCACTTTTTACACCAAGTCTGTTTTTTATTGTTTTTGATGATGTAGTGAATTCAAATCTATATTTTTCATTTGGTCTTGCTAATTTAAAGCATGCTCTAGCAGCAAGCGCACCTTCATGAAATCCAGATAAAATTAACTTTAGTTTTCCAGGATAATTACATATATCTCCAACTGCATATATGCCTTTTTGATTGGTCTCAAATTTTTCAGTATCTACTTCAATTGTTTTTTTATCTAAATTAAGACCCCAATTTGCTATAGGTCCTAATTGCATTATCAATCCGAAGAAACCTAAAACAATATCAGTTTTTAGTTCAACGATTTTGTCATCGTCATTTTTAATTTCAATACTTTCAAGTTTATCGACTCCTTTTACACTTTTAAATTGATATTTTGTAAAAAGCTCGATTTTTCCTTCTTTTTTAAGTTGTAATACTTTATCTACTGTAGCCTGAGCACCTCTAAATTCTTCTCTCCTGTGGATTAGATTTACTTTAGAGGTTTTTGAAAACTCAACAGCCCAATCTAATGCACTATCTCCTCCACCAAATATTGATATTGTTTTATTTTCAAATAATTTTTTGTTTTTGACTGCGTAAAATATTGATTTATCCTCAAATTTTTCACATTCTTTCGGAGCAAATTTTCTTGGTTCGAATGATCCAACACCTCCTGCAATAATTACATTTGGGGTTAAAAAAACTTTTCCTCTATTTGTTTTAACTTCCCAATTATTTTCAATTTTTTTTACTTCATCGACTCTCTCATTTAAATGAAAACCGATATTGAATGGTTTTATTTGTGCTAGTAGGTTATTTGTGAGCTCTTCTCCTGAACATTCTGGTACAGCTGGAATATCATAAATTGGTTTATCGGGGTATAATTCTATACATTGACCACCAGCTTTATCTAAGTTATCTACAATTTCACAATTTAAACCAATTATTTTTAATTGATGTGCTGTAAATAAACCGGTTGGTCCTGCTCCAATAATCAATGCATCTGTTTTAATCATTATAATTGTTTCTCTGGAAGGTGAACTATTAATCCATCTATGTTTGTCGTTACTTCAATTTGGCAACTTAGCCTGCTTAATTTATTAGGTTCATAAGCTTGGTCAATCATATCGTCTTCCCCTTCACTTTTCTTATTTATTTTATCAAACCATTCATCCTTTACATAAACATGACATGTCGCACATGCCATACCACCCCCACAGTCACCATCAATGCCAGGAATATTGTTTTGGACTGCTCCTTCCATAACGGTTAATCCCTCGGCAACTTCGACGGTATGTGTGTTTCCATTATTTTCTATGTAGGTAATTTTTGCCATCTAACTTATATAAGTACAAAAAAAAATAGGGCAAGTACCAAGTACTTGCCCTATTAATAAGTTTTAACTCTTTAGAATTAAGCTCTTCTGCCAGAGTTAGCAACTGCGCAAGACCAAATAATAACACCGAATGCGATCTTATTAACAAAGTCTGCTAAGTTGTAAATCACGTTTAGTGAGTTAGCATCGATACCACCTGTTAGGTAACCAAATACATAACCTAGTGGGTAAATAGCCCAACCTACTGTAACGATCATTCTTAAAGCACCAAATGCTGTTGCAAGTGATTTATTTCCAGATTTAGCAACAACTTTTCCTGCCTCTCCTGAAAATATTTCATAAAGGATGTAAATCCATCCCGCCATACCGATAATGAAACCAAGCATAGGGTTGATGAATCCAGCTTCTCCTAAATATCCACCTACTAACATTACTAAAGAACCAATTAAGATTCTCCAGAATATTCCAGTTGGAACTTTTTTAACTGCAGCTAGAATTAAATAAAATTCTATTAACTGTAGTGGTACAGTAATTAACCAATCAATATATCTGTAAACAGTTGGAGTATCACCTGTTTCAACCCATACTGCTCTCATGTACATATAGTGAATGAATGCTATACCAGTTACTAATCCAGCTACGTTTACTGATTTTCTCCACTGAGTGCTAACATTAGCTTGCTCCATAAAGAAAAACGCTGTAGCTGCCAACATACCCATTGAAATTAACCAGAATGAAATACCAACGAAATCATCCGTAGCTAAAAAGGCTGTTGCTGCGTTAGCCGCTGTAGTTGCTCCGACAAGAGCAAATAAAGCTATAGCTAGCGTTTTAAGTTTTTTCATAAAAAACTCCCTCATTAGTTAGTTTTTATAGTTTATATAAACTACAGCAGTAATTTACTTACTGCTAAGTTAAGGGGTTAATTACCAAATAAAAATACTTAATAGAAGACTTTTTTATCCCTAATAAGTATTGATTTTACTGTGTTTTTGAAATTTAATACAACCCGAGTACCAAAAATACTAATAAATTCGAGTCATTGATATGAGTTCAAATTTTAATAAGATTTATGAAGAATCTTTAAAAAATCCTGAAAAATTTTGGAGAGAAATATCCGAAGAGATCTTTTGGTTTAAAAAACCAACCAAAATATTAAACAAAGACAACCCTCCATTCTACAAATGGTACAGCGATGGAGTTACTAATACCTGCTACAACGCATTAGATGTCCATATTGATCAAGGTAGAGGTGATAAAACTGCTTTAATTTACGATAGTCCAATCACAGGGAATAAAAAACAGTTCACTTACAAAGAGTTGCGAGGTCAGGTGTCCAAATTTGCAGGTGCATTGAGTAATCATGGTATTAATAAAGGTGACAGAGTAATAATTTACATGCCCATGATACCGGAAGCAGTAGTTGCGATGCTTGCATGTGGTAGAATTGGAGCGATTCATTCTGTTGTCTTCGGTGGATTTGCTTCAAATGAACTTGCAAGCAGAATTGATGACAGTAAAGCAAAACTATTGGTAACAGCATCCTGTGGTTTTGAACCAGGAAGAACTGTTGAATACAAACCATTAGTCGATGAAGCGCTTAAACTTGCTAATCATAAACCTGATAAAACTATTTTGTTTCAAAGGAAAGATCATGAAGTCAAATTAAATGCTCCAAAAGAAATAAGTTGGGATGAAGCTCTATCAGATGCAAAAGATACTGACTGTGTTGAAATGAATTCTAATGAGTTTGCTTATATTTTATATACATCAGGTACTACAGGAGTACCTAAAGGTATAGTTAGAGACATTGGTGGACATATAGTTGCTTTAAAATGGACTATGAAGAATATTTATAACATAGATACTGATGATGTTTGGTGGTCAGCAAGTGATATAGGATGGATTGTGGGGCACTCATATATTGTTTATGCTCCATTGTTCAAAGGATGCACAACTGTACTCTTCGAAGGAAAGCCTGTTGGCACACCTGATGCTGGTGCTTTCTGGAAAATTATTTCTGAATACAAAGTAAAATCTCTTTTCACTGCCCCAACAGCTTTTAGAGCTATAAAAAAAGAAGATCCAGATGGAAAATTCTTTTCTAAATACGATCTAAGTAAATTTGAAGCTCTATTTTTAGCTGGTGAGAGAGCTGACCCAGATACAATTAAATGGGCTGAGTCTCTTTTAAAGGTTCCAGTAATAGATCATTGGTGGCAAACAGAAACAAGTTGGGCGATAAGTTCTAATTGCACTGGAATTGAGATGATGAAAACAAAATATGGTTCAGCTTGTAAAGCTGTACCTGGATACGACGTAAAAATTATAAAACCGGATCAATCATTAGCAAAGCCAAATGAGATGGGAGATATAGTTGTTAAACTCCCACTTCCTCCTGGAACATTTCCTACTTTATGGAATGCAAATAAAAGATATGAGGAAAATTATATGACCAACTATAAAGGGTATTATCAAACTTATGATGCAGGTCACATAGATGATGACGGATATATTTGGATAATGTCTAGAACTGATGATATTATAAATGTTGCTGGTCATAGACTTTCCACAGGAGCAATCGAAGAAGTTCTGTCTGAACATCAATCAGTTGCTGAATGTGCAGTGATCGGAATTAAAGATCAATTAAAAGGACAATTACCTATTGGCTTAATTGCTTTAAAAGCTGGTGTCCTAAAAGACAACGAAACAATAATAAAAGAATGTGTACAGATGGTAAGAAATAAAGTTGGTCCTGTTGCAGCATTTAAAACTGCTTTAGTAGTTAAAAGACTTCCAAAAACGAGATCTGGTAAAGTTTTAAGAGGAACAATAAGAAAAATTGCAGATAAAGAGGAATATAAAATGCCAGCAACAATAGACGATCCAGCAATTTTAGACGAAATTAAAGCTGATCTGATAAAAAATAAAATTCTTAAAATATAATTTTAATTAAATACAATCGGTTTTCCTTCAGCATCTCCAAGGATTTCCCCATTTTTAACTTTTATTTTACCACCAATTATTGTTGCAACTGGACAACCTCTAAATTTTTTTCCATTAAAAGGTGACCATTTACACTTGCTTTCGATATTTTCATTTTTGATTTCAATCTCTTTGTTTATGTCGACTATTGTAAAATCAGCATCAAAATCTTTTTTAATAAAACCTTTATTTTGAATACCAAATATTTTAACGGGATTTTCACATACTAACTTGATTAATTGCTCAAGTTTTAATTTGCCGTCATTTATATGGTTTAACATTACAGGTAATAAAGTTTGTACACCTGGCATTCCTGATGGAGAATCTGGATACTCTTTTTTTTTGTTTTCAGCTAAATGAGGTGCATGATCTGATCCAATTGTATCATTGTAATTGTTTCTAATAGCATACCACAAACGATCATAGTGAGATTTATCTCTTATGGGCGGATTCATTTGAGCGAATGATCCTAATTCATCATAACAGTCTGGTGCATAAATTGTTAAATGCTGTGGGGTAATTTCAAAACTAATGTTTCCTTTATGTTGTGATAAAAAATCAACTTCTTCTTTAGTTGTTATATGAAGTATATGCGCTTTTTTATTTAATCTTATTGCGATCTTCACAATTCTTCTTGTAGAAGACATAGCGCATTCCTCATTTCTCCAAACTGGATGGCTTTTAACATCTCCTTTAACTATAAGTTTTTTTCTTTGGTTCAATATGTCTTCATCTTCAGAATGGACTGCAACAACTTTAGATGTGTGTTTAAATACTTTTTCTATATCCTCTTCTTTATGTACAAGCAGAGTACCAGTGGATGAACCAGCAAATAATTTTACTCCACAACATCCCTCAAGGCTTTTTAAGTTTGCGAGTTCTTCTGAATTATCTGGTGTAGCACCGAAATAAAATGCATAATTACAAAACATTCTTTTTTTTGCTAAATTTAATTTATTTTTAAATTCTTTTGCTGAAGTCGTTGGTGGATTTGTATTAGGCATTTCAAATACACTTGTAATACCTCCCACGACTGCTGCTCTACTACCTGTGTGAAGATCTTCTGCATCTGTTGAGCCTGGTTCTCTAAAGTGTACTTGTGTATCCATGCATCCCGGCAAAACTATTAAATTTTGCGCATCAAAAGTTTCTCTTGTTTCATCTGATATTTGATCTGAAATTTGTATTATTTTGGAGTTTTTTACTCCAATGTCCTTTTTCTGAAGTTTGCCATCAATAAAACATGAGCCATTTTTAATAATAAGATCTAACATTTTTGAAATTAGTAATTATATTATTGGTGATTAATAATCAATTATGAATGTAGATAAAGTTTATATTTTAGAAGATAGAGGGGTTCTTTATGTTAATGGTGACGATTGTAATGAGTTTCTTCAAAACTTAATTACAAACGACCTTAAAAAAGTTTCAGAGGATAATAGCTGTTTTGCGTCATTATTGACACCACAAGGAAAATATTTATTCGATTTTATTATAGTTAAACACAAAAAAGGATATTTAATTGATTGTGAAAAAAAAATCATTAATGAGTTATTCAATAAATTAAATTTATACAAACTAAGATCTAAAGTTGAAATTTTAAATTTAAGCAATGAATTTGTAGTAGCTGTAATAAATAAGGAAAAATTTTTAACTTTTGAAAACGCAAAAAATATTGTTGGTAATACAATTAAATATCGATCTGATCCTATATTTTTAGATCCAAGAAACTCAGCTTTGGGAGGTAGAATTATTATAAATTTAGAAAAGCTTTATCTATCTATAAAAAAATTAAACCTAATATCTTCAAATGTTAAAGAATATTACGACCATAGTTTTAATATTGGTATACCTCAAATAGATACAAAAAAATTACAAAATAAATTATTCGGCATTGAATGCAATTTTGAAGAGCTTAATGGTCTTGATTTTAAAAAAGGATGCTATGTTGGACAAGAAAATACCGCAAGAATAAAATTAAAAGACAAACAATCTAAAAAACTATTTCCTATTAAAATTTTAGAAGGCAAAATAAAAATAGATGATGAAATTAAACAAAATAATAAAATATTTGGAAAAGTATTGATTGATCAAATTTATCCTTTCGGTTTAATTAAGTTCAAAGATAGTGATATCAAGATTAGCGAAAACTTTATTTGCGGTTCAGCAAAAATTAAACTTTTAAAGCCGAATTGGTTTGAATGAATGGTGCGGTCAGTGAGACTTGAACTCACAAGAGCTAGGCTCACACGGCCCTCAACCGTGCCTGTCTACCAATTTCAGCATGACCGCATTTATGCGGCAGAATAAGTGAATGACAATTATCTTTCAAGTTGATAGATTTAATGTATGGAACTTAACTTGGAAATAAAAAAAGCGACTGATCCAATTTATAAGAAAATTTCAAAAACTATACCTGAAATTGAATGGGCTATTCATGCTCCATATATCTATAAAATTAATAAACTCAAAAAAGAAAAGAACGCAGTAATCCTAGCACATAATTACCAAACTCCGGAAATTTATCATGGTATCTCAGATTTTTCAGCTGACTCGCTTGCTTTAGCGGTTGAGGCTGCAAAAACAAAAGCCAATATTATAATAATGTGTGGAGTACATTTTATGGCTGAGACTGCAAAGCTGATGAGTCCTGAGAAAAAAGTTTTCTTGCCTGATATGAGAGCAGGTTGTTCTTTATCTTCATCTATTACCGGTGAAGATGTAAGAAAACTTAAAAAAAAATATCCAGGAGTACCAGTAGTTTCGTATGTAAATACCTCTGCTGATGTTAAAGCAGAAACAGATGTGTGCTGCACCTCAGCAAATGCGGTTAAAATTGTAAATTCATTAAATGTTAAAAAAGTAATCTTTCTTCCAGATGATTATCTTGCGAAATATGTTGCATCGCAAACTGATGTTGAAATAATTTCATGGAAAGGCACTTGTCAAGTTCACGAACAATTTAATGATGAAGAAATTAACGAAATTAGAAAAAATAACCCAGGAATAAAAATTATTGCACATCCTGAATGTCCACCAGATGTAATCAATGCAAGTGATTTTGCAGGTTCAACAAGCGGAATGATCAAGTACGTAAAAGACAATCAACCAGAAAAAGTAATGATGGTTACTGAATGCTCAATGAGTGATAATGTTCAAATTGATAATCCAAATGTTCAATTCATAAGACCGTGTAATTTATGCCCGCATATGAAGAGAATTACTTTACCCAAAATTTTAGATTGTCTTGAAAATGAAACAAACGAAATTGTTATGAGTAAAGAAACAATAGAAAAAGCTAGAAAATCAGTAGAGAGAATGGCAGAAATTGGCAGATAAATTCTGTGTCTAAAATAAAATTATCAAAAAAATATATATATAAAATTTGTAAAGAGGCTTTAAAAGAAGATCTCTATCCCTCTGGAGACATAACTTCAAAACTTTTAAATAATACAAATAAAATAAAAGCAAAAATTATATCAAATTCTAGTGGTATAATCGGCGGATTAGATTTTGCAAAACAAACATTCAAAATAGTTGATAAAAAAATATTATTTAAAATTAAAAAAAAAGAAGGATCAAAAATTAAAAATAGACAGGTAATTGCAGAAATTGTAGGAAATGTTAAGAATATTTTAATTGGTGAGAGAGTGGCTCTAAATTTTTTATCTCATATTTCAGGTATAGCAACTCAAACAAATAAATTTGTTAATAAAGTTAGAAAAAATACAAAAATTTGTTGTACAAGAAAAACTATACCAGGTCTAAGATCCATTCAAAAATATGCAGTTAACCTAGGTGGTGGCTATAACCATCGTTTTAATCTAAGTGACGAATTCTTAATTAAAGATAATCACATTGCCAATACAAACATAAGAGAATTAATTATTAAAGCTAAAAAAAATAGAAAAAAAATTACTGTTGAAGTGGATAATTTAAGTCAATTAAAAAAAATATTAGATTTAAAATTTGATACTGTTTTATTTGATAATATGAGTGTCAAAAATCTTAAAAAAGGTATTCGACTAGTTAAGAATAAATATGAAACTGAGGCGTCTGGAAATGTTAATTTAAAAAATATAAGAAAAATAGCATCAACTGGTATAAATAGAATTTCTATTGGACGACTAACACATAGTGTTTCCGCAATTGATTTTAAATTAGAAATTTAATTATTTTTTTAATCGTGCTTGCGCCGCTGCAAGTCTTGCAACAGGGACTCTGTAAGGAGAGCAAGATACATAATTAAGACCTGTGGCTGAACAAAAATTGATACTTTTTGGATCACCGCCATGCTCTCCACAAATTCCTAATTTAAGTTTTTTATTTTGCTTTCTTCCTTTTAATGTAGCAATTTCAATTAAATCTCCTACACCATCATCTATTGATATAAATGGATCGACATCAAATATTTTATTTTCAATATAATCATTTAAAAATTTACCACTATCATCCCTGCTAATACCAAATGTAGTTTGTGTTAGATCGTTTGTTCCAAAACTAAAAAAGTCAGCATGTCTAGCTATATCTTTAGCTTTTATCGCAGCTCTCGGTAATTCGATCATTGTACCTACTAAGTAATCTATTGTTGTTTTATTTTCTGCTTTTACTTGATCTGCAACTTTATCAACTAAATTTTTCATTATTTCTATTTCAGCTTCGGTTGAAACTAAAGGAATCATAACTTCTGGTATAATTGATTTAATTTTCTTATTCTTGCATTCGATTAGGGCTTCAAAAATTGCCCTACATTGCATTTCATAAATTTCAGGAAAAGAAATAGCCAATCTACATCCTCTATGTCCCAACATTGGATTATGCTCATGCAACTCACCTATCCGTGACTCAATCTCTGCGACTGTTAATCCAAGTGCATCAGAAACGTCTTTTATTTCTTTTTCATTTTTTGGTAAAAACTCATGTAATGGAGGATCCAAAAGTCTAACTGTTACTGGTAGACCGTTCATTATTTTAAATATTTCTATAAAATCTTTCTTTTGATGAGGAAGCAGTTTTGCAAGAGCTTTATTTCTATCATTTGTTGTTTTAGACAATATCATTTCTCTAACAGACATAATTCTATCTTCGTCAAAAAACATGTGCTCTGTTCTACATAGTCCAATACCTTCTGCTCCAAAGTCTCTTGCTGTTTTAGTGTCAGTTGGAGTTTCTGAATTAGTTCTTACTTTCAGTTTTCTATAACTATCAGCCCAACTCATTAATTTTGAAAAATCACCTGATATTTCTGGTTTGATTGTTTGAACTTCTCCCAATATTATTCTTCCGCTAGAACCATCGATTGTTATTATTTCGCCTTCTGTGACTTGAATTTGATCAGTTTTAAATAATTTATTTTCGTAATCTATATTAATTTCACTTGATCCAGAGACACACGGTCTTCCCATACCTCGTGCAACAACTGCCGCATGACTGGTCATTCCTCCTCTAGAAGTTAAAATACCTTTGGCTGCATGCATCCCATGTATATCCTCTGGCGATGTTTCGACTCTAACTAAAATAGTATTTTGCATCATGCCATTAAGTCTCTCTGCCTCTTCTGATGAAAAAACTACCTTTCCACTAACCGCACCCGGGGATGCAGGCAATCCTCTTGCTATTACTTTTATTTCACTTTTTTCATCTAAAGTTGGATGAAGAAGTGTATCTAATGAACTTGGATCAATTCTTAAAATAGCTTCTTTTCTAGAAATTAATTTTTCTTTTACCATATCTACTGCAATTTTAACCGCTGACTTTGCAGTTCTTTTTCCAGACCTAGTTTGAAGCATCCAAAGTTTTTTATTTTCTACGGTAAACTCAACATCTTGCATATCTTTGTAGTGCTTTTCTAAAGTAGATAATATTTTTTTAAGTTGTTTAAATACTTTTGGCATAGTTTCTTCCATAGAAGATTCTTTAGCACCAGAATTAATTCTTGCTTTTTTTGTGATATGTTGAGGTGTTCTTGTTCCAGCAACAACGTCCTCGCCTTGTGCATTGATTAAATATTCACCGTATATTTGATTTTTTCCACTTGATGGATCTCTCGTAAAAACTACTCCAGTAGCACAGTCATCACCCATGTTTCCAAAAACCATTGATTGAACATTAACTGCGGTACCCCAATCATCTGGTATATGATTTATTTTTCTGTACACTTTAGCGCGATGGCTTTGCCAAGATAAAAAGACTGCAGATATTGCTCCATCAAGTTGTTTATAAACATCTTGTGGGAATTCTTTCTTTGTCTTCTCTCTAACCACATTTTTAAAGTCGCCGATTAATGCATCCCAGTCTTGTTCATCTAGCTCCGTGTCTAACAAAACTCCTTTAGTTAATTTATAATTCTCAATTAACTCCTCAAAATTATAGCTATCTACTCCAAGTACAACACTTGAATACATTTGAATAAATCTTCTGTAACTATCTTTCGCGAACCTTTTGTTTGAAGTTTTGTTAGCTAAAGCCATAACTGTTTTATCATTTAGACCTAGATTTAGTATGGTATCCATCATTCCAGGCATTGATACTCTTGCTCCTGATCTAACGGAAACTAATAAAGGATTTTTTAAATCTCCAAACTGTTTATTTGTTTCTCTCTCGATTTGAGATAAATGCTTATTAATTTCTTTTCTTATTTGCTTATTAAGCTGTTTGTTTTTTTTATAAAATAATTCACAAACTTTAGTAGAAATTGTAAATCCAGGGGGGACAGGTAATCCCATTCTTCCCATTTGAGATAGATTTGCACCTTTTCCACCAAGAAAATTCTTTGGGTTTTTAATCTTTTTTGAAAACTTAGAATTAAAGTTAAAAATTAAGTCACTCATTAAGCACTTTCGATTTTAGAAAAATTTATATAATTTTCAAATGTTCTACAAAACATTTGAAGGAGTTCCAATCGATTTTTTCTAATTATTTCATCATTGTCATTAACAATTATATTATCAAAAAAAGCAAATATTATAGGTTTTGCAGTCTTAAGAATATCAAGAGTCGTTTCATAATTCTCATCATTATCTATATTTGTAAAATATTTTTTTAATTCTTTTATCTTCTTGAATAAATTTTTTTCAAAATCGTTCTTAAATATCCCAGGATCAGCGGTATCTGCTAGTTCTAATTTATTATCTTTTAATTCATTTTCGATAATATTAGATGCTCGTTTATAACTTGAAATAATATCCATTCCGCTTTCTTTATTTATAATTTTGTTTAAAGCAAAAGATTTTCTAAAAATTTCGTTTATGTGATTAATATTTTTATTATTTAAACTAGCATTAATTATATCGGATCTAATTGCTTTATTTTTCATGTAGTATTTTAATCTTTCTAACAGAAATTCAGATAAATCATTTTGTACAGACGCATTATCAAATTTATAATTTTGTTCTTGGTACAAAAGTAAAGAATAATTTATTAGATCTTTAATTCTAATATTTTTCCTATTTTCAAGTATTAGTCTAATAACTCCTAATGCTGCTCTTCTTAAAGCAAATGGATCTTTTGAACTTGTAGGTTTTTGGTTTACACCAAAGAAACCAACTAATGTATCCAATTTGTCGGTTAATGAAAGACCAAGACTAAAAGGTTTTGTTGGAACTTTGCTTTCGAGTGAATTAGGTAAATAATGTTCTTTTATCGCGAGAGAAACATCTTTATCAAAACCTTGCGACTCAGCAAAGTAACCCCCCATCACACCTTGAAGTTCTGGAAATTCTCCCACAATATCTGAGAGCAGATCAGTTTTGCAGATAGAGCATGAAATTTCAATTTTATCTTTACTAATTAAAAGTTCATCTGAGATTACTCCACCTAATTTTCTCATTCTTTGAATTTTATCAAAATAAGTCCCTAATCCTTTAAAATATTTCATACTTTTTAGTTTTGACACTTGTTTAAATAAATTTTGATTTTTGTTTTTATTCCAAAAAAATTCTGCATCATTTAGTCTTGCTTCCACTACTCTTTCATTTCCTGCCTTGATATAACCTTTGGAATCTTTATTATTTGCAACAACAAAAAACTGATTTGTAATATTCCCTTTTCTGTCTAAAGTATGAAAATATTTTTGATGGTGTCGCATTGTAATTACAAGGATTTCTTTTGGCATAGACAAAAAGCGTTTATCAAATTGGCACAATAAAATATTAGGCTGTTCAACTAAATCAGTTACTTCATTCAAAAGCTTTTCATTAATTTCAATATAAATGTTATTTTTTTTAGAATTTCTAATAAGCTCTTTTTCAATTATTGATTTACGTAAATTTTGATCAATTGTGATGTTTAATTTTTTTAAACAATCAATATAGGCTTTATAGTTTCTTACTATTTTTTTTTTATCCTCAAACTCTTTGTCTAGTATTATAAAATTACAACTTTTTAAATGATGGTAAGCAAAATTAATTATCTTATTATCAAAAATAGCAACTAATGATTTTAGAGGTCTGCCCCATTGTAAACTATAGTCTGACCATCTCATAGAGTTTTTCCAATCAATTTTGTCTAAAATTGTAGGTATTTCTTTTTCAAGTATATCTTTAGTATTAATTTTTTCTTTAGGTTTTAAAAAGAAGTAAAATTCTCCCTTTTCTGTCTCTTTTTTATAAACTTCTTCTTCAGTAATCTTATTTGATCTTAAAAAACCATCTAGTGCCTCTTTTGGTGCTTTTGTACTTGGACCTCGCATCTCTTTTTTTTCTAAAAGAATTTGATTATTTAAACCTTCAAATAATATAACCAATCTATTTGGTACAGAAAAGACTTTGCTGCTTTTATATTTTATTTTTTTTTCTTCAAATAATTTTTTAAAATTGTCAGATAAAGAATTTCTTGCATCATTTTGTAATATTGCTGGTATTTCTTCTGTAAAAACTTCTAAAAAAAATTCAGACATTTTTAAGTTTGACTTTTTAACCAAATTTCTGCTGCGCCTTTTGTAATTTCTCTTATCCTTGAAATATATTCAGCTCTTTGAGCAACACTAATTACACCACGTGCATCTAAAATATTAAATATATGACTTGCCTTTAGACACTGGTCATAAGCTGGTAACGAAATATTATTTTCAGCAAGCATCTTGGCTTCTTTTTCAATCATATCAAAAATTTTAAAAAGATTTTCTGTGTTTGCTAATTCGAAATTATAAATAGAGAATTCCTTCTCCGCTTGATGAAATACGTCTCTGTATTTAACATCTTCATTATTCCATATTAAATCATAAACATTTTTTTTCTGTTGAGTAAACATACACAATCTTTCTAAACCATATGTAAGTTCTACAGATACAGGTTTACACTCAAAACCTGCCATTTGTTGAAAATACGTAAATTGAGTTATCTCCATTCCATCGCACCAAACTTCCCAGCCAAGTCCGGCTGCACCTAATGTCGGGCTTTCCCAATCATCTTCTACAAAACGGATATCATGTTCTTTATGATTGATGCCTATAGTATTTAAACTATTTAAATAAAGTTTTTTTATATTTTTTGGTGATGGTTTTATTATAACTTGAAATTGGTAGTAATGTTGAAGTCGATTTGGATTATCACCATATCTTCCATCAGTTGGTCTTCTTGAAGGTTGAACATACGCTGCTTTCCAGGGTTTTGGTCCTAATGATCTAAGTGTTGTTGCGGGATGAAATGTGCCTGCTCCGACCTCAATGTCATAAGGTTGTAAAATTATACAGCCTTGCTTGCTCCAATATTTTTGAAGATTCAAAATAGTATCTTGAAAAGTTTGAAATTTTGGTTGTTTCTTTTTTTTTTTAGAAACCATATCTTTGCCAGATAGATCTTTCTTCTAAAATATTTATTATTTGTTCTGTACTGCTTTCTGAAGATAGTTTTCTAGCTAACCAACCTTTTGCTTTCTCGAATTTTTTTATTATGACGTCATCACCAAATTTTTCTTTTAAAATCTGATCTGCATTTCCAATTCCATCTATTAGTCCTAATTCTTTAGCTTTTCTTCCCGACCAAAACTCGCCAGAAAAGAGTTCAATACCCATATCTTTTTTTAGTTTTGTTCCTCTACTTTTTTCAACAACTTCAATAAAATCTTTATGAAGATCTAATTGTATATTTTTTAGTCTTTCGATATCTTCATCTTTCTCTTTCATAAAAGGATCAAGTGTGCTTTTATTTTTACCAGCAGTATAAACTCGTCTTTGAACACCTATTTTACTTATTAACTCAGTAAATCCAAAAGATGAGTATATGACTCCAATAGAGCCTATTATAGAGCTTTGGTTTGCGTAAATTTCATCTCCACAACAAGCGATTAAATATCCCCCTGATGCAGCAACATCCTCAGCAAATATTATTACTTTTTTTTTGTGCTTCTTTGCTTGTTGTTTCACGTAATCATGAATTAGATGAGACTGAACTGGAGAACCTCCTGGAGAATTTATTGATATTGCAACAGCTGGTGATTTTTTTACAGAGAATGCTTTTTTAATGATTTCCTCTTGACCCGCGAAATCTATTCCTTGTTTAAACTTTCCAACATTTCCTATGACACCATTTAGTTTTATATGGGGAATAACTTTTTTTTTTTTGAAAATTGAAAACATATGTATGCTTATAAAATTTATGATTAAATATAAAGTCTCCTTATAGTTGAAGATTGAGGTGCGTCAATTGTTAAGTACAATAAAGTCGTATATATAATACTTTAAATTTATGGGAACTGTCCTTCAACTAAAAAAAAAGATAAATAATTCTTATTTAGACCTTAAAAACTCTGTTGAAGATAAATTAGTTTTAGTTGAGGAGAGAATTAAATCTAAGCTTGTAAGCAAAGTAGATTTGGTTGAGAAAATGACCAAATATCATCTAGACACTGGAGGAAAAAGACTAAGAGCTTTATTAACATTAGGTTCCTCCAAACTATGCGGCTATGAAAAAGGTACTAGAGATGTCAACCTAGCTGCTTGTGTAGAGCTTATTCATGCAGCTACACTTATGCATGACGATGTAATTGATAATGGCGATTTGAGAAGAGGAAAAAAAACACTTAATAAAATTTGGGGTAATCAATCATCCATATTAGTTGGGGACTATTTATTGAGCAGATGTTTTGAGATGATGGTTGAAGATGGTGACCAAGAGGTTTTAAAACTTTTATCCTCGACATCAGCTGAGATTTCACAGGGAGAGGTTTTACAGCTACAACATAATAGAGAAATTGATATGTTGGAAGAAACATATTTAAAAATAATATCTTCTAAGACAGCATCTTTATTTGCAGCAGCAACAAAAGTTGGTGCAATTTTATCAAATCAAGAAAACAAAGTTAAAGATGCTTTAGAATTTTACGGAAAAAATTTAGGACTAACGTTCCAAATTGCAGATGATACTTTAGATTATAACTCAGAACTCAAATTATTTGGAAAAGAAATTGGAAATGACTTTTATGAAGGTAAAGTTACACTGCCTATAATTTTATTAAATCAAAAAGCAAACTCAGAAGAAAAAAAATATATTAAAGATTGTTTTTTAAACCATAAAAGGTCTGAGGTAGATTTCAAAAGCATTCTAGGATTAATAAAAAAATATGACATTATTAATGATTGTTATTTAAAAGCAGAGTATTTTATAGGATTATCCTCAAATTCACTCAGCATATTTCCAGATACGAAAGAAAAAGAAATTCTTAAAAAATTGACTTCATTTAGTTTAGAAAGAAATTTTTAGGGACTTAATAAAACTTTTTTCCAACTTTTATTATCTAATTTTAAATACTTTAGCCTTTGATGAATTCTATTATCTCCATCTAGCCAAAATTCAATTTCGTTTGGTGAAAGACACCACCCAGACCAATAGTCAGGTCTTGGAACTTTTTTTTCGTCAGGAAACTTTTTTTTAAAATTTTTAATCGATTCATATAATTCTTCTCTGTTTTTTAAAACTGTACTTTGATTAGAAGCCCAGGCACCAATACGACTACCATATGCTCTGCTATTATAGTAATCATCAGCCTCTTGGTCCGAAACTTTAGATATAGTTCCAACTATTCTTATTTGTCTTAATAAACTTTTCCAGTGGAAACACATTGATGCATTAGGGTTATTTTTTAAATCACCACTTTTCTTACTATTAAGATTTGTGTAAAAAACAAATCCTTTATCACTAAAACCTTTTAGAAGAACCATTCTGACATTCGGAACTCCACTTTTATCTGCTGTGCCAAGTGCCAAGGCATTTGGGTCATTTATTTCCGACTTTTTTGCTTCATTAAACCATTCCTCAAATAACTTAAATGGATCATCTAATTCACCAAAAAATTTATCAAGACCTAAAGAGTTTTTTTGATTCATAATTTAAACAAAATAATCTATATATTATATTTTATGTCATTTAACACATTTGGAAAGATATTTCGATTCACTACATGGGGAGAGTCTCATGGTCCAGCTATAGGCTGTGTAGTGGATGGTTGTCCTCCTAACGTAAGTATAAATGAGGCTGATATCCAAAAAGAATTAAATAAAAGAAAACCTGGGCAGTCCAAGTTCACAACCCAAAGAAAAGAAGACGATAAAGTAAATATTTTGTCTGGAGTTTTTGAAGGTAAGACAACAGGCACTCCAATATCGATGATTATTTATAATAAGGATATGAGATCCAGAGATTATGAAACAATAAAAAATAAATTTCGACCCGGTCATGCTGATTTTACATATTTTAAAAAATTATTTTATTTTCAATTTTAATACTTTTATCCTTAATCCAATATACTAAAGCTAATAATATTAAAGATATAACTCCAAGTTTTAAGGATTTTATATTAATGAAATACGAGATTTTTTTCTTAAAAAATCAATCAAGAGTGCTCAACTCAAAAAAAATAGGGCTTATGGTCCGTTATCAATCTGTTAATTATGAGATAAAAATTGATAAAAATAACAATACAAAAATAATTATAAATTCAATAATGGATAAAAATAGATACTTAAAGAAAAAAAAATATAAGCCCAAGATTTCAGACTGTAATATAGTAAGAAATAAAATTGTTACTAATAAATTTGGTTACAATCCATTAACTTTAAAACAAAATTATTCAGTCACAGAAGATGTTTTATTTGAATATATTAAAAATAATATTTTTAATTTTCAAAACATAAAAGAAGATGAGATCAAAAGATTTATAAACAAAACATCGGTTACAGTAAACATTGTACATCCTATTTCGAAATTTAATTTAAGTTGCTCTGGCAAATTATCAGATGCACAGCTTTATTAATTTAAGATAAATCTATTGCAAATTTTTTTAATGTTTCAATTGGAATTAATTTTAAAGTATTTTGATGTGTTTTTTTTAAATAAATTGGACATCCTTTACCAGCCTCAACTGCTCTTGCATACCAACTAGCACATACACACCAACTGTCTCCTTCTTTCAATCCAGGAAAACCAAACTCAGGATGGGGAGTAACTAAATCGTTTCCAGCGTTCTTACACCAATTTAAAAAATCATTATTTACTTTAGCGCAAACTGTATGAACTCCTTTATCATTCTCATCTGTTTTACAACATCCATCTCTATACCATCCAGTTAATGGATCAAAAGAGCAATCCTCAAGATCTTCACCCAAAACATTTTTTTGATTATTTTCCATTAAATTTTTGTAGGATTTGGCTGTCCTTTGTAAACTTTTTCTGGATCAAATTTTTTTTCTTTCTCTTCAAATTTCATTTCAATATTTCTAGCATTATTAATTTTACCTAATGGAATAGATCTATAAAAACACGATCTATAACCAACATGGCAACTAGCACCCTTGCCAATATCAACACTCATCCAAATAGAATCTTGATCATCATCAATTCTTAATTCTTTTACTTTT